>JBFFUJ010000170.1:0-5680 GCA_041571375.1 Lysobacterales bacterium | reverse complement strand
TGCACGCGGCGATGCGCGAGGGGCTCGTGCGCGGTCATCACATGGTCGGGGTCTGTCGTGACGAATCCGCCGGCGCCCTGGTGGAATTCGAAGGCCTCGCGGTCGGAAAAACGTGCGTACACGATGTAGGTGCGGGTCTCGGAGGCGTGCCGACTGACGTCGTAGACGATCAGCCCCGGTTCTTCGGCGTGCGCGAGATTCGACAACTCGGTCTGCAGGCGCTCGAATTCAGCCTCCCGGCCGGCCTTGATCTTCAGCGTGGCGATGAAAGCGACCATGATGAACTGGCTCCTCGGTGCGGACGATCCGGCTACAGGCCCAATTCCTGGCGAATGCTCTCCTGCAGCCGGAATTTCTGAATCTTGGTGGACGAGAGCGGCCACTCGGTGACGAAGCGGACGTGCCGCGGGATCTTGAACGAAGCGATCTTGCCCTTGCAGAAATCGATCAGCTCCGCTTCGCTGACCTCCCGGCCCCGCTCCAGCTCGATGAACGCCGCCGGAATCTCCACCAGGCGGCGATCCGGCACTCCAACGACCTGTGCCAGCTTCACGGCCCCGTGTTGCTGCAGGCAGGTCTCTATCTCCACTGCAGCGACGTTTTCGCCGCCCACCTTGAGCATGTCACGCAGGCGCCCGTGGAACATCACCTGGCCGTCCTCGTCGATGGAAATGAGGTCGCCGGAGTGGAACCAGCCCTCGTCGTCCAGGGCCTCGGCGGTTTTCTCCGGCGATTTGTAGTAGCGGGTGAACGTGCAGTAGCCGCGAATCCAGGCCTCGCCCTTCTCCCCGGGCCCGGCTTCCTGGCCCGTCTCGGGATCCATGGCCTTGATCTCGATGCCGGAGAGCGGCGTCCCCAGGCGTGTGAAGCGCTGGGTTTCCGTGGCATCGAGCCGGCTGGTGGTCACCGTTCCGGCAGTTTCGGTCATGCCGAAGGTGCCTACGAAAACCGCGTTGGGCAGGGCTTTCTTCATCTTGATCCCGATCTCGGGCGGCTGCACCGCGAAATTGGCATTCATGAGCTTGACCCGGGTGAGATCGGTCTGTTCGAAATCGGGGTGATCGACCAGGTCCGACATGATGGTCCAGAAACAGGGGTAAGTTGCGGTCACCTGCTCCTCTTCCATCATTTTCAGGGCCTCACCGGCCTGAAAATATCCCGTTGTCACGTAAGTGCCGCCCATGAAGAAGATGGCGGTCAGCGGCAGGATCGCGGCAATGTGGAACATCGGCAGCGGCGACCAGAAGCTGTCCTCACCGGTCAGTTCGTAGCGGTCCCCCAGCGCCGCCCCGTTGCGGACGATCGCCTCGTGGGAAATCATGCAGCCTTTCGGGTTGGCCGTGGTGCCGGAGGTGTAGAGAATCAGGGCAGTGTTCCCAAGCCGGACCTGGAGCCGGTCCAGGTGCAACCGCTCGAGGTCGCCCCCTTCGGCGAGTGCCGCGAATTCCGCCTCTGCCAGCATGCCGTCCGCCGTGGATGTTCCGTATAGAACGATATTCCTGAGTTGCGGGGCATCCGCCAGCCGGAGCCGTTGCGGGTCTGCGCCCGCCAGCGCCGGGAATGCCAGGTTCAGACGTTCCACGAAATTGACCGCCTCGGCGATCTTGTCGGTGGTCAGCAGGACCTTGAGGTCGGCGTTTTCGACCACGTACGCGAGCTCGGGGGGCATGTAGCGGGCGTTGATCGGAACCGTTACCGCACCCAGCAGAGCCACGGCGAACAGCGTCTCGATGAAATCCATGCCCGTCGGCAGCAACAGCCCGACGTGATCCCCCGGTTGCACGCCCAGGGCCTGCAGGCTGAGCGCCCTGCGGAAGGCCGCTGCCCTGAGGTCCGCGTAGCTGCGGCGCTCGTTCGGAAGGATTACCGCCATGCGGTCCGGCTGGCGGTCGGCAGCGATCAGCAGCAGGTCGCCCAGCGAAGTCGCCTGCAGGCGAATGGTGGCCAGGTCGGCACTCAATGTTCTTCCCCTATTGCAGTGGATCGAGGTACTCCCGAACGTAGGTCCCGTCCAGGCATTCGAGCAGGTCCGGCGCGATCCGCTTGAAATGCGGCGTATTCAGGTGCGCCTCCTCCGCTTCCTCGTTGAAAAACTGCTCATAAACGGCATAACCCAGCGGCTCGTCGCGCAGCTTGAAGAACTCGTAGCCGACCGTTTCCGGCTCGTTTTCGTGTACTTCACGGGTCAATTCCCTGGCCAGGCGGATGAACTCCTGCTCTTTTTCCGCTTTGACCTTCATGCGCGCCAGGAACGTCAACATGGCTTGCCCTCCGAGCTGAATTTTTGAATAGGATTCAATTAATATTAGCACTCGGCCGTCGCGAAAGAAACCGGACGGGCCGGGGCGTTCGACGGGGTCCGTCCGCTGCGTCGAAGCGCCGGAAAGCGGCATACGGTCCGGCATCCACGGGGTGGGCAAAGCCCCTGCCGCCGCCAGCGAACGCTGGCAGGAAAACCGTCAGCGGTATCGGCCGCGGGCAAGGCGCCGCGGGTCAGGCCCGCTGGTTGAAACGTCGGCCGACCAGGGCGCCGGCGATGTTGATTTTCTGAATGTCGATGGCGCCGCCGGCGATCCCCCAGCCCCAGGCGTCCCGGAAGCGTCGCTCCATCGGATATTCCCGGGAGTAGCCGTAACCTCCCATCAGTTGCAGCGCGTTGCCCGTGACCGTGCGCGCGATCTCGTTCGCAAAGCACTTGGCCACGCTGGAAGCGGCGATGTCGGGAAAACCCATCTCGGCATCGACCGCGGCGCGCCAGATCAGCAAACGCGACGCCTCGACCTGCATCTTCATTTCGGCCAGCTTGATCTGCACCGCCTGGAAATCCACGATGGGCTTGCCGAACTGGTGGCGTTCCTGGACGTACTCGAGCACATCGGCCAGAGCCCCCGAAGCCTGTGCCAGAGCCATGGTGGCGTTACCGCAGCGCTCGAGGTCGAAAGCCCCCATCAGTTTCTTGAAGCCACCGGCGGGCAGCACGACGTTTTTCGCGGACACGCGAACGTTGTCGAAGAAGATGTCCGAAGACGGCACGCCGCGAAAGCCCATCAGATGCTCGGGCCGCCCAAAGCTCAGGCCCTCGGCGCCTTTTTCCACGTACACCGCGCCGATGCCCCGGGCCCCTGGCTCGTCTCCGAAGCGGCAGTACACCAGGTAGCCGTCCGCGTGCCCGCCACCCGAGCACCAGCGCTTGGTCCCGTTGACCACGACCTCGTCACCCTGCACTTCGGCACGGGTGGTCAGGTCGGTCAGGGCGGAACCGGCCGCCGGCTCGGACATCGCGATGGCGACGACTTTTTCGCCCCGGCACACCGCGGGCACGACCTCCCCGACCAGTTCCTGATTCGCGAACCGCTCGATCGCCCGCACGGGCCCGACGCAGGATTCGAACACCGGGAAGGCGACCGCCGAGGATGCCCGGCCCAGTTCCTCGATGACGATCAGCGCCGCGAGGTTGCCGAGACCCGGCCCGCCCAGCGCTTCCGGGATGTTGATCCCCAGGTAGCCCATTTCGGCGAACTCACGGATCAGTTCCCGAGGCGGGGGCTCCCCGGTCTCCTCGATCTGTTCGGCGATCGGCAGCAGCCGCTCCCTGGTGTAACGCCTGACGCTGTCCCTCAGCTCGCGCTGTTCATCGCTCAGTTGGAAATCCATGATTCGGGTCCGTTTGGTTGCTCGCAGCGGATGGCGGCCAACGCCGCTCTGCGCAAGAGTACAACGTGGCACACGGGCAAGCCAACCACGCGATCTGCTGGCCTGATAAAAAACAATCACGATTGTTTATTTTTTGTCCACTTCCTATAATCGGGCGCTACCGATTCAAGTAAGGTCGCCTGTCTCAATTCCATGGATCAGCGCTTCATCAGCCAGATGGAATCCGGATTCGAGCATGAGCGGGGCCGTGAAGCGCCGCCGCCCGATTTCCCAGACCTGCCACTCATCCCGGGAGGCCGTTACACCGATCCGGAATTCCTCGCACTGGAGCAGCGCTTCCTGTGGCAGCGATCCTGGCTTTACGCCTGCCACCTGGACCAATTGCCCGGTCGGGGCAGCTATCTTCTCTGGAACAGGCCCGGCTCGCCCATCGTGTTGGTGCGCGGAGCGGATGACCAGGTGCGCGCTTTCTACAATGTCTGTCGTCACCGTGGCGGACCGCTGGTGACGGAGGCTTCAGGCACCCTCGACAGCGGGTTCACCTGCCGCTATCACGGCTGGTCCTACGACCTCGAAGGGAGGCTCCGGGGCCTGCGTGAGGAACGGGATTTCGGCGATCTGGACAAGTCCTGCCTGGGCCTGGGCGCCGTGCGCTGCGAGCGCTTCGGCAAATGGCTGTTCGTGAACCAGGACCCCGATGCCCCGCCCCTGCTTGACTCCATGGGTCCCGTTGCCGCGCACTGGCGACACGTGCATCCCGAGCGCCTGCGGCATGTCGAATCCTACGGCTTCGACGTGCCCTGCCAGGTCAAGGTGATGCTGGAGGCTTTTTTCGAGGTTTATCACCTGAGCAGCGTGCACAAGGCCACTGCCGGGCGGTTCCTCGACCACCGCGCGACCCGGATCGTGCTGTGGCCGGACGGCCACTCACTGATGGTCACGCCCAATCGGAGCCGCGACTGGGTGGATCCGGGAACCGCAGGCATGCCCTCGATACCCGGTCTGGGCCGGTTTTCGCTGGAGAACAACCTCTCGTACAACCTGTTCCCGAACCTCGTGACCCCGATTGCGAACACGGGCCTCCCCTTTCTCACTTTCTGGCCCACCGGTCCGCGCACGATGCGGGTCGACTGCCATTGGTTCGCGCCGGATTGGGGTGATGGCGAACGCCACCCGCTGTGGGAACAGCGTATCGACAATTTCAACCGCATCCTGCGCGAGGACATGGAACTGGTTACCCGGATCCAGGAATCCCTGGAGTCACCCGGCTTCCAGGGCGTGCGGCTGAGTTACCAGGAGCGGCGCATATACCATTGGCACGAGGAACTGGACCGACGCATCGATCCCGCATTGATGCCGGCGGGCCTGGCGCTGGAGCCCAGGCTGTCCGGTTTCATCGACCGCGCCGCGGCCGGGGACAATGCCACGGCAACCCACCCAAGACGACAGGAGAGTATCTGCACATGAGCGAAACCTTACTGACCCGCGTACCCCGCGAACACTTGTCCGAAGGCGCCCGCATGGCCTGGGATGCGCTGAATGAACTGACCGGCACGCCGACCTTCGTCGACGTCTTTGCCCAGGCCCCGGAACTGCTGAACTTCGCGATGGTGGACTTCTACCAGAAGATCTTCTTCGAAGGGCGCGTCAGCGAGAAGTACAAGCAGCTGTCGCGCCTGCGGCTGAGCATGAATCACGGCTGCCGCACCTGCAACCTGCAGAACCTCATCGGTGTCGCCAACGTCGGCTACCCGAAGGAACAGATCGACGCCATGTGGCGCCAGGACTACTCCAGTTTCAACGAGGACGAGCAGGCCGTGATGGAACTGGCCGATGTCCTCGCATTGAACAATCCGCACGGCGAGCTGACGCCTGAACTCCACGCCAAGCTGCTGCGACACTTCAGCGAGGAGGACATTCTGGAACTCGGACTCTGCCTGTCCGTCATCGTCGGGCTGGTTAAGCTATCATTCGCATTCGGACTGGTTGAGAAAGAAACGTACTGCGAGTTCGGACAGCAGTAGGT
>JBFFUJ010000169.1:0-5707 GCA_041571375.1 Lysobacterales bacterium | reverse complement strand
CTGATCTTTATTCTGAACCAGCCGGGGGTGGACACTCCGCATGAACGGGAAATTGAAACGCTTTCTGTACGGCCTGATGCTGGGGCTGTGGCTGTTGCCTGCAGCCCTCTCGGCAACCTACGAAACCGAAGAGCCGGTGGATTTCACCTTGCAGCGGCTCGGGGGCGGCGAGGTTTCCCTGAGCGATTACCGCGGTGAATGGGTGGTGGTCAATTACTGGGCCACCTGGTGTGCGCCCTGCCGCAAGGAAATGCCCGAACTCAGCGAGCTGCATGAACTGCGCGAGGACGTGACGGTGCTCGGTCTCGCCTACGAGGACATCGAGGACAATGACTTCGAGGCGTTTCTGGTCGAATCACCCGTCAGTTATCCGATACTGAAGGTCGACGTCTACCAGCCCCCCCAGCCGTTCGGTCCGCCTCGCGTGCTCCCCACGACGATCATACTCGACCAGACCGGACGCGCCGTGAAGGCCTTTCTGGGGCCGGTGACGCGGGAAGCGATCGAGGCCTTCCTGGACGGCGGCAGCGACTGAAGCGTCTCGCGGCTTTCGTGCTGCAGTGAGCCGCCGCGACGCGGCCGGAACACTGCTGCGTGAACGAACCCGCTCCCGCGCTGGACCAGCGAATCCATAGGAGGTCACAACAGGCTTTTCTGCATCGCCTCGCGTACCGGCGCGAAGGAGCGTCGGTGGGCTTCGCAGGGCCCGAGCGCCTGCAACCGTTCCAGATGGTCCGGCGTCGGATAGCCCTTGTGCCGGTCGAACCGGTAGGCGGGAAACTGCTCATGCAGCGCCAGCATCACGCGATCCCGGGTCACCTTGGCCAGGATCGAGGCCGCCGAGATCGCCGGTTCGAGGCCATCGCCGCCCACGAGCGCCCGGGTTTCGCAGTCCAGATCGGGACTGCGGTTGCCATCGATCAGCGCCAGGCTCGGGGGCTCCGGCAAACCCTCCACCGCGCGACACATCCCCAGCAGGGTCGCCTGCAGAATGTTCAGTCGGTCGATCTCCTCCGCCGTGACCTCCACGACCGACCACGCCAGGGCGTTCTCACGAATAGCGTCGAACAGGGCTTCGCGGCGCGCGGCGTTGAGCTTCTTGGAGTCATCCAGGCCGGCTATGGGGCGGTCTGGATCGAGGATGACGGCCGCGACCACCACCGGGCCCGCCAGCGGCCCGCGGCCTGCTTCATCGACGCCCGCGATCCGGCGCGAGGGGGTCAGGGGCTGCCATGGCTCAGGCCCGGCCACGATCCAGGACCATGGCCACGGCTTTGGCTGCACGGCTGCTGGCATCGCAGCGCAGTTCGGCGTGCAGAGCGTCGAATCGGTGGCGCAGGGTTTCGACCGCTTCCGGGTCATCAAGCCAGTGCTCGACTTCCGCCGCCATGCGCTCGGCGCGCGCATCCTGCTGGATCAGTTCCGGCACCAGTCCCTCGCCGGCGAGGATGTTTGGCAGCGCGAACCGTTGCGGCCTGATCAGCCGCAGGTGCTTGGCCAGCAGGTAGGTCGATCGGGCGATCCGGTAGGTCATGATCAGCGGACGGTTGACCAGCATGGCCTCCAGGGTTGCGGTTCCCGAAGCGCAGAGCACGACGTCAGCTGCCGCCATGACCTGGCGGGGCTGACGATCTACCACGGTTATCTGGTCGAAAGCAGCCTCGTGCATCGCTTGCCTGAAAACCGATCCGATCCGAGGATTGGCCATCGCGGCCGCGAACTGCAGCTCCGGCCACCGTTCCCGCAACAGCCGTGCCGCCTCGATCATGGGACCGGCCAGCAGGCTGACCTCGCTGACCCGGCTGCCGGGCAGCAGGGCGAGCGTCGTGGCGGCCGGGTCCAGCCCCAGTGCCCTGCGGGCGGCGGCCGGAGCGCGGTCGGCTTCGATACGGTCGGCCATCGGGTGGCCGACGTAGGTCGCTGCCACCCCGTGGCGCTCGTAGAATGACGGCTCGAACGGGAACAGGCAGAGGACCCTGACGGCAGCCCGGGCGATTTTGCGGACGCGACGCTGGCGCCAGGCCCAGACGGTTGGGCTGACGTAGTGGATCGTGGGGATTCCGGCACGGCGCAGTTGGATCTCGAGGCCGAGATTGAAGTCCGGGGCATCGATGCCTATGAAAACGTCGGGTCGGAGGTCAAGCAGCCGCTTCCGCAACGCGGACCGCAATTTCAGCAGGCGCGGGAAATGAGACAGCACCTCGAACAGGCCCATCACCGCCAGTTCCTCAGAGTCCCACCACGCCTCCATGCCGGCCGCCTGCATCTGGCTGCCGGCGACCCCCACGAAACGGGCGCCCGGGTAAAGCCCGCGCAATTTCTCGATCAGCCCGGCACCCAGCTGGTCACCGGAGGCTTCACCGGCGACCAGGGCGATGACAGGCGTGCGGTCGTTCATCTGGGGCGTGGTCGGCCCGCTCAGCGGATGAAGCTCTTCTGCGTGGTCTCGAGGAAATCCACCAGTGGTTTGATCTCGTCATGCCCGTCGGCCATTTCCTGCAGTTGTGCCTTGGCCTCCTCGAGCGGCAGACCCGAGCGGTAGAGAACCCTGTAAGCACGGCGGACTTGCTGGATCTGCTCCTGACTGTAGCCGCGCCGTTTCAGCCCCTCGGTATTTACGCCCTTGGCCCGGGCCTTCTCTCCCGCCACGGTCACGTAGGGCGGGATGCTCTGGTTCACGTGGCTGGCAAATGAGGTGAAGCTGTGCTCACCCACATTACAGAACTGGTGGATCAACGAGTAGCCGGACAGGATGGCCCAGTTCCCGACCGTGACGTGCCCGGCCAGGGAGGCGTTGTTGGCCATGATAATGTGATCCCCCAGGATGCAGTCATGCGCGATGTGGACGCAGGCCATGATCCAGTTGTCGCTGCCGATCACTGTCTTGCCCCCGCCCTGGACCGTGCCGCGGCTGAAGGTGCAGAGCTCGCGAATCGTATTGTCGTCGCCGATGATCAGCTCGGTGTCCTCGCCCGCATATTTCTTGTCCTGCGGCTCCTCGCCGATCGATGCGAACTGGAAGATGCGGTTGTTCCGTCCCATGGTGGTGCGTCCGGTCACGACGACATGGGGTCCGATCCGGCAGCCCGGCCCGATCGTGACCCTGGGACCGATGATGCTGAACGCGCCGACTTCGACATCGTCCGCCAGCTGGGCAGCCGGGTCGATCAGGGCGGAGGGGTGGATTCGGCTCATGCTTCAGCGGCCCGCGCAGAGCAGCTCGCAGCTGGCGACCCGCTGGCCGTCCACCGAAGCCTGGCATTCGTAAAATCCCATCCGGCGCAGGATCCGCTTCTGCACGACTTCCAGCACCAGTTGGTCACCCGGGATGACGGTCTTGCTGAACCGTGCCTTGTCGACCTTGACCAGGTAGTAGAGTTCTCCCCTCTTGCCCTGTAATTCGGCGTCGAGGTTGGCGAGCATCCCGGCTGCCTGTGCCATGGATTCGACAATCAGTACGCCAGGCATGACCGGATTGCCCGGAAAGTGCCCCTCGAAGAAGTGTTCGTTCTTGGACACGTTCTTCAGCGCGACCAGCTTCTTTTCCGGCTCGACCTCCATGGAGATGACACGGTCGATCAGCAGGAACGGGTAGCGGTGCGGCAGGTATTTCTCGATGTCGCTGGCTTCGACCGGCCCGGGCAGTATGTTCTTAGTCATCTTTTTGCTTGTTCTCCAGTTGTCGCGTCAGATTCTGGACTTTTCGCGCCAGCTCGTCGAGCCTGCGGAGTCGCGCCAGGTTGCGTTGCCAGTCGCGCAGCGGCTGGGCCGGCAGATAGGTCGACCAGGTCTGCCCCGGCTCGGTGATCGATTCGAAGACATCGCTGCCGGCGCCCACGGTCGTACGGTCGGCGATTTCGATGTGGCCCGCGATGCCGACGCTGCCGCCGATCAGGCAATAGCGGCCCACCCGGGTGCTGCCGGCCACCCCACTGGCGCCGGCCATCGCGGTATGGGCCCCGACACGAACGTTGTGGGCGATCTGGCAGAGGTTGTCCAGGCGCACATCCTCTTCCAGCACCGTGTCACCCACCGCCCCGCGGTCGATGCAGGTGTTGGCGCCCACCTCGCAGTCGTCGCCGATCACCACGGAGCCGAGTTGCGGGACTTTTTCCCAGTGATCACCCGCGAAGGCGATGCCGAAGCCGTCGGCGCCGATCACGGCCCCGGGATGGATGCGGACCCGCTGCCCCAGGCGCACTCCGTGGCCCAGGGACACGTTGGCGTGCAGATGGCACCCCTCCCCGAGCGTGCACGCCGCTTCCAGGACGCAACCGGGACCGATGGTGCAGCCGTTGCCTATGGAGCAGCCGTCACCGATCACCACCTGGGGGCCGATGCTGACCGCGTCGCCGATTTGGGCCGAATCCGCGATGACGGCCGATGGATGAATCCCCGGCGGGGCAGCCGGCCGCGGATCGAACAGTGTGGCCACGCGGGCATAAGCGAGATAGGGGTCGGCTGCGACCAGGCAGTTGCCCGGGCAGTCCGCAGCGTCGGATTCCCGGAGAATGACCGCGCCGGCGCGGGTTCCGGGCAACTGTTTGCGATAGGCCGCATTGGCCAGGAAAGTCACCTGGTTCGCAGCGGCTTCCGCAAGCGTGCCGACGCTGTCGATCTGGTGCTCGGGATCGCCGCGCAACTCCAGCTCGAAGCGTGCGCTCAACTCCGACAGGCGGAAAAGCGGGCTATTCTGTCCAGGGGGCATCCGTTGCGGGAAGGCTTCAGGGCGTGTCGAGTTCCAGCTGGTCGGCAGCGAATTCGATTTCCAGCTGTTCGAGGATCAGGTCGGTGATGTCCAGGGCAGGGCTGGCGTACACCACGGGGCTGGAAATGATGAGGTCGAATCCATTGCGTTGGGCGATTTCCTCGACCGCGAGGTTGATTTCGGCTTCGAGGCTCTGGACCTCTTCGGTGCGGCGGAAGGAGAGTTCGTCGCGCAGGTCCTCCTTGCGCCGCTGGACGCTGCGTCGCAGATCGCGCAGTTCCCGCTCGGCGAGCAGCCGGCTGTCGTCCGTCATGTCGCCTTGCTGCAGGCGAACTTCCAGCGCGCCGGCCCGCATCTCGTCCAGCTCGATCGTGTCGTTGCGGGCCCGGAATTCCTGGTCCAGCCGCTCACGTCCGGCCAGGACCTGGGGCGCATTGTCCAGCACCTGCTTCATGTCCACGTAGCCGATGCGCAACTGCTGCGCCTCGGCCGACGCCAGAATCGTCAGGCCGAGCAAAATCCCCCACAATGTGCGGACGCAATGACGCATATTCCGTATTGTACACGCAACAGGCCGATTTTCTAGCAAATTCTGGCGTGCTAGAAGGTCGTGCCGAAGGAGAACTGGAGGTCCTCGGTGCGGTCTCCCGGGCGGTCGCGAAAGGGGAATGCGTAAGAGATCACGATCGGGCCGATCGGCGCCTCCCAGGTGACCGAAAGTCCGAACGAGCCCCTCAGCTTGTCGGCCTCGAAGGCATCGATATTCTCGTATACGTAGCCGGTGTCCACGAACAGCGCAATGCGCGTCCCGGCCCCGGCGGCGAAAGGCGTCGGAAAGGCCAGTTCCATGCCCCCGGCCACCTTGAAGTCGCCTCCGATGACGAAGCGCGGCGAGCTCCAGCCTCGATCGTCATGGACCTGGGCTCCGCCGGGCATCGTCCACATGGCCGTCAACAGCGTGGCACCGCCGAGGGCAGCAAGCCGTCCCGCCGTACGTCT
>JBFFUJ010000168.1:0-5713 GCA_041571375.1 Lysobacterales bacterium | reverse complement strand
TTTTTCAAGGCGGCGATCCGGCGGGCTGAACGCGCCATCGATGCCTTTCCGGAGGATGCCAACAGCCACTACTTCCATGCCTTCAACCTGGGTCGCTACAGCCAGGCCATTTCCGTGGTCAAGGCGCTGCGACAGGGTGTCGGCGGCAAGATCCTCCACAGTCTCAAGGAGGCGCTGCGCATACAGCCGAAGCACGCCGAGGCACACACGGCACTCGGCATGTACCATGCGGAGATCATCGACAAAGTCGGCAAGCTGATCGGCGGCATGACCTACGGTGCGAGCGAGCGCGCAGCGCTGGAGCATTTCCGCACCGCCCTGGATCTGACTCCGAGGGCGCCGATTGCCCGCATCGAGTTCGGCAATGGCCTGTACCTGCTTTACGGGGACAGTCGTCTGGACGACGTATCCGAACTGTACAATGAAGCGGCCGAAACCGAGCCACTCGATGCGATGGAGCGGCTCGATGTCGAATCGGCTCTGGCAGAACTGGAGTGAATGCCTCGATCCGCATTTGTAGCTTTACAAAACAGTCTATTTATCATAGCTTTATTCAATCTATTGACAGGGATGTATCATGATTAGCGAAAAGAACACCTTGCTCGGCCACATCGTGGAGTCCAACGGTGCGGAATTCGTCGCCCAGTTGATCTCCGAGGAAGACGGCTTCGTGCCCGAACTGACGGTCGAGGGCGATACCATCCGGATCGGGCAGATCGGCTCCTATCTGATGGTCCGGCAATCGGGCATCTACGTGCTGGTCATCGTCGAAGGCATGTGGCAGGAGCTGGACGCGGAGGGGCAACTCGTGCGCATGTTGCGCGTGAACCCGCTCGGCGAAATGAGCGCAAAGGGCGGCTTTTCGCGCGGCGTGGCGCACTTCCCGACGACGGGCGCCGAATTGCACCTGATCCCCGCCACGACCTTGTCGCTGCTGTTTGCGAAGTACAGCGCCGCCAATTTCAAAGTGGGCAAACTCAGCGCATTCGAGTCGGTCGACGTGTTCATCGATCCGGACGCCTTCTTCGGGCGTCATGCGGCCATACTCGGGCAGTCCGGCGCCGGCAAGTCCTGGTCGGTCACCAGTTTCGTGCAGTCCACCCTGAAGGCCATGCCGAACGCGCACATCATCATTCTCGACCTGCACGGTGAATACGGCACCAAGGAATGGGATCCGTCCACTTCGCCCCCCTTCCCCGCCGACAAGGTGCGCTGCATCAAGGCGAGCGACCTGGAAATCCCCTACTGGCTCCTGACCTACGCAGAACTCATCGAACTGCTCATCGACCCCGACGACCCCAATGCATCGGTGCAGATCGCATTCCTCCGGGGGAGCCTGCTGGAACTGAAGCGCGAGGCCAACGAACACCTCGATCTGGGCCACCTGACGGTGGACTCGCCGGTCTATTTCCCTCTGGAAACGCTGTTCGAACGCCTCAAGCTGGCCAACGAGACAACTGTGGACTTCGGCAAGTCGAAAACGGCCTTGACCGGGAAATTCGACCAACTGCTGGTCAAGTTGCAGAGCCGCCTGAACGACACCCGCTACGACTTCCTGCTGCGGCCCCAGAAACGAAACTCGTCCGAGTCGCTTGCCGGCCTGATGCGGGACTTCGTCGGCCTCGGCGAGGAGCGGGCCAAGGTCACGGTCCTGGATCTCAGTTCAGTTCCCTTTGACGTTCATCCTACCGTAACGGCACAGATCGGACGCCTCGCCTTCGAGTTCAATTACTGGAACCCGAAGTGTCGCGAGTTCCCCATATTCGTCGTCGCCGAGGAGGCACACTCCTACATTCCACGCGCGAGCTCCGGGGTGACGGGGCACCATGGAACCCGCCGCAGTTTTGAGCGCATTGCCAAGGCAGGGCGCAAGTACGCTGTCGGCCTGTGCGTCGTCAGCCAGCGTCCCAACGAGCTGTCCGAAACCGTGCTGTCACAGTGCAGTACGTTCGTCTGCCTGCGCATCACAAATCCCGACGACCAGGATTACGTGCGGTCGCTGGTGCCGGACTCCGCGCGGGGCATCCTCGAGGCATTGACCTCGCTGGCACAGGGCGAGGCGATTGCGGCCGGAGAAGGGGTACCCATGCCGGTCCGGTTCCGGGTCACGATGCCCGATCCTCCTCCGAACGCGCAGGATATCGAATACGCCGAGATGTGGGCCCGCGGCCCAGCGGAAGCCGACGTCGAGCACATCGTCGACTGCTGGCGAAAGCAGCGCCGCTGATACGGTACTTTCGAATCCTTCGGTGGTCAGCTGGCCAGCTGCACGCTGCTCTGCAGCCGCCGCCTGCTCTTGGCCTGATCGGAGCGCTGTAGCTGCAGTTTTTCGAGGTAACCGTCCTGAACGCCCGTGATGTACTCGCCGGAAAAGCAGGACGTGTCGAACCGCTCGATCCGCTCGTTACCCTCGCGGCAGGCCTCGATCAAATCGGACAGTTCCTGATAAATCAGCCAGTCCGCGCCCAGTTCGCGCTCGATTTCCCGGATTTCCCGGCCGCTGGCGATCAGCTCGGCGGGCGCCGGCATGTCGATGCCGTAGATATTGGGGTAACGGACCGGCGGTGAGGCGGACGCAAAATAGACCTTGCGCGCCCCCGCTTCCCGCGCCATCTGGATGATCTGCTTGGACGTCGTCCCGCGCACGATGGAATCGTCGACGATCAGCACGTTCTTGCGCCGGAACTCCAGATCGATCGCGTTGAGTTTCTGCCGCACGGATTTTTTGCGGGTTTTTTGGCCGGGCATGATGAAGGTCCGGCCGATGTAGCGGTTCTTGATGAACCCTTCGCGGTATTTGACATCCAGGTCGAAAGCCAGCGGCAGCGCCGCGGTACGGCTCGTATCCGGCACCGGAATCACCACGTCGATATCGTGGTCGGGGCGCTCACGCAGTATTTTGCGGGCCAGTGCCTGGCCCATGCGCAGGCGGGCCTTGTACACCGAAATATCATCCAGCATGGAATCGGGCCGCGCAAAATACACGAATTCAAAAATACAGGGCGTCAAATCCCCGCGCCGCGGGCTGACATGCGTGTGCAGCTTGCCATCAAGGGTGATGAACACGGATTCCCCGGGCCCGATATCGCGCTCCAGCTCGAAGCCGAGCACGTCCAGCGCCACGCTTTCAGAGGCCAGTGCATACTCCTTGCCTCGCTCGGTCTCGCGGCTGCCGAGCACCATGGGCCGGATACCGTGCGGATCGCGGAAACCCAGCATGCCGTGACCACAGATCAGCGCGATGGTCGAAAACGCGCCGCTGCAGCGCCGGTAGACACCGTCGACCGCCTCGAAAATATTCGCTGGGCTGAGCCGCGCGGCTTTTTGCCGCTGTATCTCGTGAGCCAGGACGTTGAGCAACACCTCCGAATCAGACCGCGTGTTCAGATGTCTTCGGTCGGTATCGAACAGCTCCTGGGTCAGTTCCTCGGTGTTGATCAGGTTGCCGTTGTGCGCCAGCGCAATGCCATAGGGTGAATTGACATAGAACGGCTGAGCCTCAGCGGAATCCTCGAGGCCGGCGGTCGGATAACGAACATGGCCAATGCCCACGCGACCGGTCAGCGCGGCCATGTGTGCCGGCTCGAATACATCCCTCACCAGTCCGTTGCCTTTGTGCAGCTGGATCTGATAGCCATTGAGGGTCGCAATGCCGGCCGCGTCCTGACCGCGATGCTGCAGCATCGTCAGCGCGTCGTAAAGCAGGGGTGCAGCAGCACTTTTGCCGACTATTCCTACGATTCCGCACATGTCGAATGCCCCGGTAGTGGCCGCTGCGTGTCGCTCGCGCGGAATTCTAACACGCCTGAAGACCGGTCACGCCCGTTTTGCCCCACCGCGCCGGCGCCATCCTTGCCGGACCCCACCGCCATCAGGCCTCGCCCAACGGCGCTTCTCCGGCCGCCTCCTCTTGCGCTTCCTCTTCCGGCTCGGCATCAGGCTCGAATTGCAGATGTTCGGCAACGGATTCCGGGAGGTAGGAGTCAGCCCAGTCGACCAGCGGCATCAGGCGCGCAATCGTCCGTGACTGCTGCCACCAGGGATCCTGCGGAATCGGCGTCAGCCCGGCCACGAGCAGCGCGAGCAGCACCAGGGCCAGGCCACGGGCAGCGCCGAAAACCCCGCCGAGCAGACGATCGGTTCCGCTCAGCCCGGTGCTTTCCACGAGCCGTCCGAGCAGGTAGTTGAGCAACCCTCCCACCAGGAGCACGGCAATAAACAGCCCGGCGAACCCCATCGCCATTCGTGCCGAGGGCAAGCTGACCGAATCCTCCATCATGTCGGCCACGTCACCGCCAAAATGGTAGGCCACCACGAAAGCCGCGGCCCACACCAACAGGGAAAAGGCTTCCTTGATGAAGCCGCGCAGGACACCGACCAGGATGGAGATGGCGATTACGGCAAGTATGGCGTAATCGGGCCAGGTCATTCAGTCCGCACTCATGACCACACCATCCACGGACAGGCGTTCCCTGATCTGCCCGCCGACCCGGATGGCTTCCTCGCGCTCGACGAAAGGACCGACACGAACGCGATAAATGGAGGAACCCGCGGTGCTGACCGCCTCGCGGTAAGCGCTCAGCCCTTCGGCGCGAACCCTCTCGACCAGATTGTCGGCATTGGCGACGCTGGAGAAGCTGCCAAGCTGCACCACCCAGCGCACCAGCGGGTCCGACGGCGTGGTCACCTGCGCTGTCAGGTCAGGCTTCAGGTCGACCACCCTGGGCTTGACGTCACTGACCTGCTGCCGCAAACGGGCCACGGCTGCATTGGCTTCAGCTTCGGTCGGATAGGGACCGACCCGAACACGGTGCAAGGTTCCGACGTCCGAGCTCACCGTATCGGACAGGACGCCGTAGCCCTGGCCCTGCAGGCTCTCGGCCAGGCGATTGGCGTTGGCGATCGAACCGAAGCTCGCAACCTGCACCACGTAGCGTCCGCCCGGTGGGGCTTGCGGTGCCGTCATCGGGGCTGCCGCGTCGCCACCCTCGGGATCGGTTGCTTCGGCGGGAGGTTCGGGCGAACCACCGGCTTCGAGCGCGTCCCCGACCTGCCGGGATTCGATTTCGACATGCGTCACGGCGCGCGGGTCAGTCTGAGCGTCAGGTTCCGGGAGGGGCTGGGGCAGGGGTATGGCCCCGGTGGCCGACTCATCCCCCGGCTCTTGCGGCACCTTTCGCGCCTCACCCAGCGGGTATCGGCGGGTCTGGAAATTCAGTTCTTCGGGCTGCGGAGGCAGTTCGATCTTCTGCGCCTCCGTCTCGCCGTCATCGGGCCGCCCGCCCAGCAGCATCGGCAGGACGACGACCGCAAGGGCAATGAGCACGACGGCGCCGACCAGTCGTTGCGTGAGCGCGATATCCATGGATCGAGGCGTCCTGACGGCGGAATCGGAAGTCCGATTCTAGCAGCATCAGCTGTTGCTTGTCGTGGCGGCCCCCGGCGGCGGATCGGACCGCCGAACCCCCCAATAGCGTCCGGCCGCGGCGGCGGTCAGAAACGAACCGAAAACCAGAATACCCTCACCTGGCCCGGCTTCAGCCAGCGCTACCTGCAGCGCTTTCTCGACCGATTCATGGGTTTCGATGGGTGCGTCAGTAGCCACCGCGCGAACACGGGCGGCCAGCTCCGAGGAGGTCTGTCCGCGACTGCCGTACAGGGCGGCGCAATACCAATGATCGACCACCGGACGCAGCTCGGCAACCACCGAGGC
>JBFFUJ010000167.1:0-5737 GCA_041571375.1 Lysobacterales bacterium | reverse complement strand
CTCGCTGGATGCGCCGTTCCAGTATCGGCTCTTCGGCAGCCTCGCTCAAGCCTCGTGACTTCCCTCGCCCTGCAGACATCGTGCGGATCGCGTCGCGCCCGGCATTGTATAGTTTTTAACTATGGAAAATATCATTTAATTCAATTTTATTTATACAAGTGATGCCCTTACATTAAGTAACGGACAGGAAATATGAGGAGTCCGGTGATGAAGAAGACGCTTTCGTTCGCGGCTGTGCATTTCACGGTCGCCTTTTCACTGGGGTACCTGCTGACCGGCAGCGTGCTGGTCGGTGGGGCGCTGGCGTTGATCGAGCCGGCCCTGAATACCGTGGCATACCATCTCCACGAGCGGGCGTGGGCCCGCTGGGAGCGGGTCGATCTGGCGCCGCAGCCCATGGCGGGCGCCTGAGCGCCGCCACGGTCCCGTAAATTCCATTGCACATAAGCTTAATTACCAGGAGGTTTGACATGAGCAAAGAGATGAACATCGGCATCGAAGCGCAGGACCGCAAGGTTATCGCCGAAGGTCTTTCGCGCCTGCTGGCCGACAGCTACACGCTATACCTGAAAACGCACAACTATCACTGGAACGTGGAGGGCCCGCTGTTCAGTACCTTGCACCAGATGTTCGAGGAGCAGTACACCGAGCTGGCAGCGGCCATCGACGAGATAGCCGAGCGCATCCGGGCGCTGGGTGAACCGGCGCCGGGCTCGTACCGCGCCTATGGCCAGTTGACCTCGATCGAGGAAGAGGAAGCGGTGCCGAGCGCGGAGGACATGATCCGCCAGTTGTTGATCGGCCAGGAGACGGTCGCCCGCACCGCGCGCTCCGTGATCGACGCCGCGGACGCGGCCAATGATGAACCGACCGCCGATCTCCTGACGCAGCGGATGCAGGTGCACGAGAAGAACGCCTGGATGTTACGCAGCATGGTGGCCTGACCTGGCCACTCCGCACGCCGGCATTCCGCGGGCCTGTGCGCGGATCCGGTAACTGACGATGAGCGCAGCGCCTTGCGGGGGGCATGACCCGCCCGGGGCGCTGCGCTATGCTTGACCGCAGTCCACACCGCTGCATTCGCCCGCCGTGACCGTCGAGCAGTATCAGATCATTGGCCTACTCGCGCTGACCGTAGGGCTGTTCCTTTGGGGCCGGTGGCGTCATGACGTGGTCGCGTTGGGCGCCCTGCTGGCCGGGGTCATGCTGGGCCTGGTGCCTTCAGCCCAGGCCTTTGCGGGCTTTGGACACCCGGCGGTCATCACGGTGGCCTGTGTGCTGATCCTGAGCTGGGGCCTGCAGTCCACCGGCGCAGTCGACACGCTGGCGCAGAAACTGCTTCCGAAATCCGGCGGACCGGTTCTCACCATCGCGGCCATCACCGGCGTCGGGGCTTTTCTGTCGGCATTCATGAACAACGTGGGCGCCATGGCCCTGCTGATGCCACTGGGGATCCAACTGGCGGGCAGGCTGGATTTGACACCCGGCAGGGTTCTGATGCCGCTGTCGTTCGGGACCATCCTCGGCGGGATGACCACGCTGATCGGCACCCCGCCGAATCTCATCGTGTCCGGTTTCCGTGAGCAGTCGGCCAATGCCAGCTTCGGCATGTTCGATTTCACGCCGGTCGGTCTGGCCGTCGCGGCCACCGGCCTTCTGTTCATCGCGTTGGCCGGTTGGCGCATCGTGCCTCGGCGGGAGCGACGCGGGGCGGGTGGTTTCGAGACCGGCACCTATCTCACGGAGGCGCGCATCCGGGACGGTGCCAAGGCCGCGGGGAAGACCATCAGGGAAGTGGAGGACGTGCTGCAGGATGCGGACGCGCAGATCGTGGGCATGGTCCGCAACAGCTTCAGGGTGATGGCGCCCAATCCCCGGCGGGTGCTGCAGGGCGGGGATGTGCTCATCATCGAGGCCGAGCCGGAGGCCCTGTCCTCGGTCTTTTCCAGCCTGGGTCTGGTGCTCGAACACCCGGGGACAGGCGAGTCGACGGACGGGCCGCGAGGCTCCGGGGAGGGCTCGGAGCAGGAGGACGCAACGGCGGATGAGGCGGAAAAGAAAGAGCGTCAGCCGGAAGAAGTCGTGCTGCAGGAGCTTGCCGTGATGCCCAATTCCCTGCTGATCGGGCGATCCTCGCAGTCGGCGCAATTGCGGAGCCGCTTCGGTCTGAACCTGCTGGCGATCTCCCGCCGCGGACGGCAGACGATCAAGCGACTGCGGTCGACCCAGATACAGGCGGGCGACGTTCTGCTGCTGCAGGGCGAGCCGGATGCCCTGGCCGGTTTTGCCAGCGAGTTCGGCTGCGTGCCCCTGGCGGCGCGTTCGATCAGCATCCCGAACCGGCGCCGTGCATTGCTGGCGTCCGTCATCATGGCGCTGGCCATTGCCGGTGCCGCGTTTGGCCTGGTGCCCGCTGCGATATCCTTTGCCGCCGGGGTGGTGGCATTCATGGCGTTGCGCGTGGTTCCGCTGCGCCGTCTGTACGAGGCAGTCGACTGGCCGGTCATCATTCTGCTGGGATCCCTGATTCCGTTGGCCCTCGCGATGGAGCGGACCGGTGCCGCGGACCTGCTGGCCAGCAGCCTGCTCGAGACCGTGGTGCAGGGTCGGCCGGTTGTCGCGCTGCTCGTCATCCTGGTGGTCACCATGACCTTGTCCGACTTCATGAACAACGCGGCGACGGCGGCGGTGATGTGCCCGATAGCTCTCAGCGCGGCCGCGCAGCTGGGCAGCAGTGCGGATGCCTTCCTTATGGCCGTGGCGATCGGTGCCTCCTGCGCGTTCCTGACGCCGATAGGCCACCAGAACAACACCCTGATCCTCGGTCCGGGTGGTTTCCGTTTCTCGGACTACTGGCGCCTCGGCCTGCCGATGGAAATCATGGTCGTCATCGTGGCGATCCCCGCCTTGCTGTATTTCTGGCCGCTCTGATCAGGACACTCTGCCCGGAACCCGGCGCTCAGCAGAAATCCCGTGACTTGCTCTGCAAACCGCCAGTCAGCGGGCTGAAGTCGTATACCCGACTGGCGATCAGGTGCTGGACGTCACCATCGCTCTCCAGTACGCCGTCCACCGCCAGCAACGAGGCGCTGAGGATGTCGCTGCGCTGTTTTTCGAACAGGCGCCGCCAGATCACCACGTTGACACAGCCGGTTTCATCTTCGAGGGTCAGGAACACGGTACCGCTGGCGGTCAGGGGGCGCTGGCGCAGCGTGACCAGGCCGCAGGCGCGCACGCGGCGGCCATGGGGTTGTCGACGGAGATCGCGGGCCGGCAGGACCCTGCGACGCTTCAGTATGCTGCGGATCAGCGCGACCGGATGGGGGCCGAGGGTCAGGCCGGTGCTGGCAAAATCGGCCCGGGTGTCGTCTGTCTGTGAGGGGGGGCGGATGGAAACCGCTTCCGAAGGGTCAGCTTCGGGGTCAGAGTAAAGCGCCAGAGCGGAGTGCTCCGGCACTTTACTCTGACCCCTTTTCTCCACGGCAGCGATTTCCCAGCGGGCGCGATGCCGGTGCCCCGCCAGCCCGCGCAGTGCGGCGGCTTCGGCCAGTACGCCCAGGTCATGGCGGTCGAGCCGGGCCCGTGTGGCCAGGTCCTGCACATCGCTGAACGGGCGGGCACTGCGGGCCCGCTCGATGCGCCGCGCGCTGTCCTCGCGCAGCCCCTTGACCATGCGCAAACCAAGCCGTAGCGAGGGCCGCAAAAAAGGGGGCGGGGCGAATTTTTTGAAATTAATTTGCCCCGTCCCCTTTGTATTCTCCAGGGTGCAGTCCCAGTGGCTGTGACGCACGTCGACTGGCAATGCCTTCACGCCGTGCTTTTGCGCATCCTGTACCAGTTGTGCCGGCTGGTAAAAACCCATGGGCTGTGCGTTGAGCAGGGCACAGGTGAAGGCGGCGGGGTGATGGCATTTCAGCCAGGCCGAGACGTAAACCAACAGGGCGAAGCTGGCGGCATGGGATTCGGGAAAACCGTATTCGCCGAAGCCCCGGATCTGCTGGAAGATCTGCTCGGCGAATCGTTCGCTGTAGCCGCGCTCCAGCATGCCATCCACCAGGCGCCGGTGCATGTGCTCCATGCCGCCACGGCGCGCCCAGGCCGCCATCGAGCGGCGCAGCACGTCGGCCTCCGAGCCGCTGAAGCCGGCTGCAACCATGGCGATCTGCATGACCTGTTCCTGGAAAATCGGCACCCCCAGGGTGCGTTCCAGTACGGCCTGCAGTTCGTCCGAGGGGTATTCGACCGGTTCACTGCCCCGACGCCGCTGCAGGTAAGGATGCACCATGTTCCCCTGGATCGGGCCGGGCCGCACGATGGCGACCTCGATCACCAGGTCGTAAAAGCAGGCTGGTTTGAGGCGCGGCAGCATGGCCATTTGCGCACGCGACTCGATCTGGAACACGCCGACGGTATCGGCCCGCTGGATCATCGCATAGGTTTCAGGGTCTTCGGGTGGGATGTTGGCGAGGGTAGGGTCAGAGCACAGTGTCACAAAAAAGGGGTCAGGTTCATTTTTCGAATTAAAATGAACCTGACCCCTTTTCTGGCCGCGAATCAGGTCCAGGCAGCGATGGATCACTGTCAGCATGCCCAGCGCCAGGCAGTCGACCTTGAGCATCCCGAGGGTTTCCAGGTCTTCCTTGTCCCACTGGATGACGGTGCGGTCGGCCATGGCGGCGTTTTCCACCGGCACCAGGGCGGCCAGCGGAGTTTCCGAAATGACGAAGCCCCCGACGTGCTGGGACAGGTGCCGCGGAAAGCCGACGAGGCTCTGCACCAGGTGTACCAGTTGCCGGATTTTCAGGTTGTCGAGGTCGAAGCCCTGCTGGCGTATGCGTTGTGTGAACCCCTCGGGGTTGTCCCACCAGGCCGTATTGCGCGCCAACTGGTCGACCTGTGCGAGAGAAAATCCCAATGCCTTGCCGGCGTCCCGGATCGCGCTGCGTGGGCGGTAAGTGATCACCGTGGCGGCCAGGGCCGCGCGGTCACGCCCGTACTTACGGTAAATGTACTGGATCACCTCCTCGCGGCGCTCGTGCTCGAAATCGACGTCGATGTCCGGCGGTTCGTTGCGTTCACGCGAGATGAAGCGCTCAAACAGCATGCTCATGCGCGCCGGATCGACCTCGGTGATGCCCAGGCAGTAACAGACAGCCGAATTGGCGGCCGACCCCCGGCCCTGGCACAGGATGCCCCGGCTCCGGGCGAAGCGGACGATATCGTAGACGGTCAGAAAATAGGGCTCGTAATGCAACTCCTCTATCAGCTCCAGCTCTTTCTCGATCTGGGCGCGCAGAGCGGGAGAAATGGGGTCAGAGTAAAGTGTCAGCGTAGAGCACTCTGGCACTTTACTCTGACCCCGGCCTCCCCAGCGTTCGCGGATGCCGGCCTCGGTCAGTTCCCGCAGATGTCCGATCGGGCTCATGCCGGCGGGCACCACTTCGCGCGGGTAGCGGTAGCGCAGATTCTCCAGGCGGAAATGGCAACGCGCGGCGATGGCCGCGCTGGCCTCGAGCCAAGCGGCCGGGAACAGTCGGGTCAGGCGTTCGCGGGAACGCAGGTGACGCTCCCCGGAGGGCAGGGCGCGGTAACCCAATTCCGCCACCGTGCAGCCATGGCGGATAGCCGACAGTACAGCGTGCAGCATGCGCCGGGAGCGGTGATGCATCTGCACGTCACCACAGGCGGTCAGAGGCAAACCGGCGGCCTGGGCGAGCGCCTGCAGGCGTTGCAGGCG
>JBFFUJ010000166.1:0-5740 GCA_041571375.1 Lysobacterales bacterium | reverse complement strand
TCGGCGGCGCATGTCCGCGGCTGACTTCCTCAATGCCTATCAGCTTCCCGAACAGCTGGACGGGAAGCCGTGATTCGTCGCGCGGGGGACAACGCCCGCCTCGCTGCCCTGCAGATACTGAGCGGTGTCCTCGATCGGGGCTTCAACCTCTCCGACGCGGCGGATTCGCCCGCGGCAGAATCCCTGCCAGCGGATCTCCGTGACCGGGCCTTCGCCCTGCACCTGGCTTACGGTGTGCTGCGCTGGCTCAGCGCGCTCGAGTGGATTGCCGATCAATTGCTGCAACGGCCGTTGAAACGGAAAGACGGTGACATCCGGCGTTTGATCCTGGTCGGTTTGTTCCAGCTCTGGCATGATTCGCGTGGCGCGCATGCCGCGGTCCATGAATCCGCTGAATGTGCGCGGTTGCTCGGCAAGGAATGGGCCGTCGGCCTGATCAACGCAGTGCTGCGCAGGTTCCAGCGGGAGCGGGAGGAGTGGCTGAGCAGGGTCGAGCAGTCGGATGCCGGACTTGCGCATCCCGGATGGCTGCTCGACAGGCTGCGCGAGGACTGGCCGGAAGAGTGGCCTGCCATCGTGCGGGCCAACAACGAGGCCGCGCCGCTCTGGTTGCGGCTGCGCCGTGACCGGGACGCGGGGGCTGTGCGGCTCGGGCTCGAAGAGCGGGGTTTCACCGTCGAAGACCATGCCGTCGTGCCCACTGCCGCCAGGCTGACGCCAGCGGCCGCGGTCGACCGGATTCCGGGCTTCGCCGAGGGCATGGCCTCGGTGCAGGACCCCGCGGCTCAGCTTGCGGCTGGTCTGCTGGACCTGCAGGCAGGACTTCGTGTGCTCGATGCCTGCGCCGCACCGGGCGGCAAAACCGGCCATATTCTGGAAACCGCGCCGCACGTTACCCTGACCGCTCTGGACCGAAATCCGCAGAGGCTGGAGCAGGTTGCCGGGAATCTGGATCGACTCGGTTTCAGGGATCACCCCGGGCTGAGTCTGCTCACCGCGGACGCGACCGATCCGGACGCGTGGTGGGATGGCGAACCTTATCAGCGCATCCTGCTCGATGTGCCGTGCACGGCGACCGGCATCATACGCCGGCACCCGGAAATCAAATGGCTGCGTACGCCAGAGCAGCTTACCGAGGCCGTGGCGATCCAGGCACTCCTGCTGGAGCGGCTCTGGCCACTGCTGGATACGGGCGGTATCCTTCTTTACGCCACGTGCTCGGTGCTCAAAGATGAAAACTGCAGACAAATCGATCACTTCCGCCAGCAGCACCCGGATGCGGAAGTGAGCGCCCTGGATGTTCCATGGGGTCGTCCGTCCGGCGCCGGCCGGCAGATCCTTCCGGGCGAGCTGGAGATGGATGGATTTTACTATGCGCGGCTGCTCCGGACCTGACCTGCTGCGCGGCGCACTGCTGGCCCTGCTGACAGCGCTCGGAGCCTGCTCGGGATCCGGAGCGGATGGACGCTTCGAGGTCGAAGGCCTGTCGCTGCTGCGGGCCGATCATCGGCTCGAAGTGACCTGGGAGCAGCGGCTGAGCCTGAGTCCACAGGCACGCGATGCCCTGAGGCACGGCGTGCCGCTGACGATCGAGTCCGAGGTCGTGCTGCGGGACGCCGCCAGCCGCACCCGCCTGGCATCCGCCACCCAGCGCCACGAAATCAGTTTCCTCCCGCTGAGCGAGCACTACCGGGTATCCGGGCCTGGGCCCGGCGGCGTGGCCACCTATCCGCGATTGCGGCATGTCCTGGGCAGGTTGTCCCGGGGGACCCTCGTGATGGAGACGGGTCCGCTTGCCACCGGTGAATACGAGGTCAGGGTGCGCAGCCGGCTCGACACCGGGGAGATGCCGCCGCCCATGCGGCTGCCCGCATTGTTCGACCCGGCCTGGCGGCACGCCTCCGCCTGGAGCTCCAGAACCCTGACCGTCGCGCCCGAGGCCTGATGGCATGGCCGATTCGAGGGTAAAGAGCCGCAAGCGAACCCGCAGGCTGCTGTTCCGGACGCTGCCCCTGGTGGCCCTCCTGACCGCATTGCTGATCGCCCTGCTGCTGGTTGGCGGCGTGCAGCGGGATACTGGCGAAGCATCCGATTATCTGCTTGGCGATCAGTACCTCCGGGTGCTGCTGGTCACGCTGCTGGCAGTCGGTATCCTGCTCTGGAGTATCGCCTATCGCCTGCTCACCCTGCTGCGCCATGTCCGTTCAGGCACCCCCGGAGCCCGTCTGTCTGTGCGCTGGGTGCGCCACTTCCTGGCGCTGTCTCTGCCTCCCGCCCTGATCGTGTTCTTCTTTTCCGCCTGGTTCCTCACCAGCACCATCGACAGCTGGTTCGACGTGCGCGTGGAAGCGGCGCTGGCGGACTCGCTGAGCCTGGGACAACGCTTCCTGGATAACCGGACGCTGGAGGTGCGGAACCAGGCCCGCGAGATCATCGATGAACTTTCGATCCTGCAGGAAGAAGGCGAGATGTTGCGGCAAGCCCTGCTGGAGCGCGTCCGGGCGGCCGGCCCAACGGAGCTGTCGGTCCTTGAGACAGACGGCATGCTGGTGGCCACGGCCAGTATCGACGGTTTGTCGGGTTTACCGCAGCGCCCGGACGATTTTGCGCTGCTTCAGGCCCGTCAGCGGGGCGAATATGCGGCAGCCGAACCTACAGCGGACGGGAGCCTCCGGATTCGCGTGATCCAGCTGATGCCCGTCCAATTCCCCGGGGCATCGGGGCGCTTCCTGCAGGCCATATACCCCTTGCCGCCCGAGGTGACGACCCTGGCGGGCTCAATCGAGCAGGAATACTACCGCTACCAGAACGTCAGTTACCTGCGCCAATCGCTGAAGCAGAGTTTTCTGCTCATCCTGTCTCTGGTGCTGTTGCTGACCGTGCTGCTGGCCATCCTGCTGGCGCTCAGTTCAGCGCGGCGCATGGTGTCGCCCCTGTCGATGCTGTCCGAGGCCACGAGGCAGGTCGCCGCAGGCGACTTCGGCCGCGAGGTCGCGGCCGGCTCCAGGGACGAGATCGGTTTCCTGGTCGAGTCGTTCAACCAGATGACCCAGGCGCTACGGTCAGCCAGCCAGGAGGCGGAAGAGAGCCGCGCGGAACTCCAGGCACAGACCGAGTTCCTGCACACCGTGCTCGCCAATCTTTCCTCGGGCGTGCTGACCCTCGACCACGAGAACCGGATCATCACGGCCAACGAGCGGTGCGTTCAGATACTGGGCCTGCCTCGCGACCTCGCCGCAGGGATGGACAGCCAGGATGCGGAGGGGAAGGGTCTCGAATCCCTCTCAGGGATGGCACCCTTCCTGGCGCCATTCGTCGCCACTATCCGAACCCAGGCCAGTCGCGGGCGGGGAGCGTGGCAGCAGGAAATCAGGCTCGCACGTCCCGAGTCGCCCCTGGTCCTTCTGATGCGCGGTACGCGCCTGCCCCTTCTGGCGCCCCCGGGAAACGGGAACCTGTTTGGCCAGGTGGTCGTCTTCGACGACGTGACTGTCCTCAATCAGGCACAACGCGAGGCTGCCTGGGCCGAAGTCGCACGACGACTGGCGCATGAGGTCAAGAATCCGCTGACTCCCATTCGTCTCGCGGCGGAACGTCTGAGCATGAAACTGGCGGACAAACTGGAGTCCGACGAGCGTGCCTTGCTGGAGCGGGCGTCCGCCACCATCATCGCGCAGGTCGAAGCCCTAGGGAGGCTCGTCGACGCTTTCGGTGACTATGCCCAGGAACCCCGCCTGACTCTCGAGTCCCTGCAACTCGACGAGCTGCTGCGCGACGTGGTCGCGCTCTACCAGCAAGGAGATGCGGACCTGCAGTTCGTGCTGGACCTGTGCCCCGGACCCGCCGGGCTGGCAGCCGACGGCGGGCGCTTGCGGCAGATGCTGCACAACCTGATCCGCAATGCCCAGGAAGCCGGCGAGGGTCAAGCCGTATCGATCTCCCTCCGGAGTCACGTGGTCGAAGACCGGGGCGGATCCTGGCTGCGGCTTGAAATGCGGGACGACGGCCCGGGTTTCCCATCCGCAGTGCTGCGGGATCCGTTCGAACCCTACGTCACCAGCAAGAAGCACGGCAGTGGTCTGGGTCTTGCGATTTGCCGGAAAATCGTTTCGGAACACGAAGGCCGGATCAGCATCGCTAATGGCGAGACTGGCGGCGCGTGGATCGAGATCCTGCTGCCGCTGAACGCGGAAACTGCGTGAAGCCGCCCGCGATTCAGGGGGTGTTGCATTGAGCTGCCGCCTGGCGGTGGAAGACCGCCAACTCTAGGCAGACCCAAGCGGTTGGAGTAAGCTGTTGCGCCAGCGCAACAGATTGTCAGTTCCATGACCCAGGCACACATTCTTGTCGTTGATGACGAGCCGGACATCCGGGACCTCGTAAGGGAAATACTGGAGGACGAGGGCTACCGGGTCAGCGTGGCCGAGAACGGCGAGTCGGCACGGGCGGCGTACGCCCGCAAGGTGCCTGATCTCGTTCTGCTGGACATCTGGATGCCTGACGTCGACGGTATCACGCTGCTGCGCGAATGGTCATCCGGCGGCATGCAGTGCCCCGTGGTGGTGATGTCGGGTCACGGAACCGTAGAGACCGCGATCGAGGCGACCCGTCTGGGCGCCCATGACTTCGTCCAGAAACCGATCTCACTGGCGCGCCTGCTGGCAATCGTCAGGCGGGCCCTGGAGACGGGTCACAAGGGGCACAAGGAGCCTTCGTCGCAATTTCCGGCGCCCAGTGAGCCGCTGGGCAACAGCGCCGTCATGCAGGTCCTGCGTGCCAAAGCAGAGCAGGCGGCGCAGCATGACCTGCCGGCATTGATTACCGGAGAGCCGGGATCTGGTCGCGAGAACCTGGCCCGCTTCATCCATGACCGCAGCGGCCGCGCCGGTGAATTCGTCGCGATGGATCCGTTCGAACTGGCCACCGACGACTGTCGCGCATACCTGCTCGGCAGCCATGGAGGTGACGAGCCACTCAGCGGCGTATTCGAACGGGCGCGTGGCGGAACGCTGTACATCCCGGAACTCGAAGCCTTGCCCGCCACTGCAGTCCGCATCATCCAGCAGGTCCTTGAATCCGGGCATTTCGTCCCGGACGGTGGCGAAAAAGAGGAACTGACTTGCCGGCTAGTCGCCGCGGCCGGCGCCGATCTGCTGCGGCATGCCAAGAGGGACGAATCGCTCCAGCAGCTTTACTATCGGCTCAACGTTCTGCCCCTGGAGGTGCCGCCGTTGCGCGACCGGCCGGAAGACGTGCCGGAATTGGTTCGCTTCTACGCTGACTGGTTCCCGAACCACCAGGGTCTGCCCTACCGCTCTTTCTCCGTGGCGGCGCAAAACCGTCTCCGCAACCATACTTGGCCCGGTAATATCCGGGAACTGCGCAACCTGGTGCAGCGGCTTCTGGTCCTGGGTGGAGAAGGAGAGGTCTCGGTGTCCGAAGTCGAGGAAGCGCTGCGGCAAAGCCCCGCGGAGGAGCATGCTGGAGCGGATTCCCACCGGCCGCTGTTCGACCTCCCGCTGCGCGAGGCACGCGAACAATTCGAGCGCGAGTACCTGATATTCAAGCTGCGGGAAGCCGGCGGCAGCGTGGGCAAACTCGCGGAAGCCGTCGGCATGGAACGAACCCATCTTTATCGCAAATTGCGTTCCCTCGGGGTCGATCCGAAGAAGGCTGCCAGCGGAGATCTCTGATGAAAATTGTCATCCTCGGTGCGGGACAGGTAGGCACGACCGTAGCC
>JBFFUJ010000165.1:0-5747 GCA_041571375.1 Lysobacterales bacterium | reverse complement strand
CGAGGCGTGGATGGTGGCCGATCGGCTTGCCGAAGCCGGGGTGCCCGTGCTGATCGACGCGCTGGAGAACCTGCCCGGCGATTTCGACCGTCTCGGCGCGCGACAGGATGCCGCGGCCATCCTCCACGCGGCCGGCGTAACGGTCGCATTCGGCGGCCTGCGCCATTCCAGCCACAATGCGCGCAAGCTTCGCCAACTGGCAGGCAATGCGGTGTCCCACGGGCTGCCCTACGAGGCAGGTCTCGCAGCCATGACCGTCAATCCGGCAGTCATATTCGAACTCGGGCAGGATTTCGGCACGCTGGAGGCCGGCAGCCGCGCCGACCTCGTGCTCTGGAGTGACGATCCTCTCGAAGTCACGTCGTTTGCCGAGCAGGTGGTGATCGGCGGTCGCACAATGCCCATGGTTTCACGGCAAACGATGCTCAGGGACCGCTACCTCGAAGAGCATCCTCCCTTACCCCGCGCCTACCTGAAACCCTGAGGTGCCTGGCCCCCGGAGTTGGGGAACCCGGGCGGTTCCGGTATAAACTGTCCGGGACCATCGCAACAGACGGAGCCTTCGACTTGCGCGCAGCAGGCGTTCGCCATTTTGGGACCTTCATCGTTTCGATCGCACTGGTGGCGGGACTGGCCGGCTGCGCCAGCCTCGGCCCGCGCACCCTGAACCGGGACCAGCTCGATTATGGCAGCAGCATCGGCCACAACTGGAAAAACCAGATGCTGGCCAACCTGGTCCGCCTGCGCTTTGTCGACATGCCGGTCTTTGTCGACGTCGGCCAGATCGTCAGCGGCTATTCGCTCGAGACCATAGTCAACGGCACGGTTGGCTGGGGCACCACTTTCACCGGCGGCGACAGCCAGAGCGTCGGCGCCGCCGGCCGCTACACCGACCGGCCGACCATCACCTACATGCCCAAGACCGGCGAAGACTATCTGCGCAGCCTGCTGGAACCGGTCCCGCCGAGGTCCCTGCTGTCCCTGCTCGCGGCCGGCTACAAGCCCGAGCTGCTGTTCACCTGGGCCGTGGAGTCGATCAACGGAGTCCACAACTTCACCGAAGTCCGTGGAAAATTGCAGCTCCCGGATCCGCGCTACTACGAGTACGTCGAGATTCTGACGGAACTGCAGGAATCCGCAGCCGTCGGTTTCGAGCTGAAGGAGGACCCCGAGTCCGGCCAGGACATCGTCCTGATCTTCAGCGATATCGACATCAGTCCGGAAACCATCGCCAAGCGCGATCGTGCGCGGGAAATCCTCGGGCTCGATCCGGACGTTAACGAGTTCCGCGTCATTTACTCGCCGTTTTCCACCGGGCGCGATGTTCTGGGCATGCAGACGCGGTCGATCATGCAGATCATGGCCGCCATGGCGCGTTTCATCGAGGTCCCGGCGGACAAGTCACGGCGCGCCACGCCCGGCTACCGTGTACCGCCGGAGATGATGCGGCCATTCCGGGTCTACTCCGCGTCCGAGCGGCCGGAAGACCCCTTCGCCAGCTTCCAGTACGACGATGACTGGTACTGGATCGAGCAGGAAGACCTGGCGTCCAAGCGCGTGTTCACACTGATGCTGTTCCTGACCACGCTGACCAACCGCGCGGGCACGGAAAACGCTCCCGTGCTGACCATTCCCACCAACTGAAGTCCCCAGGCCGGGCGGCCGGCCCGCTAGCGCCCTAGCGCCCGTCCAGGAACTCCAGGGCCAGGGTGCTGAACACGCGCACGCCGACTTCGAGGTTGGGTTCGTGCATGTCGAACAGGGGTGAATGATTGGCCGGCACGCTCGCCGGATCGATTCCCGGGGGGGCGCTACCCAGAAACATGAACAGGCCGGGCGTACGGTTGGCATACTCGGAAAAATCCTCGGCCACGGTCTGGGGGGGAATGTCGACGATTGCACCAGCGGCGCGCTCCAGCGCGGGCAGCATGCGCGCGAGCAGCTGCGGGTCATTCACTACCGGCGGGTTTCCCAGATCCAGTTCGAATTCGATCGTCGCCCCGGCGCCCTCGGCGATACCCCGTGCCGTGCGCTCCATGCGGCCATGGATGTCCTCGCGCATGGCCTGATCAAAGCTGCGGATGGTTCCTTCCAGCTCGACGCTGTCGGGAATGACGTTGTTGCGGACGCCTCCGCTGATGCGGCCGACGCTGACGATCGAAGGCGCCTGTGTCACGTCGACCTGGCGGCTTGCGATCGTCTGCAGGCCGAGCACGATCTGTGCGGCGATGACGATCGGATCGACCCCGTGCCACGGGATCGCGCCATGGGTCTGGCGGCCCCTGACCGTCAACGAGAAGCGATCCGACGCGGCCATCAGCGGCCCTGGCCTCACCGCGATCTGGCCACCCGGCACACCGATCCCCACGTGGATTCCGAACACGGCCCCGGGCTTGCGCTCGTCCCAGATGCCCTCCTCCAGCATGAGGCTGGCGCCACCCTTCTCACCGGCGGGCGGCCCCTCCTCGGCCGGTTGAAAGATCAGCATGACGGATCCGGCCAGGTCTTCCTTCAGCGCTTTCAGGACCCAGGCGGCCCCCAGCAGCATCGACATGTGCGCATCGTGTCCGCAGGCATGCATGACGCCCACCTCCTGGCCGTTGTACTGACTCCGCGCGGTCGACGCGAAAGGCAGTCCGGTCTGCTCGGTCACCGGCAAGCCGTCCATGTCGGTTCGCAGAGCAACGAGCGGACCCGGTCTGCCGCCTTCGATCATGGCCACGATGCCGGTCCCCGCAATACCGGTCCGGTGCTCGATACCCATGTCGCTGAGGATCCCGGCGATGCGCGCCGAGGTATTGAACTCACGGTTGCTCAACTCGGGATTCTGGTGGAACCAGCGCCGCCATTCGACCACCTGCGGCTGAGCCTCGGCCGCCAGGCCAGCAACACGATCCGCCGGGGTCTCGGCGCACGCGGAACCCGTCACCCAAAGCACGATTAACAGTAACCATCGTTTCATGGGATTGCTCCCTTCACAGCAAGACGAAGACCCGTTGGCAGGCCCTAACCGCCATTCATCGCGGGATTGCGGAGGCCTCGGCCTCACTCGGCGCGGCACAGCGCTGCTCGGCGGAGAGCGCGGTTGCCTCGCCCAGGTTGACGCCGGCGGCGGCGCTGTCGCGGCGTCCATCGGCGCCACCCCAGAAGTAACAGGCAGTGACGTCGTAGAGCGCCAACTGCGCCGCGCCGATCATCGAGCGTTCGCCGAGCGCGTGGCCCAGGGTCTGCAGCCGCTCCCGCACATCCAGCGGGAATTCGGGTTCCAGGAACAGCGTGTCCGGCTGCCATTGGTGATGGAAGCGCGGGGCCATCACGGCGCGCTGCGCATCGAACCCGAAGTCGATCGTATTCAGCAGCGTGTGCAGCACCGCCGATATGATCATGGTGCCCATGGGCGAGCCGAGCGCCATCACCGCGCGACCGTCATTGGTTACGACCAGCGGGGTCATCGAGGACAGCGGACGCTTGCCGGGCGCTACCGAGTTCGCTTCGTCCCCGACGGCCTGCCACAGGTTGGGCGAGTCTATGCCGATCGAAAAATCGTCCATGTGGTTGTTCAGCACGATGCCGGTGCCGGGCACGGTGATCTTCGATCCGAACAGGGTGTTGATCGATTGCGTCAGCGCGACCGCGTTGCCGTGCCGGTCCAGGACGCTGATGTGGGTGGTGCCGGCATCGTCCGGCGGCGCATCGGATGCCTCCACGGCCACGGGCTGGCCGTCGTCACGGAGACGTGAAGCGAGTTCGTCGGCATGGGCCATGGAGGTCAGCCTGGCCACCGGTACCGGGTAGAAATCGGGATCGCCGAGGTGGCGCGCACGGTCGGCAAACGCCAGCTTCATGGTGCTGCCGACCAGGTGGATGTAGTCGCTGGAGTCTTTGCCCCTCGCGGCCAGATCGAAGCGTTGCAAAACGTTGAGCATCTCGACCAGCAGCACTCCGCCGGAACTCGGTGGCGGCATGGCCGCGATCTGGTAGCCCCGGTAATTTCCGCTGATCGGTTCACGCCACTTGACCTGGTAGCGCGCAAGGTCGAGTTCCGTGACCACGCCTTCGGTGGCTTGCTGGATCCGGTTCGCCAGGTCGCCGACGGCCAGCGCCTGGCCGCCGCGTTGTTGAATAATGCGCAGGGTTCCCGCGAGGTCCTTCTGGCGCAGAATCCATCCCAGCGGCGGGGGCGCACCGTCGACTGTCTGGATGCGCCGGGTTTCGGGGAAATCCTGCAGCGCGGAAGCCGCATACTTCACCATGTTCTGGTGCCAGATGCTGACCGGCACGCCCTGCTCCGCCAGCCGGATGGCCGGCTCGATGAGCTGATCCCAGGGCAGCGAGCCGTAGCGCTGATGAAGCGCCCAGACGCCCTGGACGAAACCGGGCACGGCCACCGAGTGTTTGCCCGTCCGGATCACGTCGGGATGGTCCCGGAAGAATCCGGGATCAGCAGACGCCGGGGCCGCCTCGCGCGCGTCCAGCGCGATCGACTCGCCCCGCGCCGCGTCGTGGACCACGGCGAAAAGACCGCCTCCGAGACCAGAACTGAACGGATGGGCGACCGCCGCCGCGAAGGCGCTGGCGACGGCCGCGTCAACCGCATTGCCGCCGCGTTGCAGAATGGCCTGACCGACCGGCGCGGCCGGACTGACCGAAGTCACGACCATTCCATCGCGGCCCCAGCTGGGCTCGAACGATGCCCCGAAAGCCGCCGGGCTGGCCAGCGCGACCAGGACCGTCAGGGTGCGGAGTATTTTCCAATCAGGCATGACCAGCGTTCAACCTCCGGTATTTGTCCATCAACTGCTCAAGGGTTTCCGGGTGGTCCGGATCTTTCGGAATGCATTCAACGGGGCAGACCTCGACGCATTGGGGCGTGTCGAAGTGGCCAACGCACTCGGTGCATTTCATCGGATCGATTTCGTAGAACTCGATGCCCTGCGAGATGGCCTCGTTGGGACATTCGGGTTCACAGACATCGCAGTTGATGCACTCCTCGGTGATCTTCAGCGCCAAGGCTTACCTCAACTGCTCGAACCGACGCTGCATGGCCTGCTGCACCTCCTCGCAGACGAACTCGGAAACGTCCCCGTCCAGCCGCGCGATCTCCTTCACCAGCGACGAGGAGATGAAACTGAAATCCTCGTCGGGCGTCAGGAACAGCGTTTCCACCTTGGGCGCCAGGTGCCGGTTCATGCTGGCCAACTGGAATTCGTATTCGAAGTCCGAGACGGCGCGCAGTCCGCGGATGATGACCGTGGCCCCGATTTGCTGCACGAACTCGACCAGCAGGTTGGTGAAGCCGACGATCTGGACGTTTTGCAGGTGGGCCATCTGGTTGCGTGACAGCCTGATGCGCTCGTCCAGGCTGAACAGCGGTTTCTTGTGAGGGCTCTCGGCAATGGCCACGATGACCTTCGGAAACACGCGCGCGGCCCGCGCCACCAGGTCGGTATGACCGTTGGTGATCGGATCGAAGGTGCCGGGATAAACCGCAATGCGCTCGGTGCTCATGCAGGCTGGTCCGTCCTGAGGTTACGTAAACGTCCATTGTAACGTCGAACCCGTGCGAACTGTAGGAGACGGATCGATGCCCGCCCGCCCCTGCTCAGCCCGCACCGGACGGGACACCCGGCAGAACATGCCGGGACGGAGTCCGGACCGTAAAAAAAGGGCGGCGAGGGCCGCCCTAACAGGGACTGAGGAGTCTTACACCACAGACACCGTGGGTGCCTGCCAAATATGACCGGTTG
>JBFFUJ010000164.1:0-5765 GCA_041571375.1 Lysobacterales bacterium | reverse complement strand
TCAGTCCGGGTGCCGGGGCTCCGGCATTTTCCTCAGACCGGCTCCAGCCAGCCCCACTGGTCGGGGGTCTGGCCGTTGAACAGGCCAAAGAATGCATCCTGCAGCCGGCGGGTCAGTGGTCCACAGCCGCCGTTGCCGATGGTGACGTGGTCGACCTGGCGAACCGGCGTGACCTCGGCCGCAGTGCCGGTCATGAAGACCTCGTCGGCCGCGTAGAGCTGCGCCCTTGAAATGGTCATTTCCTGCAGTGGGATACCCATCTGATCGGCCAGCGTCATGACCGTATCGCGGGTGATGCCGTTAAGGATCGAGGCCGATGCCGGCGGCGTGATCAGCTTGCCTTTCTGCACGATGAAGATGTTCTCGCCGGCGCCCTCGCTGAGCAGGCCGTCGGTGCCGAGGCCGATGCCCTCCTCGAATCCACGGTCCCGGGCTTCGAAACCGATCAGCTGGCTCGAGAGGTAATTGCCCCCGGCCTTGATGCCGGGCGGCATGGTGTTCGGCGCCAGCCGGCTCCAGGAAGTGATGCAGGCCCGGATTCCGTTTTTCAGCCCTTCCTCGCCCAGGTAGGCGCCCCAGGCGCTGACCATGATGGACGCGTCGACGACGCCCATGTCCCTGGGAATCACGCCGAGGCCGCAATTGCCGCGGGCGATGATGGGCCGGATGTACGCACTCTTCAGGCCGCTTTCACGCACGGTCAAGCGGCAGGCCGAATGCAGGTCCTCGAGGCTGTAGGGTACCGGGATCCGGTACACATTGGCCGAGTACTGCAGGCGCTTCAGGTGGTCCATGCCGCGGAAAATCATGGTGCCCTGGGGCGTCTCGTAGGCGCGGATGCCCTCGAACACCGAGGAGCCGTAGTGGAGGGCGTGGCTGGCCACGTGCACCATGCACTCGGAGGATTCGCGCAATTCCCCGTTGAACCAGATGCGTCCTACATTACTCATGGATTGGTACCTGCAGACTGACTAATATGAATGTGCCGGCGGTAATCGCAGCAGTATAAACCAAACGTCTCATAAGTCAGCTGCCCGGTCACGTGAAAGCCGGGTCCGTGCGGGGCAGCGATTCATTCGGAACGAAGGGCAGAAACAATGGACTGGAAAATCTTCGCGACCGTCTTCGCCAGCGTTTTCGTGGCGGAAATGGCGGACAAGACGCAGCTGGTCACGATGTTGTTCGCCACCGACCGGGCGGTGAGCAAGTGGCTGGTATTCATGGGCTCGGCATCCGCGCTGATACTGACCAGCGCCATTGGCGTTCTGGCCGGCGCGCTGCTGTCACAGGTACTCAATGTCAAGGTCATGTCGGTGGTTGCCGGCGCCGGATTCATTCTGATCGGGGCCTGGACGCTGTACCATGGCCTGTACAACGTGCAGTAACCCATCTTCGACAGGCCTGCCCCGCGAACCGTGAACCGCGACCTCAACCACCATCACCACCACGCGCCGCCCGACTACAACCGGGCCTTCGCCATCGGCGTGGCGCTGAACGTGGGCTTCGTCGTGGTGGAAGCGGTATTCGGCGTTCTGTCGGATTCGCTGGCCCTGCTGACCGATGCCGGGCACAACCTGAGCGACGTGCTCGGACTGCTGCTGGCCTGGGGAGCCGCGGCGCTGGCCAGGAAAAGACCTTCCCTGCGGCGGACCTATGGTTTTTCGCGGGCCACGATCATCGCGTCCCTGTTCAGCGGCCTGCTGCTGATGGGCGCGGTCGGCGCGATCGGCTGGGAAGCGATCAGCCGCCTGATGGTGCCCGTGCAGCCCGCGGGCGAGACCATCATGATCGTCGCCGCGGTCGGCGTGGTGATCAATACGGCGACGGCGCTGCTGTTCCTCTCCGGCAAGGACCACGATCTGAACATCCGCGGCGCCTTCCTGCACATGGCGGCGGACGCGGCCGTCTCGCTGGGGGTGGTCGCCTCCGGCGCGCTGATCCTGTTTTTCGGCCTCAACTGGATCGACCCGGTCATCAGCCTGGTGATCGCTGCGGTCATCCTGCTGTCGACCTGGGGCCTGCTGCGCGATTCCCTGAACCTCGCAGTGGACGCGGTGCCGCGCAATGTCGATCCGGAGGCGGTAAGGGCCTACCTGTGCGACCTGCCCGGCGTCTCAGAAATCCACGACCTGCACATCTGGCCGATGAGCACGACCGACACCGCGCTCACCGCGCACATGGTCATGGACGAGTTTCCCGCGGACGACCTTTTTCTGAACGAGGTGGCGCAGGTTCTGAACCGGCGGTTCGCAATCAACCATCCGACCATTCAGCTCGAGCGCCGTGACAGCGATGTGGTGTGTCACCAGTCACTGCACTGTGCAGACTGAACGGGACAGGTTTCGCTAGCGATGTTCAGCGGCTTCTTCTCGCAGGCTTTCATCTACCTTCTGGCCGCGGTGCTGGCGGTTCCGCTGGCCAAGCGCCTCGGACTCGGCTCTGCTCTGGGCTACATCCTCGCCGGCGTCATTATCGGGCCATTCGTGCTGGGGCTGGTCGGGCAGGAAACCCAGGACGTGATGCACTTCGCGGAGTTCGGCGTCGTGCTGATGCTGTTCCTGGTCGGCCTGGAACTGGAGCCGGCAGTCCTGTGGCGGATGCGCATCCCGATCCTGGGACTGGGCGGCGCCCAGGTCCTGCTCACGGCGGCGGTTCTGGCGGGCGTGGCGCTGTGGCTGGGCGAGCCCTGGCAGACGGCGCTGGCCATCGGACTCAGCCTGGCCCTGTCCTCTACGGCCATTGTCCTGCAGACGCTCAAGGAAAAGGGCTGGATGAGCACCGATGCCGGCCGGGCGGGATTCTCGGTGTTGCTGTTCCAGGACATCGCGGTGATCCCCATTCTCGCCGTGATCCCGTTTCTGGCGCTGCCCGAACTGGCGGGCCAGGGAGTGGATACCGCTGTCCACGGGGCGGACGAGCGGCCGGGCTGGCTGCAGGCGTTGCTGGTGCTGGGGGTGGTTATCGGCATTGTCGTCGCGGGTCGGTTCCTGCTGCGCCCGGTATTCCACTGGATCGCCTCGACCCGCAGCCTGGAACTGTTCATCGCGACCGCGCTGACCCTGATCGTCGGCATCACGCTGGCCACCGAATACGCCGGGCTGAGTCCTGCCCTCGGTACCTTCCTCGCCGGCGTCGTGCTCGCCGAAAGCGAATTCCGGCACGAGCTCGAGTCCAATATCGAGCCGTTCAAGGGCCTGTTGCTGGGCCTGTTCTTCATTTCCGTCGGCGCCAGCATCGACTTCGGCATCGTCGCCGGGCAACCGGTCCTGATCCTGGCGCTGGTGTGCGCACTGATCTTGGTCAAGTTCCTACTGCTGCTCGCTCTGGGGGCACTGTTCCGGCTGAACCTGGCAGACAACCTGATGTTCGCCTTCCTGCTTGCCCAGGGCGGTGAGTTCGCCTTTCTGCTGTTTTCCTTCGCCACGCAGAACCGGGTGATCAGCGCGGCGTTGTCGAATGTCCTGATCGTGGTCGTGGTGTTGACGATGATACTGACCCCGCTGCTGATCATCGCCTACGAGCGGCTGGTGCGCCCGCGGTTTCGGGATTGCGTCTCCGAGCGCGAGGACGAGCCGATCGATGCCGCGCCCAGCCCGGTGATCGTCGCCGGCTACGGGCGCTTCGGGCAGGTCGTGTCGCGCCTGTTGCGCGCCGACGGGGTGGAGTCGACGCTGCTGGATCACGACTCCGGGCAAATCGAACTGACCGGGCGTTTCGGCTACAAGGTGTTTTTCGGCGACGCCAGCCGGGTGCAGCTGCTGCAGGCGGCCGGCGCCGAGGAGGCCAGGCTGCTCGTCATCGCCATCGACGACCGTGACAAGGCGGTGCAGATGGCGCAGGCCGCGAGGCAGTTTTTCCCCCACCTGAAGACGCTGGCGCGGGCCTACGACCGCTCCCATGCCTACGAACTGATGGAGGCCGGGGCGGACGTGGTGACCCGAGAGACCTTCGGCTCGGCCCTGATCATGGGTGAGGAGGCGCTGAAGCTGCTGGGCTATGACGAAGCCCGGGCCTACCGGATCATGCGCACCTTCAAGCGGCACGACGAGGACGGTCTGCAAAAGCTGTACGAGATGTGGGGGGATGACCAGGCCTACGGCATGCACGTGCGGCAGAGTGCCGAGCAGCTGGAACGGGTGCTGCAGGACGACACCGACGAGGAAGAAGGCCACTTCCGGGAAGCCTGGGAATACCTCAAGGGCGTCGAGCTGAGGCGCTCGCGCGAGGACTGAGCCCCGCTAGTCTGAATTGAGCCGGTCCGCCAGCCGTTGCAACTGTTCGCCGATGACGCTGTCGACCGCCGGCGCGATGCCGGTCAGCCCGCCTGCGGGGTGTCCGAACACCTGGTAGTCGAAGGTGATTCGGCTGCCGCCCTCGGAGGCTTCGATGGTCCAGATCATCCGCCCCTGCACCGGCATCTGCTGCAAAGGCCCCAATGCCCCGTCGAAGCGGATTTCCGAGCCGGGCGCCAGGCTGAAACCGAGCGCGGCCGGCCGGTTCACGGCAAGCGCCCGCTCAGTCCTGATCGCGCTGGTAGTGGTCCGCGATGACGCGGGCCACGCAACCGGTGAGCTTCCTGGCGAAGGGGACGTGCAGGAACTCGTTCGGGCCGTGGGCGTTGGAATTCGGTCCCAGCACGCCGGTGATCAGGAATTGCGCCTGCGGGTAGAACTCGCCCAGCATCGCCATGAAGGGAATGGTCCCACCCTCGCCCATGTACATTACGCCGCGGCCGTACGCCGCCTGGGAGGCCCTCTCCAGCGATGCGTCGAGCCAGGGCGCGATATCGGGGGCGTTCCAGCCACTGGCCGGGTGCTCCGGGTGGAATTCGACCCGCGCGTTCTGCGGCGGGTTGGCCTCCAGTGTCGCTTTCATTCGGCGCGTCGCCTCCTCGCCGTCGACCGTCGGCGGCAGTCGCATCGAAAGCTTCAGCGCGGTATGCGGGCGCAGTACGTTGCCGGCCGATCCAATGGTCGGGAGACCGTCCGCCCCCGTGACCGAGAGCGCCGGGCGCCAGGTCCGGTTGAGGATGCGATCGACGTTGTTGTCGGCCTGGGGCTGAACCCCCGGGCAGAACGGATAGGAGGTGTAGACACTGTCGCCGAGCACCTCGGCCACGTGGCGGGTCTGCTCGAGCCGCTGCTCGGGGATCTTCGCCTGCAGGTAATCGGGCACAACCTGACCGGTGTTCTCGTCCTCGAGCCGGCTGATCAGCTGCCGCAGCACCCGGAAGCTCGAGGGCACGACGCCCGAAGCATAGCCGGAATGAACCCCTTCGGTGAGCACGTCGGCGCGCAGGGTGCCGGCGGCCATGCCGCGCAGGGATACAGTCAGCCACAGCTGCTCATAGTTGCCGGCGCCGGAATCCAGGCAGATGACCAGCGACGGCACGCCGATCCGATCCTTGAGGTGTTCGATGTAGTGCGGCAGGTCGAAGCTGCCGGATTCCTCGCAGGCCTCGACAATGACGACACAACGGGCGTGCGGCCGCTGCTCGCGCTGCACGGCCATGATGGCGGTCAGCGAGCTGTAGGCGGCGTAGCCGTCGTCCGCACCGCCCCGACCGTAGAGCTTGTCGCCTTTGATGACCGGCTTCCAGGGGCCGAGATCGTCGGCCCAGCCGCTCATCTCGGGCTGCTTGTCGAGGTGCCCGTAGAGCATGACCGTGTCGTCGACCTGGCCGGGGATCTCCATGAAGATCACCGGCGTGCGGTCATCGAGGCTGACGACCTCGACCTTCAGGCCCTCGATCGGGCGCTGCTTGC
>JBFFUJ010000163.1:0-5771 GCA_041571375.1 Lysobacterales bacterium | reverse complement strand
GGCATTCCGGGCTTTTGTCGCCCGTGACCCGCAGGGTGGATTGCTCGGGTTGGCCGAGGTCGCGGTGCGAACCGACTTCGTCAACGGCTGCCAACACCGTCCGGCCCTGTTTCTCGAGGGCATATTCGTGCGCCCGGAACATCGCGGCCGCGGCGTGGCACGGTCTCTTTGCGACGCGGCCGGTCGCTGGGGCCTGGAACAAGGCTGCCTCGAATTCGCCTCGGATGTGTACGTCGACGACCGCGACAGTCTTGCCGCGCACCGCGGTTTAGGTTTCGAGGAAACCGAGCGCGTGGTGTATTTCCGCAAATTGCTGGCCGACGCCTGAGCCGGCTCACCGGGGCACCCATATGACCAGCCAATCCGCCCACAAAAGCATCAGGGGCAAACATCTGCTGGTGGTCAACACCGGCAACCGCAAGAAGCGGTTCACGCTGAAGCGCCTGAAGGATCTCGGCTGCAAGCTGGTCATCCTGAATGCGACAGAAAACTGGGCCGCGCCCTACGCGTCGCACTGGATCATCGCGGACACCAATGACCACACGGCTTCCCTGAGGGCCGTGAAGGACTTTTTCGACCGGCATCCGGACCTCGGTCCGGACGGTGTCATCACCTTCTGGGAGGATGATGTCCTGCTCGCGTCCCGTATTCGCGATCGACTGGGACTGATCGGTATCCCCTACGAGGTGGCGCGGCTGGCCCGCGACAAGCACCTGTTCCGCGAATTCTGCGCGGAGCATGATCTGCCGGCCCCGGGCCATGCGCTGATTTCGGAGTCCGAGGATCCGGTCGAGGCCGTGGCCAGCTTGACCTATCCGATGGTGGTCAAGCCGGTGTTCGGCTCGAGCAGCGCCTATGTCGTCCGCGTGAACGACGTGCAGGAGCTGCGCGAGACGGTCGATTACCTTCGTCACAACATCTCCACGGACGTGGAAAGCGCGCTGTCGGTCAGCACGGCCATCATGGCCGAGGAATACATCGACGGTAATGAGGTCGACATCGACATGCTGCTGCAGAACGGCAAGATCAAGTTCTGGTCGATGAGCGACAACGATGCGACGCGCGAGCCCTACTTCGTGGAAACCGGGCAATGTATCCCGACGCGCCTGTCGCAGTCGCAGCAACTGGAACTCGTCACGATGGCCGAGGAGATGCTCGAGCTGCTGGGTGTCACCGACGGCTGCATCCACTTCGAAGCGAAATACGGCTCCCGCGGGCCGATGCCGATCGAGATCAACCTGCGCATGGGCGGCGACGAGGTTTACTACTTCGTCAAGACTGCCTGGGGCGTCGATCTCATCGAGAACGCCGCGAAGGTCATGCTGGGCCAGTATGTCAAACGCATCGTCAAGCCGGAGCGGCCCAGGAAGTTCGTCTCGGGCAAGTACTTCCTGCCGCCCCACTCGGGTGTGCTGGCCGCCCTGTCCCTGCCGGGCAAGGTCTCAGATGGCGAACTGCAGTTCTTCAAGGCGGTCGGAGACGCCGTGCTGGCGCCGCCGCTGGGTTACGAATACCTCGGTTGGACCTATGCCGTCGCCGATACCCTGGGCGAGGCCGAGGAGCGGGTCGAGCGGATCATGTCGAGTGTCGATATCGAAATCGCCAAGTTCTCGCGCGGCTCGTCTCTGGGCCGGACCATCCGCCGAAGCGGCATGTCCGCCGCCCGCCTGACGCGGCGGGCCGTAATCGGCGCCGCGCGCATCGAGCACATTCGCAATCTGCCGCTGGAGAGGCAGCGGAACCTCCACGTGGGGATCGCCAGTAACGGCTTTGCCGGCAGCGAAAACCCGATCGAGGCCGAGTTGACCTCCGATGCCGAGGCGATCGCCGCAACCCTGGGGGAGCGCGGCTATCGCACCACGTTTCTTGACTTCAATCATCCGTTCGATGCGGTCCAGGAAATCCAGGATGCCAAGATCGACATCGTCTTCAACTTGTGTGAGCGCATCAACCACAGCAGTCTGCTGGAGCCGCATGCGGCTTCGCTGCTCGACATCCTGCAGGTTCCCTACACCGGCTCCAATCCATTCACGCTGAGCCTTTGTCTGGACAAAATCCGCGTCAAGAAGCTTTTCGCCTACCACCACATTCCGACGCCGAGGTGGGATTACCTGTACGAGATCGACGACACCTTCGACGAAAACTTTCCGCTGCCGGCTATCGTCAAACCCGCCAACAGCGACAGCTCTATCGGCATCACCAACGATGCGGTGGTGGACAGCCGCAGGTCGCTGCAGGAGCGAATCCTTTACGTGCTGGAGGACCTGAAGCGGCCGGCCCTGATCGAGGAATTCGTGGATGGCGACGAATACGACGTCTCCATTCTGGGCAACTGGGACGACAAGCAGCGTATTCTGCCGCTGTCGCGTTCGCTGTTCACCAACCTGCCGGAGGGGTACTGGCACATGTACCCCTACGAGGCGAAATTCGAGGGCAGCGAGGTCCACAAGAAGGGCATCGAAGTGCAGCGGCCGCCGAAGGGGGTTCCGGGCAAGCTGACTTCGCTGATTTCGGAGATCGCGCTCGATGCGCTGAACGTGGTTGGCTGCAGCGACTACGGGCGGGTGGAGGTGCGGGTCGACGCCAAGGGCAATCCCTGCGTCCTGGAAGTCAATCCCAACCCATCCATCGGCCCGACCGACTGCGTTCCCGCCGTCGCACGGCTCGCAGGCATGAATTACGCCGATTTTCTCGAGGAGGTCCTCAGATTGGCGATCCGCCGCTATCGGGACCGGCCGCCCTATTATCACCTGCAGATGACGACGCTCTGAACGCGCCCAATCCGCGTGTTCCGGGCAATCGTGCCCCGCGGCCGCCTCTCGGTCGGGGGGGTTACCGAGTCCTAGCCCTCTGGGGGGGTTCCGTTCTGTCGGCCGATGCTGTGCTGCGCCGCATGGATGTGGCTGCGCATGATCGCCGCGGCCCAGTCTGCGTCGCGCGCCTCGAGGGCGCTGACGATCTCGAGGTGGTGCGAGGCGCTGCGCAGTAACTCGGCTTCGTCGTACTTGCTGAAGGTCCGCATGACGAGCGGCGCCTCGATCAGCATCGGCATCAGCATGGCGAGCCTGGGGCTGGCGGCGAACTCGTGCAATGTGCGATGGAACTGGCTGTTCAGGGTACCGATACGCTCGGGGTAGCCGGGCCGCCGGCGCTTCGACTCCTCGTACTGGGCGCTGGCGAGCGCGCGCAGTTTTTCGATTCCTTCCCCGCTGATTCGGGTCGCCGCGCGGGCCGCGCCATAGGGCTCGAGCAGGGCGCGCAATTCGAACACGTCGTTGGTGTCGTCGTCGCTCCAGTCCACGACCACGGCGCCCTGGTTGGCGGCGACGCGCACGAACCCCTCGTTCTGCAGACGCTGCAGCGCCTCGCGGACTGGCGTCCTGCTGACCCCGCTGGCGTCGGCGATTTCCTGCTCGGTGATGCGCAGCGACGGGGGGTAGTCGCCACTGAGGATCTTCCTCCGCACCAGTCTGTACGCTTTTTCCGCGGCTTTTGCCATCCGATCTATCGCGCTAACTTCACAGGTTTCCGATCAGATTGTATACAAAAGGTGGAAAAATTGACACCATTTGGGCTATTATCCCGATGATTGTATACATAATTCGAATTGCACGGACCTCTGGTCGCCAGAAGTGCCCAATTAACAGTGGCTTATGACCCAGTTCACCCACCACGCGCTGAACGGCATCCGCATCCTGGACCTGACGCACATGCTTTCCGGGCCGTACGGGTCGATGATCCTGGCCGATCTGGGCGCCGAAACCATCAAGATCGAACCCCTGCAGGGCGAGGGCACGCGCAAGCTCCTTGCCAACGACCCGGAAAACTCGCTCGAGGGCATGGGTGCGTATTACATCACCCTGAACCGCAACAAGCAGAGTGTTGCGCTGAACCTCAAGGATCCGCGCGGCCTGGAAGTGTTCCATGACCTGGTCCGCCGGTCCGATGTGGTGATCAGCAACTTCGGAGCCGGCGTTCCCGAGCGGCTTGGAATCGATTACGCGACACTCAGCGACGTCAACCCCAGGATCATCACCTGCACGGTCACCGGCTTCGGATCGGATGGCCCGAACCCGAACCGCCCGGCTTTCGATCAGGTCGCGCAGGCAACCGGCGGCGGCATGTCGATAACCGGCACCGACCCGGCGCACCCGGTTCGTTCCGGCATCCCGATCGGTGATCTCGGTGGCGGCATGTTTGCCGTGATGGGCATACTGGCCGCATTGCTGGAGCGCGAGCAGAGCGGGCGGGGCCAGCACGTGGACATTTCCATGCTGGACTGCCAGATTTCAATGCTGAACTATATGGCGACCATGTACTTCCTGTCCGGCAAGGACCCGTTCCCGATCGGCAATTCGCACTTCGTGCACGTTCCATACAATACGTTCCGGACAGCGGACGGGTTCATCGTGATCGCGGTCATCACGGACAATTTCTGGGCCAATCTCAAGCAAGTAGTGGACTGTCCCGAATTCGACGATCCAAAATACGATGTTCAACCGGGCCGCTGGGAAGACCGCGAGATGATCAATCGACGCCTGAACGAGATACTGGCCGGGAATACCTCCGGCTACTGGCTTGCCCGGCTGCAGGGAAAGCGGATCCCCTGCGCGCCGGTGAACCGGTTCAGCCAGGCGCTCAGCGACGAGCAGGTCGTATACCGCAACATGGTCGTTGAACTGAGGCATCCGGGGGGCAAGGCGACCAAGGGCCCCGGCAACCCGATCAAAATGTCCCGCACGCCCGGCGAAACGTTTTCCGCCGCGCCGCTTTTGGGGCAGGACACGGAACATGTGCTGCAGCATCTTCTCGGCTACGACGCGGCGCGGATCGCCGAGCTGAAGACCAGCGGAGTGGCGGGCTGATGTCAGCGGTTGCGGCAAGCCGTGTCGTCATCAACGACGTCGGCCCGCGGGATGGGCTGCAGAACCAGCCCAAGATCCTCGAGCCCGCCGAGCGCGTCCGGCTGATCAGGGCCCTGTTCGCCGCGGGTGTCAGCCACGTCGAGGTGGGCGCTTTCGTCTCACCGAAAGCCGTGCCCGCCATGGCCGGCGCCGACCGGGTTCTGGCCGGGTTGGCGGATGCGGGCCAGGCATGCCTCACCGTGCTGATACCCAACGTCAGGGGCTATGAACTGGCCACGGCTGCCGGTGCCAGGAGCGTCTGCATGGTGCTGTACGGCAGCGAAGGCATGGCACAGGCCAATGCGCGGATGAGTCGTGCGCAGGCGGAGGAGGCCACCGCCGAGATTCTGAGCAGGGCCCGAGGTGACGGTATTCGCGTTACCGCGACGATCTCCGTGGCCTTTGCGTGCCCGTTCGACGGCCCGGTGGATCCCGCAGTGACCGAAGAGATCGCGGCGCGTTTCCTGGACCTCGGGGCCGATGAGCTCTGCATCGCCGACACCATCGGTGCCGCCAATCCGGCTCAGGTGCGCGCGCTGACCCGCGGGTTGGTTGCGGCTCACGGCCCCGAACGGCTGGCCTGCCACTTCCATGACACGCGGGCCATGGGCCTGGCCAATGTGTTTGCGGCCGTCGAGTCCGGCGTGCGCAGGTTCGACAGCTCCATCGGGGGGCTGGGCGGCTGCCCGTTCGCCCCCGGGGCTTCGGGCAACGTGGCCACCGAAGACGTGGTGATGATGTGTGAACAGATGGGGTTTGAAACCGGGGTCGATATGCCGGCGCTGCTGGCGGCGGTGGACCTGGCGAGTGAATTGACCGGGTATACCCAGGGTGGGCGGGCCCACTATTGGCTGAGCAACAACGCAG
>JBFFUJ010000162.1:0-5840 GCA_041571375.1 Lysobacterales bacterium | reverse complement strand
GCGGCGATCATCAAGGCCAGGGGCGCATCGAGCGCCGCCTCGGCGGCTTCCGCGGCCATCGACCACCTGCGCAACTGGGCTTACGGGACGCGCGACGGCGATTGGGTCTCGATGGCCGTTCCCGCGGACGGCAGCTATGGCATCGAGACCGGTGTCGTCTACTCCTTCCCGTGCGTCTGCGAGAACGGCGGCTATCGCATCGTTCAGGATCTGGATATCGATGAATTCAGCCGCGAACGCATGAACGCCACCGACGCCGAGTTACGGGAGGAGCGCGCTGCGGTCGAAGACCTGCTCTGAGCCCCGCGCGGCGTCGGGCCGGACTGCGGCCCCGCAGCGTGACGGGCGGCTGCAGCCGGCGGTATCACCTGTCGGTTCGAAGGCGATGACCCTCCAGTTGAAAGTGGATTTCCATCTGGTCGGCGACCCGCAGGCCTCCGCCCAGCGCCGAGAAGGGCTGCAGGCCCAGAGCGGTCTGGCGCAGCACGACGCTGCCCTCGACCGAAGTTGTCTCGGGCGATAAGCGCAGGATGAACGGGTGGCGGCTGCTGTGATGCGAGCCGCCGATCCCGATCACCAACGCTGCGGTGGGCTGCCCGCCCAGCCCATCGAAGTCGGTAACCTGGACCGTTGCGAAAGGCCAGTCCTGCGGGTCCAGTACGTGTTGCATGAGGTTAGTGCGCGTTCCCTCGACGGCCGACGCGTCGGGTTCGGTATCCAGCTGATAGCGACGGCGTCCCGCGACATCGTCGACTGCAAGGCTCGCGAGCGGAAACCGGAGCTCGGCTCGCTGTGGGCTGCCATCCGCGTCAAACAGCAGAAACCCCTCCAGGTCCCGCACCGAAATCACATGATCGTGCCCGAAGCGCGCGAGCGGGCCGTCGCGTCGCACGACGATATCGATCAGGCTGCGTTCCGCGTCGAGCCGGTCAACACGGAGCCCCGCTGCAACAGCGCCGGGATAGTCGTATTGGGGCCAGGTCTCCTGCGAGGGCATTTGCGTGGTCGGGGCCTCGGGGCGATCGGCCGGCCGCGGTTGGCACCCGGCGAGAATCGCGGGCAACAACAACAGCAGGGCTAAGCGGGGTGCGGGCAAGGCGTCATTCCGCCGGAAGCAAGCTCACCGAATAGGCCAGCTGCACGCGGTCCTCCAGACTCACATCGCTCGCCCACTCGCCGCTGCCGATCGCCCACGCGAGGCGGGAAAGCCCGAGCGACCCGCTCAGGACTGCCCCGCGCCCATCGCGTTGCCAGGTGAATGGCACCGTGAGCGCATGTTCGATGTCTTTGATGCGCAGGCGCCCCGCAGCGACGTACCCTTCCGGGGACCGCCTGATCTCGTCGCTCTCGAAGCGTGCCACCGGAAAAGATCCGGCGTCGAACCAGTCAGGCTCACTCAGTTCCTCGTTGATCTCCGGGTCGTTCATGTCGGCCGAGCGGACGGCGACTTCGACGACCAACCCCCGGGGCGCGCCCCCGGCGGATTCGGTCGTGATCTGCACATCGAAGCGCGTGAAGCGCCCGGGGATTTCCTCCCCCTCGTAGCGCGCCGCGAATCGCAGTTCGCTGCCCTCGGCTTCGGACCGCCACGCAACCGGGTCGGCAACGGCCGGCAGGTTCGCCAGAGCCAGCAGCAGCGCGGGCCAACGCTGCCATACTCTGTTCATCGGGCGGTACCGCGCCACATTCCGGCCAATATGCCGTCACGCCGGACAAAATGATGCCAGAAAGCGGCTGCGACGTGCGCGGCCATCAGGACCAGAAGGGCGAAAAGCAGGTATTCGTGCCATTCTGCGGCGCGCTCGTAAAGGCCGCGGTCGGGGTCGACGACGCGTGGCCAGGGCAGCGTCCACCACAATTTCCACGGCACGACATGCGCCGATGCGGCGAGCCAGCCAGACAGCGGCAAGGCAATCATCAGCAGGTAGAGAGAGACGTGCACCACGCGCGCTGCGCGGATTTCCCACTTGCGGCTGTCTCCCGGCGGTGGTGGTGCGTCATGCGACCAGCGCCACAGCAGGCGCAAGGCAACCAGCAGCAGGAGCGTAATGCCCAGGGACTTGTGCAGGGTCATCACGTCGACCTTGGCGGGGGAACGTTCCATGGCCTGGCCTGCCCAACCCACCGCGATCTGCAGCAGAATCAGTCCTGCCATCGACCAGTGCAGAGCCCGCGCGACGCCGTTCCAGGATTGAACCGGGCTGGAATGTTTCATCGCGCGGCTCGCACGGCGGACCTGGCCTCCGGTCCCGCGACTATCGCTTCATGAAATTGAAGAATTCGACGTTGGTCTTGGTCTGCTTCATCTTGTCCAGCATGAACTCGATGGCCTGGGCCTCATCCATCGGGTGCAGCAGCTTGCGCAGAATCCACATTTTCTGCAGCTGCTCCTGGCCGATCATCAACTCCTCTCGGCGGGTGCCGGAGCGATTGATGTCGATGGCCGGGTAAGTCCGCCGCTCGGCGATACGCCGGTTCAGGTGGATCTCCATGTTGCCGGTACCCTTGAACTCCTCGTAGATGACCTCGTCCATTTTCGAGCCGGTCTCCACCAGGGCGGTAGCGATTATGGTCAGCGAGCCCCCCTCGGAGACGTTGCGAGCTGCCCCGAAAAAGCGCTTGGGACGCTGCAGGGCATTGGCGTCGACGCCGCCCGTCAAAACCTTGCCGGATGACGGTGCCACGGTGTTGTAGGCTCGCGCCAGGCGCGTGATGGAATCGAGCAGGATCACCACGTCGTGCTTGTGTTCGACCAGGCGCTTGGCCCGCTCGATCACCATCTCGGCCACCTGCACATGGCGCGAAGCGGGCTCGTCAAACGTGCTCGAAATGACTTCGGCATCCACCGAGCGCTGCATCTCGGTCACTTCCTCGGGGCGCTCGTCGATCAGCAGGATGATCATTTTGCAGTCCGGGCTGTTGGCCCGGATGCTGGTCGCGATGTTCTGCAGCATGATGGTCTTGCCGGCTTTCGGAGGTGACACCACCAGGCCGCGTTGCCCCTTCCCAATGGGCGAAACGAGGTCGATGATGCGCGCCGTGATGTCCTCGGTGCTGCCGTTGCCGCGTTCCAGGATCAGCTGCTGGGTCGGGAATTCCGGAGTCAGGTTCTCAAACAGGATCTTTCGCTTGGCGGCCTCGGGTGATTCGTAGTTGATCTCCTGGACCTTGAGCAGCGCGAAGTAGCGTTCGCTGTCTTTCGGCGGCCGGATTTTGCCCGACAACATGTCGCCGGTGCGCAGGGCGAAGCGGCGGATCTGGCTGGGCGACACGTAGATATCGTCCGGACCGGCCAGGTACGAGCTGCCAGCGGCGCGGAGGAAGCCAAAGCCGTCCTGAAGTATCTCGAGTACTCCGTCACCAAAAATGCTCTCGCCGTTTTTGGCGTGTGCTTTAAGAATCGAGAAGATGACGTCCTGTTTGCGCGAGCGGGCGACGCCCTCGAGGCCCATTTCGTCGGCGATTTCCTGCAGTTCGGAGATCGGCTTCTGTTTCAGGTCGGTAAGGTTCATGGAATGGCTCTGATTTGAGGCTGGTGCCTGTGTAAGTAACGGTTGGTAACTGGTTTAAGGTACGACGTGCTGGGCCCGGTCTCGACCGGGTCTGCGGGTGCGTTCAGCGGCTCGCGGCCCGTTTGCCGCGCACTTTTCTAATCTGTTTCAAGCCAGGCCGGCTCAGGTCCATTCGGAGTGACCCAGCGGGCCGGTTCATTTCAGGGAAGCCGTTACGCCGGGCGGGGTGCCGGACGTCAGATGGGACAAAGCTAACACGAATGTCGGCCACCGTCCAGTGACCGGGCCGACCCCTGCATGGCGGCGTTGCGCTGCCGAGGGCGCGCTCCAGCGCTCAGACAACTTCCTCCACGAACGCCTTGAGCTGGCCCTTGGTCATGGCGCCCACCTTCGTCGCCTGGACCTTGCCATCACGGAAGATCATCAGCGTCGGAATGCCGCGAATGCTGTACTGCTGCGGTGTCATCATATTGCTGTCGATGTCCATCTTGGTCACCTTCAGCCGGTCGGCATACTCATCAGCAATCTCGTCGATGATGGGTGCAATCATCTTGCACGGCCCGCACCATTCCGCCCAATAGTCGACCAGGACCGGTCCGTCGGCATTGAGTACTTCCTGGTCGAAGCTGCTGTCGGTTACGTGGATAATTTTGTCACTCACTCTGGTTCTCCGGATGAACCGCTGCGCTCGCACTGGCACATGCGCTACCGCGCGGTTAATATGATCGTTTGCCAAGCCCTTGACTTCGGAGTAGCCCTCCGGACCCGGTGCGGCCTGAGGTCGGGGCCATCATTTCAACTGAACTGCTCAACGATTTCAAGGCGCAGGCGTTAAATTTCAAGTCCTCGGCGGTATTAATTCCGAGCCGTGAAAGACCCTTCGAGATTTCGAGCAGGCATCAGAAGCCCGTCGAGACATGAGCAGGTAATGCACCCATGCCCAACAAGAACCAGAAAGACCACCTGACCGACCTTACCTTCAGCTCCATGGATTTGCTGTCAGAGGTCAAGGCCGGCATCGAGCAGGCCGGTTTTACCCACTGCACGCCGATCCAGGCATTGACGCTGCCGCCGGCCCTGAGCGGCAACGATGTCGCCGGCCAGGCCCAGACCGGCACCGGTAAGACCGCCGCCTTCCTGCTCGTCATCTTCCAGCGCCTGCTCGAGAAACCGCCGCCCGAACCGGGCCGCAATCCAAGGGCTCTGGTCCTGGCGCCGACGCGCGAACTGGCGCTGCAGATCCACAAGGACGCGTTGCTGCTCGGCGGCAAAACCGGCCTGCGTTTCGGCCTCGCCTACGGTGGGATCGACTATGAAAAACAACGCGCGGCCCTCGAGCGGGGCGTCGATGTCCTGATTGGCACGCCCGGTCGGATCATCGATTATTTCAAGCAGCACGTGTTCAACCTGAAACACATCGATGTGATGGTCCTGGACGAAGCGGATCGTATGTTCGACCTCGGTTTCATCAAGGACATCCGCTATGTTCTGCGCCGCCTGCCCCCGCGGGACCAGCGGCAAAGCCTGATGTTCTCGGCCACCCTGGGCCAGCGGGTCCTGGAACTCGCCTACGAGCACATGAATGAGCCGGAACTGCTCAAGGTGGAGACCGACCACGTGACCGCCGACCATGTTCACCAGGCAGTCTATTACCCGGCCAACCCGGAAAAACTGCCGCTGCTCATCAAGATCCTGCGGGACATTCAGGACGGGCGGGTCATGGTCTTCACCAATACCCGGGCCGCGACGGACCGGGTCACGCGCACCCTGAACGCCAACGGCATCCATGCCGCGGCCATGTCCGGGCGCGTTCCGCAGAAGACACGCCAGACGCTCCTGAAGCGGTTCCATGATGGAGACATTCCGGTACTGGTAGCCACCGATGTGGCGGCTCGCGGGCTGCACATACCGGACGTCACGCACGTGATAAATTTCGACCTGCCGCAGGATGCCGAAGACTACGTTCACCGCATCGGGCGCACGGCGCGTCTCGGGGCGACCGGCGAAGCCATCAGCTTCGCCTGCGAGCATTACGCATTTCACCTGCCCGAGATCGAGCAGTTCATCGGGTACCCGATTCCCATGGAGCAGGTGGACGGCGGGTCCTTGCCGGCCATTGAAAAGCCGCCACCGGCCCCGCGCAGGGAGCATTCGGGTGGGCGCGGGCAGCACAGGCGGCGGAAGGAAGGCCAGGGCAGAGCCGCGGGCGGAGGCAAGCCCGCTCGAAGCGCGTCGGGCGATGGGGGAGGGCGCCGGCGTCGGCGGCGCCCCAGGCAGCGCCCCGAAGGGCAGGGGTCGCACGATTGATGATAGGAATTCGGCCAACTC
>JBFFUJ010000161.1:0-5842 GCA_041571375.1 Lysobacterales bacterium | reverse complement strand
GTTGGATTCATAGCCGGCGATTTTACAGGCTCTGCCTGCAAAAACCAGCGCGGAAATCCGCAGCTATCACTTCGAATATCAGGGGTGTCAGGGGGATATCAGGAGACAGTTTGCTTAATGATCGAAATTCAGAGTTATCACTGTCCAGGCTTAATACGTTTTTGGTAACAAGGGGATTCAGTAAAACTTTCGGCAATAAGCTGATCGCTTAAATTGCATTGGTGGGCGATACAGGGCTTGAACCTGTGACCTCTGCAATGTGACTGCAGCGCTCTCCCAACTGAGCTAATCGCCCTGGACTCTGGCAGACCGGCAGGCATCTACTGCGGCCGTCTGCGGGCACAGTTTAGCCGATTTTCGCTCGGTCGGCGATGCTCGACGCAGCGCTGCTGCGCCTGTACCCGCCTCGGTCGCGAAAAGCGACCCTCCTGCACTCTAAATCGTCCCGCTACGCATACTCGAAGCAATTCTGGTTGGGGTTCTTGCGCACGTGCTCGGGGTCCCAGACTTTGCCGTTCATCGCGATATAAACCCCTGGCGAGAGGCTCTGCACGGCACCGACCGCGCAGCCGATGTTGAAAATGGCGTCAGAGTCGCGGAAGCGGGCAGGATTGAGCGCGCCGGTCAGCACGATCGTCTTGTCCTCGAATCCACTCAGTTCCAGGGCCGTGTCCACCATGGTGTCGGTGCCGTGCGTGATCAGCACGTGCCGTGCGTCGCAGGCCGCGACCGCGGCCCGGATCAGCTTACGGTCGTCCGCGGTGATGTGCAGGCTGTCCTTGCGCATCAGCGCCGTCACCTCGAATTCGAAAGCGACATGCATGGCGTGCAGGATCTGGCTGATCTGCGGCTCGCCGACCTGGTAGTCGCTCTTGTCATCGAAATAGATCTTGTCGATGGTGCCGCCGGTGGTAATGATGAGCAGATTCGAAATCATTCGCGTAGTATAGCTTTCCTGACCGGTTTCACGTTCTCAGCGGCGATATGGGTTCAAGGCTCCTCAGTTCCAATGGCGGGCAAGCCTGCCTCAGCGGATTTGCCGGCCTCTGCTTGTGGCTGGCTGCCGCCGGCTGGGCATACGGCCAGCCCGTCGAGGAGGCGCCGGTTTCTGATCAGCTCCCCACGTCGCGTCACCTGGCGGCGGCCCTGTCCGAAGAGGCCTCACGCCGAGATACGCTGCTGACCATCACCGCAGTGGCGCAACTTCTGAACTACGGCAGGCAGACCAGCGCCGAGCAGGCAGCGGAGCTGGAGGCTCGTTTCCGCGATGACCGCGCCTGGCTCGATCGCCTCGCATCGCGCTTCGCCGACCTCTCGCCGCGGCCTTCCCTGCTCGACCCGTCGGCCTGGTTCGTGACCCGGGAACTCGAACAGCATGGCCTGCTTCCCGACCCCCTGGTTTCGCCGCTGGGCCCTGATGGGGGTCGCTTGTTGCGCCAGCTGTTCGATCGGGACGATGAACTGCTGGCGGCGGCCCTCCTGCCGGAGATCCTGCCGCGCTCGGAGCGGGACGCGCTGATCGTGTGGCGGCAGGTTCTGGAGCGCCTGCCGTTCGACCCCACGCTGGCTTCACTCCTGATGGCGCTCCAGGCGGATTGGTTCGACCCGTGGATGGCGGCGGAGCCCCCTGCGCCGGCCAGGCGCGGCGAAGTCGAGGACGTGGTCGGCGCGGCCATTGCCAACCTGCGGGCGCTGGCCAGCGCGTCGGTCCACGCCGGTCCGCCGGATGCCTTGCGGTTGAAACGCCTCAGGTTCGGACTGCTGAATGCGCTGCCCGATCTCACCGGTCCGCCGGCGCGGGATGCGGCCTACACGCTGGCGCTGGCCACGGCGGTCGACGGCCTCCACCGCGGGGAATCCCTCGCCTTCGCCGAATCGCTGCTCTGGGTGGTCTCCGACCTGCTGTTCGCGCCCCCGCTGCCCGAGCATGAGCCTTCCCGTCTTCCGCGCGTGCTGGTCGAAATGCTGCCGATCCTGTCCAACGCTTTTGCGGCAGATTTCGCCGCAGTGGATCCGCGCCTCAACGGCAGCCTCGCGTCGGTGTTCGACGCCGCTCAATACCTGCAGACGGCGACTCCCGAGCCTTCGCGGCTGGCCTCGCTGCGCGGGCGGATTGCGAACGAGGTGGCGCAGCTGGTACTCCTGATACCTGACATAGGCTATTACTTCGATCAGCCAGTCCGACGGGCCATTGCGGAGGAGGTCAACATCTGCATCAGTATCGCGGCGGACCGCGACGAGCAAGGCCGGACGACCATGGGCCGCGAGCAGTTCGACGCCTGTCTGGAAAGCCTGTCCAACATCCTCAGCCAACAGCTGTCACGCGCTGAACTCGCCGGTGATCCGGACGGCCCCTTCGGGACCGAGCATCTGCGTCGCGAGTTACTGCTGACTCCGTGGCAGCGGATCAATTACGTGCTTGGTTACCTGCACTCGGACGGCGTGGCCGGCTGCGAGATGCCCCCGCAGCCACTGCCCAATCCGCTCGAGTGGGCCAGCATCGCGAATCTGGTCGTGTGGTTCGCCCAGCAGTCTCCGGTTTACTTTCAGACACCGCAGAACGAGGCCCTGCTCATCGATCTGAGGCAGCAGGGACAGGTATTGATGCAGTCCTGGACCCAGCAGGTCGATTGCCTCAGCGGCGCCGGTACCGGACTCAACGACCCGGTGAGCCGTGGGATGGCCGGGTACCGCAGCGCCCTGGAGGCACTGGTCGCCGGGTTGCGCGAGGCGGACCTGGATTTCCGGGCGGCGCGTCTCAAGGCGGGTTCGGACGTCATGGTGAGCGAAGATGCGACCCAGCGCACGGCTTTCCGCAACGAGGGGCTCATGATCGGCCCCTGCGATCCCAGTCGGATTTGTGAGATGGGCGGGGCACTCGAGGCGACCCGTGCCCTGGTCGGTCTCTTTCCGGATGCTTACCTGATCGCCGACCAGACCGGCCTGGGCGAGTTGGAAATCTGTTATGACAACGTGCGTTGGGTCAATCGACGGTCTGAGCCCGTCCGCGCGGACGACCCGCATGTGGCCAATTATTTCGGACGGCTGAGTTTCGACCTGGTGGGCCGCTACCGCGAAGGGGAAGAGACCTCCGACGTGTTCGGATTCAATTTCCTCAGCCCGGCCGAGTACCACTACCTGTTCGCCGCGGCGTCCGATGAGGTGCTGGAAGACGATTGCCCGACGGAATGGATCGGTACCCGGATCGTGACCCGGCGCGGCGGTCCCGACCGCTTCCACGTGGTGCCGGACCGGCTGACCTACCTGGCGTCGGCCAGGCGCTTGCCGTCTCAGGTGATCGGCGCCAACTGGAATCGTAACGAAGAATGGCGCGACCGCTTCGTCACCGGTCTCGACGTCACGGCGCACGAACACGATGCGGATACGTCGATCACCGACCGCGTCAACCAGCACTTGAGGTCCCTCTACCAGGCCGAACAGGCGCTGCTGTACAGCTCGTTGTTGCGTCCGGACAGTCCCGTCACGGCGGCGGGAACGGGCTCCCTGCACGAGTCGCTGCAGCGGCTGACCGCGAGCAAGTCCCTGCTGCGCAGCTACATGAACTTGTTCTATCCGCAGTACATGGTCGACTCGGACGAAATAAGGGCGGCGCTGGAAGGGCAGAATGCCCTCCTGGATCGGGCCGTCCTGCGGCGCTTCCGGGAGGCCAATGTGGCCATCGCGTCGGTGCACCGGACGGGCCTGGCGCGGCTCGAGCAGTTCCAGGCCCTGTGGAACCGCCAGCCCGAGGCGGTGCGCCGTTCCGGCACCGCCGCCATCGGCATGGCGCACGCGCTGACCCGTCTGAATTCCCTGTATTTCGATTTTTTCGACCGGGCGCTGACCCAGCGTCAGCCGGCCGATGCCGTCACTTACTAGGCCGACTGAAGGCCAGGGCGCCGCCGACGAACACGCAGACCAGAACGGTCTGTGACAGGGCGATTGCCCGCTGCGGCGGATTGGCCCACGCCTCCATGATGCCGATAATGAGGTATGCCATGCTGAGGTAACCGGCCCAGGTAATCGAGCGCAGGGAGGCGCGCCAGACGCCCCGGAAGGGCAACAGCAGGGGTACCGTGGCGATCGACGCCAGCAGCCAGCTGCGGTTGCCGACGGGTTGTGGCAACAGGAAATGCCACAGGGGTTGCAGCAGAACCAGCGCCAGGTAGGACGCGCGGACCGTGTGGAGCGCGGTCAAAGGATTTCCAGCACCGATTCCGGGGGCCTGCCGATGGCCGCGCGTCGGCCCTTGATCACGATCGGGCGCTCGATCAGGCGCGGGTGCTCCGCCATCGCAGCGATCAGCGCTTCGTCGTCGAGCGATTCGTCGGCCAGCCCAAGCTCACGGTACTCTGCCTCCCCGCGGCGCAGCAGCGCGCGGGCCGGGATGCCGAGTTTGCCGAGAATGCCAGCCAGCTCGGCGCGGTCCGGTGGGTCTTCCAGGTACAGCCGGACCCTGGGTTCGTGACCCTGTTCCTGCAGCAGGGCCAGGGTGGCACGGGATTTGGAGCAGCGTGGGTTGTGCAAGATTTCGATGGTCATGCCGCCTCTCTTCGATAGAATGGTGAAATGATGTGCAGCCTGCATTCTAAGCAGAGCGCCGGGCAGGGTAAATCCGGCGCCTTACGGAAATGAACGACCCGGCTCCTTCGGGACTGGACCTCGGGCAGCAGCTGGCGCGGGGCAAGCGGCTGGCCCGCCATGTCTGGACCCATTTCAAGGAGGACCGCTGTTTCGAGGAAGCCGCCTCGCTGGGTTACACCAGCCTGCTGTCGATGGTGCCCCTGCTGGCCGTTGTGTTCGGGATCGTCTCGGTCTTCCCGGTATTCAACGAGTGGTCCAACAGCCTGCAGGCTTTCATTTTCGACAACTTCCTGCCGGACAGCGGCGAGCAGATCGTGCCGTACATCAGCGCCTTCCTCGACAGCGTCAGCAGCCTGACTCTGCCGGGCACACTGACCCTGATCGTGACCGCGCTGCTGTTGATGGTGAGGATCGAGGTCGCCCTCAACCGCATCTGGCGGGTGGACCGCAATCGCAACCTGACCAACCGCATCGTGATGTACTGGGCCGTGCTGACGCTGGGTCCGCTGCTCATCGCTGCAGCCATTGCGCTGAGCAATCACGAGCTGCTCGGTGGCTCCGGGTTCGTCTCCAGCATGCCGCCCGCCGTCCACTCGCTGGGCACCTTTGCGCTCTCCTGGCTGTTTTTCGCCCTGTTTTTCATTCTCGTGCCGAACCGTTCGGTGCGAATCCGGCACGCACTGGTCGGGGCTTTCCTGAGTACCGTGCTGTTCAGCCTGGCGAAGGCCGGGTTCGTCGCCTATGTCAGCAATGCGAATTACAAGGTGATTTACGGTGCTCTGGCGACCGTGCCGATCTTCCTGCTGTGGCTGTACCTCGTCTGGATCGTGGTCCTGCTCGGGGCCTCGCTCGCTGCCTCGCTGACCACCTACTCCGACTACAGCCGCGACGACAGCGACTGGCCGCAGCGTTGGGAATTCCAGCTGGTCGTGCGCCTGATCGGGCATCTGCGTGAAGCGCAGCGGGTCGGTGCGTCCCTGTCGCGGGAGCAGCTGCTGGAGCTCGAGCCGCAGGCCAGTGAACTGCAGATCGTCCGGTTGCTGGCAAGCCTCGCTGAGGAGAGCCTGGTGCGGCGCGACGAGGGCGGCGACTGGCTGCTTGCCCGCGACCTGGGATCGCTTACGTTGGGCGGCCTTTACCTGGCGGGTGATTTTTACCTGCCGGTGGCCGAAATCGAGCGGCTGCCGAGAGAATCTTCCTGCGACCGCGCTTTCGTCTCCGCACTGGAGCTCATCCAGCAGCAGAGTCGCGGGGTATG
>JBFFUJ010000160.1:0-5868 GCA_041571375.1 Lysobacterales bacterium | reverse complement strand
TGGCAGAGCGGTTGAATGCACCGGTCTTGAAAACCGGCAAGGGTTAATAGCCCTTCGTGGGTTCGAATCCCACCCTCTCCGCCAAAACAGGAACCCCGCATCAGCGGGGTTTTTGTTTTGTGGGAGGCGGGGTGAGAGGCCACTGCCGCGGAGCGGCGTGGGTTCGACAAATTTGTCGGGAACAAATTTGGTCGCGAGAGGCGTCCGCAGGGCGCCCGTTCCTGTAGGAAATCGGCTCGAAATTTCAGGGATTGACGGTTTGCGCTCGACGCGATTGCGAGTCAGCCACTAAGATGATCGAATCCTCGCCAGTCGGGGGTGCGGCTCACGAAAGGAGGGGGCATCATGATCAGGATCCTGGTCGTCGACGATCACGAACTCGTCCGCATCGGGATGAGGCAGCTGTTGGCAGACTATCCCGAAATACAGATCGTGGGGGAGGCCGGGGATGGTGAAACTGCCTTGCGACTGAACCGCCAGGTCAGGCCGGACGTCATTGTCCTGGATGTAAGTTTGCCCGGGATGTCCGGCTTCGAGGTCACCAGCCGGCTCAAGCAGGCCAGCCCCGCGGTCGGCATCGTCATCGTCACCGTGCACGATCAGGCCCCTTACCCAAGCCAATTGCTCGAGGCCGGTGCCTCGGCCTACCTGACCAAAAACTGTCCGGTCACTGAATTGGTTCAGGCGATAAGGACCGTGGCGCGCGGCGGACGCCACGTCGGTTCTCGCATCGCCCAGCAGATGGCGCTGAACCTTCTGCCCGGGGGCAAGAGTTCACCGTTCGCAGACCTGTCCGCGCGCGAAATGGAAGTCATGCTCATGCTCGCTGAAGGTCGCCGCGTTGCGGAAATTGCCGAGGTGCTGCACCTCAGCCCGAAGACCGTCGCCACCTACAAGTACCGGATTTTTGAAAAACTCGACGCCCGCAGCGACGTTCAGATGACGCGGATGGCCCTGCGCCACGGGGTTGTAGGCCAGGGATGACGGAGCCTCGGCTTCCCGCTGAGCGGGAAGCCAGGCGCTCAGGCACCGTCGGTCGAGCCGGCTGCAGGTTGCCCCTCACCTCGCGCTGACCGGTCGGGTGCAGGTTCCGACTGAGGCGGTTTCGACGGTTTCAGAGTGTAAATCCCTTTGTCATCCTGCGTGACCTTGACCAGCGGTCCAGCGCTGCGGGATGCATCGGCGGGCGGCAGTTCAAGCGGTTTCTGGGCAGGCCCCGCCTCCGCTTTCTGGGCCGGCTCGCTGCTCTTCTCGTCCTTGGGCTTGGATGCCCCGGAGGTCTGATAGGGCGATCGCCGACGTCGGCTCCGGCGCGAGGAACCGTCGGGCTTATGCTCCTGCCCGTCCGGCCGCGATGCGGGCTTACCTTCGTCGCCTGCTGCATTTGGCGCGGCACCGCCGGGTTTGTCCATGCCCTGCTTGCCGGATTGCGGCGGGGTCGCTCCAGCCGGCCGGGCGGCCGACTCAGAGGGCTTTTTCCGTGAAGCTTTTTTGCGCGGCTTTTTCTTCGTCTTTTTCTTGCCCTCGGGGCGCTTACGCTCCTCACCAGGGCGTGCTTGCTTTTTCTTGCTGCGGCGGGCGCCTCCACTTCCGCGCCGATCTGCAGGCCTGCCGGAAGTCTTGGCCCGCTGCTGCCCGCCACCCGTTGAAGGTTTCTGCTCGGGTTTCGCATCGGTTGGCTGCTTGCCGCGCGGCTCGGGTTCGGCTGCGGGTTTGCTTTTCTCAACTGCCTTCACCTGGGGTTCTCCCCCGGTAAACAGCTTGTTGAACAGTACGCCGAGAAAGCCTTGCTTCGGTTTGCCGGCAGAGCGCGCCTCAGCGTCCGCTTCGGAGCGCACGGGTGCCGGTCGCTCGGGCTTCATCCGGCTCACGGCAGGCGCTGCCGCAGCGGCCGCTGCCTGCGAACGCACGTCGGCCACGGGTTCCGCCTTCGGTTCATCGATCCGGGCATAGCTCGGCTCATCGGAGACTTCAGATACGCGGATCCGATGGATTTCGAACTTGGGACGTTCCATGTTCTCATTCGCCAGAATCAAGATGGGCACCGCGTGCCGGACCTCGATTTCGGCAAGTGTCTTGCGCTTTTCGTTCAGGAGGAAATTGGTGACGGTTGACGGGGCCTGCACCAGAACCTGACCGGTGTGCTCCTTCATCGATTCCTCTTCGACCAGTCGCAGTATGGAAAGCGCCAGCGACTCGACGCTGCGTATCCGACCATGGCCATCGCAACGGGGGCATGACTCCTGACTCGACTCGCCGAGCGAGGGCCTCAGGCGCTGCCGCGACATCTCCAGAAGGCCGAACCGCGATATGCGCCCCGTCTGCACCCTGGCTTTGTCGATCTGCAGCGCATGACGCAGTCGCTCCTCGACGCTCCGCTGGTGCTTTCGGTCCATCATGTCGATGAAATCGATGACGATCAGTCCACCGAGATCGCGCAAACGAAGCTGCCGGGCGATCTCGTCCGCTGCTTCGAGGTTGGTTTGATAAGCGGTTTCCTCGATGTCCGAGCCCTTGGTGGCACGGGCAGAGTTGATGTCGATCGACAACAGCGCTTCGGTGTGATCGATGACCACGGCGCCGCCCGATGGAAGGTGCACGGTTCGGGCGAATGCCGATTCGATCTGGCTCTCGATCTGGAATCGGTTGAACAGCGGTACGGAATCACTGTAGAGCTTCAATCTGCGCGCATTGTGCGGCATCACCTGCTGCACGAACTCACATGCATCCTCGAAGACCTTCGGGTTGTCGATCAGGATTTCGCCGATGTCGTTGCGCAGGTGATCACGAAGCGCACGAATGAACAGGTTGCTTTCCTGGTATATCAGGAACGGCGCGGACTTCTCGGCGGCTGCCTTCTCGATTGCGCTCCAGAGTTGCAGCAGATAGTCCAGGTCCCACTGAAGCTCAGCCGCCTCGCGCCCCACACCGGCCGTTCGGACGATGATGCCGACATTGTCGGGGGCCATGACGTTCTGTAGCTGTTCACGCAACTCCTGGCGGTCCTCACCGCTTATTCGCCGCGAGACGCCGCCGGCCTTCGGGTTGGTCGGCATCAGCACCAGGTAGCGCCCGGCAAGGGAAATATAGGTGGTCAGCGCGGCCCCTTTGTTGCCGCGCTCTTCCTTCTCGACCTGGACAATGAGTTCCTGCCCTTCCTTTACCGCATCGCGTATGCCGAGCTTGCCTTCCTTGCCCCGGGCAGAGGGATGGAAGAACTCCGGTGCGATCTCCTTGAACGGCAGAAAGCCGTGGCGCGTCGATCCGAAGTCGACAAAACAGGCCTCGAGCGATGGCTCGATACGCGTAATGCGACCCTTGTAGACGTTGGCTTTTTTCTGTTCCTGTGAAGGAACTTCGATATCCAGATCGATCAGAAACTGGCCATCTGCGATGGCCACACGCAACTCTTCTGGCTGAGTTGCGTTAATCAGCATTCTCTTCATTTTAATTGTCCTCGGGCGACCCAGCCCGGACACGGAACGATGGCCAGGCACTATGGCCCGGCTGTTGAGCGCTCCTTGTCTCTGGCCTCGAGCTCAGGGCGGGGCCAGGTCTGCCGCAATTCGTTTTGTCATATTCGCCGACCTCTGGGCCGGCGCAGGGCGACAGCCTCCTTGGCTGTCGCGTCAATCCAGTATGTTTTCCGGTTCGGGTCCAGCCGCAACCGCGCGCTGGACAGGACATTCGGTTGCACTCCGGCAACGGCAGACATTCAGGAACAGACGTAGAAAACAAACGTGCTGAATGATGTGTGCGGTTGCGATCGCCAACGGGCGCAGTGTCAACCGAGTATGGTCTGCGCGCCACGTCCAACGCCGCGCGCGAACTTCCGGAAGGATGTAATATAGCAGTGAAATCACCTTTTATCAATGAGTTGCCGAAACATGCCAACATTCGACAGCCGCAGCGCCGTTCGTCCGGTCCGGGTCGATTCCGATCGTGGCGGCCAGCGGCTGGACAACTTCCTCTGCGCCCTGCTCAAAGGGGTCCCCAAAGCGGCGATCTACCGGATGATCCGGACCGGCCAGGTCCGCATCAACGGCGGCAGGGCCAAGCCCTCCACCCGTCTCGAGCCCGGCGACGAGATCCGGGTGCCGCCGGTCCAGGTGCGGGAACGGGTGCAAGTTCACGTATCCGACCCCGTTCGTGCACAGGTCCGTGCAGCCATTCTGCACGAGAATACGGATCTGCTTGTGGTCGACAAGCCGCATGGCATGGCCGTTCATGCCGGGAGCGGGCTGCCGTGGGGCCTGATCGACGCTTTGAGGCAGGACCGGCCCGGGGAGTTCATCGAACTGGTTCATCGTCTCGACCGCGAAACCAGCGGCTGCCTGGTGCTGGCCCGCAACGGAGCGGCGTTGAATTGGCTCGCGGCCCAATTCCGCGACGGGCGGGTGCGTAAACGCTATCTCTGCCTCATGGATGGTTTGCTGCAACAGGATGTGGTCGATGTGGACGCGCCGCTTGGCCGCGGCGGAGACGAATCCGATGGCCTAGTCGCGGTCGACCCCGAAGGCAAGGCGGCCCGTACCCGCTTCCGGGTACTGGAGCAGTTTCGTGACTGTTCTTACGTCGAGGCAGAGTTGTTCACCGGGCGTACGCACCAGATACGCGCCCATGCAAAATACCTCGGCCTGCCTCTGGCTGGCGATCGGAAATACAGTGCGCGATCCGCATTGCGACGCTGGAAAGCGCGTGGCCTGAGCCGCTTGTTCCTGCACGCGCACTTCCTTGCGCTGCGGTCGCCCGCCGGCGAGTATCTGGAGTTCAGCGCACCACTGCCGGCGCCGCTGCGCCAACTGCTCGATCAACTGGAGCCGTGAACGTCCGAAATGGCAAAATTCCTACCGCCGGGGGCGGGGCGCCCGAGTTGGTGATGGAACCGACCCTGTGATCTAATTCGCGCCATGTACAAACCACTCGAAGCCTTCATCGGCTTGCGCTATGTGCGTGCCAAACGAAGGAATCACTTTGTCTCGTTCATTTCCCTGACGTCGATGCTCGGCATCGCCCTCGGCGTGACGACGCTGATCACGGTGATCTCGGTCATGAACGGTTTCGAGAAGGAACTTCGTGCACGGATCCTCGGGGCCATTGCGCACGCGACCATTCAGCCCGTGGAAGGCGCGTTGATGGAGTGGCGCGAGGTGATCGAACGGGTTCAGCGGCACCCGGAAGTCGACGGTGCCGCGCCGTATATCGAAGAAGGCGTCTGGTTGCAGGGCCAGGAATCGTCCGGTGCGTTCGTGCGCGGCGTCGACCCACAGTATGAAGTCCACGTTTCCGAGGTGGATCAGAAAATGCTGTCCGGCCGCCTTGCAGACCTGGTTCCGGGCCAGTACGGCATCGTTCTGGGTATCGGGCTGGCGTCACGCCTGCGCGTCGGCCCGGGGGACCGGGTCACCGTCATCGCGCCGCGGCTGAAAGCCACCCCGGTCGGAGCGAGTCCGCTGATGCGCCGTTTCACCGTGGTTGGCATCTTCGAGTTCGGAGAGTTCGAAAATGACTCCGCGCTGGCCCTGATCCACCTGGACGATGCGGCCCGGTTGCTGCGCATGCCGGCCGGTGCTGCCGGTGGGGTGCGACTGCATCTGCAGGATCTGTATCGGGCCTGGAGCGTGGCCAGGGACATCTCGGGCGAACTGACCCGGGAGGGCTCGGACTCGGGCCAATCACCTTCCTATTACATGGTCCGGGACTGGACGCAGGAGCGTGGCAACCTGTTCCAGGCGGTTCGCACCGAAAAGACGGTCATGTGGGTGATCCTGTCACTGATCATCGCGGTGGCCGCCTTCAACATCATCTCGATGCTGGTCATGGTCGTCACCGACAAGCAGGCCGATATCGCCATTCTGAAGACCATGG
>JBFFUJ010000159.1:0-5908 GCA_041571375.1 Lysobacterales bacterium | reverse complement strand
GCGGCGCAGCGCATCACCGGCCGCCAGGTACAGGTCCCACAGCAGCTTGTTCTTCCAGTTGTTCCACAGCTTCGGGCTGGTCCCGGCAATGTCGGCGACGGTCAGCAAATAGAGGTGGTCCAGGTAGCGCGTATTACCCACGTCCTCGGCGAATCGCTGGACGTTGACCGGGTCCGACAGGTCCTTGCGTTGGGCAGTTTGCGACATCAGCAAGTGGTGACGCACCAGCCACGCAACCATGTCGCGCTCGGTGGGTTCGATCTCGAGCCGGGCGCAAAAGGTCTCGGCGTCGACCGCGCCGAGTTCCGAGTGGTCGCCGCCCCGGCCCTTGGCGATGTCATGGAAGATGGCCGCGAGATAGAGCAACTCCGGCTTGGCGATGCGCTTGAACACAGGGCGGGCATGGGGAAACCGCTCCTGGTACTTGCCATAAGCGAAGCGTCTCAGGTTGCGAACCACGAACAGTGTGTGCTGATCGACCGTGTAGACATGGAAGAGGTCGTATTGCATGCGGCCCACGATGTTGCCGAACGCCGGGATATAGGCCGCAAGCAAACCGTAGCGGTTCATCCGCTGCAACTGGGTGTAAACCCCTTCGGGTTGCCGCAGAAGCTCCAGGAAATACCCATTGACTTCATCGCTTTCGCGGAATGCGTCGTCCACCAGGTACAGGTGATCCCGAATGGAACGGATGGTTGCCGCGGTGATACCGCGCAGGCTTTCGTCCCGGGCCAGCAGCACGAACAGTTCCATCAGCGCCGCCGGCCGCCTGACGAAGACGCTGTCCGAGGCCGGCTCGAGGTAGCCGCTGCGCACCTGGAAATCTTCTCCCAACGTCCTTGGCGCGGGTTCCGGGTCGGTTGCCAGCTCTTCCTGGAAACGCTGCAGCAGACTCTCGTTGAGCCGTTCCAGCCGCATCACGGTCCGGTAGTAGAGCTGCATGAACTGTTCCACGGCCAGCGTGGTTTCACTGTCGGTGAACCCGAAGCGTTCGGCGATCTGGCGCTGGAAATCGAACAGCAGGCGGTCCTCGGCACGCCCCGCCAGCAGGTGCAGCGCGTAACGTATTCGCCACAACGAGCGCTGCCCGCCGACCAGGTCGCGATGCTCGCGCTCGTTGATGAATTCGTGCTCGACCAGCCCGTGCAGGGTGCGCGCCCCGAAGTGCCGGCGAGTCACCCAGGAAATCATCTGGATATCACGCAGGCCGCCCGGGCCTTCCTTGATGTTGGGCTCCAGGTTGTAGGCGGTGTCGTGGTAGCGGCCATGGCGCTGCTGCTGCTCCTCGAACTTGGCCTCGAAAAACTCCTTGCCCGACCATATCCGCTCCGGGGAGGTCACTTCCAGCATGGTCTCGACCAGCTCGCGCGAACCGGCCAGCAGCCGCGATTCCATGAAAGTGGTCGTCGTCACGACATCGGCCGCAGCGTCCTCGGCGCACTCCGTCGCGGTACGCACGCTGTGTCCTAGGTAAAACCCCGCGTCCCACAACAACTGCACGAAGGCTTCAATAGCGGCCTTTGGCACCTGCTCCCCCAGGTCGTCGGCCAGCAGGATAAGCAGGTCGATGTCCGAATGCGGGTGCAATTCGCCGCGACCGTAGCCGCCTACCGCCACCAGGCTGACCCCCTCGATGAACGGCACCAACTTCTTCCAGGCCAACAGCAATAACTGCTCGACGAACCAGGCGCGCGCATGCACCAGTTGCACCACATCCTCACCAGCCCAGAATTGCTCGGCCAGGCGGGCATCGGCCGTGGCGGCGGCCGCACGCAGGAAGTCCCGCAGGGCGCCAATGCGTGTTACGGCATCCGGGCCGTCGAGGGCGATGACACCGTCCTCGGCCACCAGCGCATCGATCGCGGCGAGATCGAGGCAGCCCCTGCTTGCCGGGAGGGCTGCCAGCCTGCCATTCATGGTAGCCATCTCAGGCGTACCTGGGCATTCCGCTATCGGCCCATTTTTTCGGGCGCAACGCGGGGCACGGGCAGCGGGACGCAGGGGTACTCTTGGGACAGCTAACGGTCAGAGGGGATCTCCGGGCAGTTGAGTGAGCACGCGGTGGCCATCCTCGGTAACGGCAATGGTGTGTTCCCACTGGGCGGAGAGGCTGCGGTCGCGGGTCACCACCGTCCAGCCGTCGGGCAGCAACCGGGTGTCACGCCGGCCCAGGTTGATCATCGGTTCGATCGTGAAAACCATGCCCGGAACCAGTACATCGCCGGTGCCGGGACGGCCGTAATGAAGCACCTGCGGGTCCTCGTGGAACCCCTTGCCGATGCCGTGCCCACAGTACTCCCGGACGACGGAACAACCCTGCCCTTCGGCATAGCGCTGGATAGCGTGGCCAATGTCTCCGAGGTGCACACCGGGGCGCACCATCTCGATGCCGGTGACCATGGAACGATAGGCGATATCGCAGATGCGCTTGCCCCTGATGGTCGGTGAGCCGACCAGGAACATCTTGCTGGTGTCGCCGTGCCAGCCATTTTTGATCACGGTGATGTCAATGTTGACGATATCCCCGTCCTTCAGGCACTTGTCACCCGGGATGCCGTGACAGATCACGTTATTGACGGACGTGCATATCGAACGTGGGAAACCCCGGTAGTTCAGGGGTGCCGGTATGGCGTCCTGCGTTTCGGTGATGTACCGGTGGCAGATCTCGTCGAGTTCGCCGGTGGTCACGCCCGGTTGGACATGCGGCCCGATCATGCGCAGGACTTCGCCCGCAAGTTGCCCGGCAACGCGCATCTGTTCGATCTCGTCCTTTGACTTGAGTACGATTCCCATTCCGTCTCGCGCTTTGGCAGCGTTGTTCGCCCAGCGGGCGCGCAGCAATTTGAACATGGGGCCTGCGCCGGCAAAAAGGTTATTGTACATGGCTGGCCGCCTCGGATTAATCCACCTACCATACTTTTGCCCTATGACGCGGCAGCAACCAGCTGGGATAATTCCGGTTGCTGAGGACCGCGGTGTTAAAACCGCTGCAGATCAAAACGAGAGAGGACCATGGGGATTCGCAAATTTTTCAGATACCTGTTGCCGTTGGCGGTGATCCTGCTCTCGATTGTCCTCGTGGTCGCCCTGGTAGCGGTTGCCAAAGGCAAGAGGCCCGAACGCAAGGAGACCGCTGAACAGGCAACGCTGGTCGAAACCATCGCGGCCGAAAAAACCACGCTCAATTTCGCCATTTATTCTCAGGGCTCGGTGCAGCCGAGAACCGAAACCACCCTGGTGGCCGAGGTGGCCGGCCAGATCGTTTCCGTTTCGTCCAACTTCATCGCCGGCGGGTTCTTCCGCAAGGGCGAGGTGCTGCTGCAGATCGACCCGAGCGACTACGAGACCGGCCTGCTGCGCGCACAGGCCAACCTGGCATCCCGCCGGGCCCAATACGCTGACCAGAAGGCCCGCTCCGAGCAGGCGCTGAAAGACTGGACCAACCTGGGGCGCGAAGGCGAGCCCTCAGACCTGGTATTGCGCAAACCGCAACTGGCCGAAGCCCTCGCCGGCGTGCAGGCTGCGGAAGCAGAACTCAAGGAAGCGGAGCGGAATCTGGAGCGGACACGGATCCGCGTACCCTATGATGGGCTGGTGCGCAGCAAGCAGGTCGATATCGGTCAGTACGTTACTCCGGGCACCCCGTTAGGCATGACCTTCGCGATCGATACCGCCGAAATCCGGCTGCCGCTGTCCAGCCGTGACCTCGCCTACCTCGACCTGCCTTCCGCCACGCGGCTCGACCAGGCCCATCGGGTGCCGGTGACCCTGACCACCGAGAGCGGTGGTTCCGGGGATCGCTGGCAGGCCGAAATCATTCGTACCGAGGGTGTCGTCGACCAGAGCAGCCGCGTGGTTTACGCGGTCGCTGAAGTGATCGATCCATACGGCGTGCTCGGCTTGAGCGCGCAGACCGAACTGAAAATGGGCAGCTTCGTCCGCGCCGAGATTCAGGGCAGGCGGGCGGAAGACGTCGTGGTCTTGCCACGCTCGGTGCTGCGGCCCGGTGACACGGTCCTGATCGCCAGCGAGGAGCGCGTGCTCGAAATACGGCATGTAGAGGTCGCCCGCGCCGAACCTCGACTGGTCTACGTCAGTCGCGGTATCGCCGAGGGCGAACTGGTCATCACGACATCGATGGACGCACCGATCCCGGGTATGCGCCTGATCGTCAGCGGTGATCAGCCGAGGCAGGAGCCCGCTGTCGACGAAGACACCGAAAGCCTGGCGGCCGGTGGGGGCGAGTCATGAGCCGTGGCCCCTACGCCGCGCTGATCGAGTGGTTCGCGCGCAACGCCGTCGCGGCCAACCTGCTGATGGTCATTCTTCTGGCGGGCGGCCTGTACACCGTGTTCACGATCAAGAAGGAAATCCAGCCGCGCATCGATACGAATTTCGTGACGGTGACTGTTCCCTTCCTGGGCGCCACACCGGCCGATGTCGAAGAGGGCGTCGTGATCAAGATCGAAGAGGCCATCCAGGACATCGAAGGGATCAAGGAAATTTACTCGGAAGCCAGCCGCGGCACTGGAACAGTCCGTGTCGAAGTCCATGCAGATTATGAAGTCACCGAAATCATGGATCAGGTCAAGAACCGGGTCGATGCCATCCCCTCTTTTCCCGACAACACGGAAAAGCCTGTCATCTCCCGGACCCAGTTCCAGCAGCAGGTGATGTTCGCCACGGTTTACGGTGACGTGGATGAGCGCACACTGAAGGAATATGCCAAGCAGGTACGGAACGAAATCGTTACCCTGCCGGGCGTCACGCGCGCCGAAATCCTCGGCGCGCGTCCCTATGAAATCAGCATTGAGGTCAGCGAGTTCACCCTGCAGGGTTACGGTTTGACACTTTCGGATGTCGCGGCTGCCGTGCGCCGCGGGTCGCTCGACCTGTCGGCCGGCGCAATCCGCTCGGATGCTGGTGACGTCCTCCTGCGCACCAAGGGTCAGGCTTACGTAGGGCGCGACTTCGAGGAGATCGTGGTCAGAACGAATGCCGACGGCACCCGCCTCCTGCTGAAGGACATTGCCCATATCCGCGACGAATTCGTCGAGTCGGACAGGTTCTCCGAGTTCAACGGCAAACCGGCCGTCTCCATCCGCGTCCTGTCGGTCGGCAATCAGAGCGAACTGGACATTTCCAGGGTTGTCGAGGCCTACATCAAGGATAAGTCCGCCGCCCTGCCGGCAGACGTCCAGGTGGCCTCCTGGGCGGATATCAGCTACTACCTGGAAGGCCGCCTCGACTTGATGGTCAAGAACCTGGTCATGGGTGCCGTACTCGTGTTCCTGACGCTGGCGCTATTCCTGCGCCTGAAGCTGGCGTTCTGGGTCATGGTTGGCCTGCCCATCGCGTTCATGGGGGCTTTTTTCCTGATGCCCATGGTTGATGTAACGGTCAACATGCTCAGCCTGTTTGGCTTCATTCTGGTTCTGGGTATTGTGGTTGATGACGCCATTGTGATCGGCGAAAGCGCTTATACGAATATGCGGGCCAAGGGTCACTCGGTCGACCATATTGTTGAAGGCGTTCTGAAGGTACTGGTGCCGGCCACTTTCGGTGTACTGACCACCATCGCCGCCTTCCTGCCGATCCTCCTGGTCACAGGCATTTCGGGGCAGTTTTTCGCGGCAATCGGCTGGGTCGTGGTCCTGTGCCTGGCGTTTTCGATCGTTGAATCCAAGCTGATCCTGCCGGCCCACCTCGCGCACATGAAGGTCAAGCATTACGAAAAGGACACGCACAATGTGTTCATTCGCTTTCAGCGCTTCTTCAGCGAGGGCCTGCACCACTTCGTCGACACCATTTACTCGCCTTTCCTGGAACGGGCCCTGCGCCGGCGTTACCTGACCCTGGCGGTTTTCATAGCCCTGCTGATCCTTTCGATCGGGCTGCTCGCCGGCGG
>JBFFUJ010000158.1:0-5972 GCA_041571375.1 Lysobacterales bacterium | reverse complement strand
GACCTCGAGGTCCCCGAGCTCGGCCAGGGGCTTATCTCGATCATGGGCGGCGCCCGAGACCCCGGCCGGCGGGCGAAAATTGCCGTGCGCTCAAACGATCGCCGGACAGACCCGATTGGCGCCTGCGTCGGTATGCGGGGTTCCCGCGTGCAGGCGGTGTCCAACGAACTGGCCGGGGAGCGGATCGACATCATCCTCTGGGACGATAATCCGGCCCAGTTCGTGATCAACGCGATGGCTCCGGCGGAGGTCGCATCGATTGTCGTGGACGAAGAGAACGGATCGATGGACATCGCTGTCGAAGAGCCGAACCTGTCGCAGGCCATCGGCCGCGGCGGACAGAACGTGCGGCTGGCCAGCGAATTGTCCGGCTGGACCCTCAACGTCCTGACGGTGGAGCAGGCCGAGCAGAAAAGCGAGGAAGAAACCCGGGCCATCCTGGAGCGCTTCATGCAGCGTCTCGATGTCGGTGAAGACGTCGCCCACATCCTGGTACAGGAAGGATTCAGCAACATTGAGGAAGTCGCCTACGTACCGGAGTCCGAACTCCTGGAAATCGAGGAGTTCGATGAGGAGATGGTCTCCGAAATCCGGCGCCGCGCGCGCGACGCGCTGCTGACCCAGTTGATCGCGCGCGAGGAAATCCTGGACGAGAACGCCCCGGAAGAGGACCTGCTGTCGCTGGAGGGTATGACGGAACGCCTGGCTTTCCGGCTTGCCGAAAAAGGCGTCCGCAAGCAGGAAGAACTGGCGGAACTGTCCGTCGACGAATTGCAGGAAATTGACGAGCTGACCGACGAGGCGGCCGCGCGGCTCATCATGGCTGCCCGTGCACCCTGGTTCGCCGAGGAAGAGTAGTAAGAACCCCGGGGTTGGAGCGTTTTCGAAGGAGCGTTTTTTATGTCCAAAGTAACCGTAAACCAGTTGGCCGACGTGCTGGGAGTCGACAGCAACAAGTTGCTGGCACAGCTCAATGACGCCGGTATCACGGCCAAAAGCGGTGATGACGCGGTTTCCAATGACGACAAGAAGAGACTGTTGGCCCATCTGCGGGCCAGCCACGGCAAGGTGGAAAGCGATGCAACGGCACCACGCCGGGTGACGCTCAAGCGCAAGTCCGTCAGCGAACTTCGTGTCCCGGGTTCCGGACCCCGCGCCTCCGCCCGCACCGTGAACGTCGAGGTCAGAAAGCGTCGGACCTACGTCAAACGGGAGGTGGTGCAGGAGCAGATCGGGACTGCGGATGCCGACCGCGAGCAGGCGCGTCAAATCCTCGAGGAATCCCGCGCCCAGCGTAAGGCCGAGGAAGTCGCACAGCAGGAAGCTGCCGAAAAGGCACGAGTCAAGCGCGAGGAAGAAGAGCGCGTCGCGGCGGAGGAACAGGCGCGGCGCGAGGCCGAGGAGCGCAGTCGTCGTGAGGCCGAGGAGCGCGCGCAGCGCGAGGAGGCGCGTCGCCGGGCAGAGGATGATGAACGCCGGCGCGAAGAGGAGCGGTCACGCCGCCTCGCCGACGAACAGCGGCGCCGGGAGAAGGAAAAGGGCAAGTCCAAAACCCGTTACGGGCGGAAGGAATTGCACGTCGCCGAGGGCGTCATGGCGCGTCGGCGCAAGGCCGGTCCCCGGCGGCCCTCAGCCTCCAGGCCCACCGAGCATGGTTTCTCCCGTCCGACAGCGCCCGTAATGCGTGAAGTCGAGGTGCCGGAGGCGATTACGGTCGCCGAGCTGGCCAAGCAGATGGCGGTAAAAGCGGGCGAGGTGATCAAGGTAATGATGAAGATGGGCATGATGGTGACCATCAATCAGAGCCTCGATCAGGATACGGCGATACTGGTCGTCGAGGAAATGGGCCACGCCGCGAAGGCGGCCGAGCAGAAAGACATCGAGCAGGAACTGATCGCCGAAGAAGACCTGGATGTCGGCGAAGAGGCGCCCCGTCCTCCCGTGGTCACGGTCATGGGCCATGTGGACCACGGCAAGACGTCCCTGCTGGACCATATCAGGCACGCGCACGTGGTCGAAGGTGAAGCCGGTGGTATCACGCAGCACATCGGTGCCTATCATGTGAAGACCGAGAAGGGCATCGTGACCTTCCTGGACACCCCGGGCCATGCGGCGTTCACGGCCATGCGCGCCCGCGGCGCTCAGGCGACAGACATCGTGGTGCTGGTCGTTGCCGCGGATGACGGCGTCATGCCCCAGACCCGGGAGGCGATCCAGCATGCCCGGGCCGCAGAGACGCCGATCATCGTGGCCGTCAACAAGATCGACAAGCCGGAAGCCGATCTCGACCGCGTGCGCACCGACCTCTCCAAGGAAGAGGTCATCTCCGAGGAGTGGGGCGGCGAGCACATTTTCGTCAACGTGTCCGCCAAGACCGGAGAAGGCATCGACACCCTGCTGGAGAGCATTCTGCTGCAGGCCGAGGTCATGGAACTGAAGGCCAACCCGGATATCCGGGCGCGGGGCGTCGTGGTCGAATCCAGCCTCGACAAGGGCCGCGGCCCGATTGCCACCTTGCTGATCCAGGAAGGAACGCTGCATCGCGGAGACATGATCCTGGCCGGCCAGGAATTCGGGCGCGTCCGTGCCATGTTCGACGAGGGCGGTGAGACCATCGAATCCGCCGGACCTTCGATGCCTGCTGTCGTGCAGGGACTGTCCGGCGTGCCAGAGGCCGGTGACGAAATGATTGCCGTAGCCAATGAGCGCAAGGCGCGCGAGGCCTCGGCGCTGCGCCAGGACCGGCAGCGCGAAACCCGTCTGGCCAGGCAGCAGGCGGCCAATCTCCAGAATCTCTTCGAGACCATGGGCAAGGAGGAACAGACCACGGTCAACCTGCTGATCCGCGCGGATGTCCAGGGCAGTGTCGAGGCATTGCGTGATGCCCTGACGCGACTGAGCACCGAAGAGGTCAAGGTGAACGTCGTGGCCTCCGGTGTCGGCGCCATCACCGAGAACGACGCGTCCCTCGCCCAGGCCTCGGAGGCCATCATCATCGGGTTCAATGTGCGCGCCGATGCGACGGCCCGCAAGATGATCCAGGAACACGAACTGGATCTGCACTACTACAGCGTCATTTACGACGCCATCGACGAGGTCAAGGCGGCCATATCGGGGCTGCTCGGCACCGAGGTCAAGGAGCAGATCATCGGTCTCGCAGAGGTCAAGGATGTCTTCCGCTCGTCCAAGCTGGGCGCCATTGCGGGCTGCCTGGTCGTAGAAGGCGCGGTGAGGCGCCACAACCCGATCCGCGTGCTGCGCGACAACGTGGTCATTTTCGAGGGCGAACTGGAATCGTTGCGCCGCTTCAAGGACGACGTCAAGGAAGTCCAGGCGGGAACCGAGTGCGGTATTGGCGTGAAGATGTACAACGACGTCAAGCCCGGTGACCAGATCGAGTGCTTCGAACGTATCGAGGTCGCACGGACACTCTGAAGCAGACGGAGTTCTCGGGATGCCAAGGGATTTCAATCGATCCGAGCGGGTAGCCGGCACGGTGCGGCGGGAACTGGCGCGTCTCATCCAGCTGGAACTCAAAGACCCCGAGGTCGGGTTCGTCGGCCTTTCGGATGTGGAGGTGACGCGGGACCTGGCGCACGCCCGGGTGTTCGTGACCGTGTTCGATCCGGACAAGGCCGCAAAGAGCATTGAGGCCCTGAACAAGGCGGCCGGATTCCTGCGGCGTCGGCTGGGCCAGGAAATGCGCATCCGCACGGTGCCGGAACTGCACTTCGAGCATGACGCGTCGGTGGAGACCGGCCAGCGCATCGACGACCTGATCGAGGCTGCACTGGCCGCCGACCAGCGCCACTCCGGGGACCACGGCCGCAGCGACGACGAATGAGCCGGCGCAGAAAGGGCCGCAACGTACACGGGCTCGTACTGCTCGACAAACCGGAGGGCCTCTCCTCCAACCAGGCTTTGCAGCGCGTCCGCGGCCTGTATCAGGCCCGCAAGGCGGGACACACCGGCACTCTGGATCCGTTTGCCACCGGCATGCTGCCCATCTGCCTCGGCGAGGCAACCAAGACGGCAGCCTTCATGCTGGATGCCGCCAAAACCTACGTGGCGCAGGTCCTGCTCGGCCGGTCCACCACGACTGGCGACACCGAGGGCGAAACGGCAGCGACGGCCGACGTGCCGGACGTGGCCCCGGAGCACGTGCGGCAGGTGCTGGCCGGGTTCTGCGGCCGGATTGTGCAGATCCCGCCGATGTACTCGGCGCTGAAACACCAGGGGCAGCCCCTCTACCGGCTTGCCCGAAAAGGTCAGGAGGTGGAGCGCCGGCCCCGCGAAGTCACGATCCACTCGCTGGAGCTGGTCGCCTGGCAACCGCCCGTCCTGGAGTTCCGCGTGCATTGCTCCAAGGGCACCTACGTGCGGACGCTGGCCCAAGATATCGCGAGCGAGCTGAGCAGCTGTGGACACCTCGGGGCGCTCCGGCGCCTCGCCGTGGACCCATTCAGAGAAGACGAGATGGTTTCGCTGAGCACGCTGGAGGCTATGGCCGCGGACGGCCGGCTTGACGAGGCCCTGCTTCCGCCGGATGCGGGCCTGAGGGATCGGCCGGCAATGGAGCTGGATGCGGCTGGCGCCGCCCGTTTCGTCCATGGGAATGAGCAGTCCGTTGCCGAAGGTTCCCCCGGCCTGGTTCGCGTCCATGGCCCGGCGGGACAGCTGCTCGGTTTCGGCGAGGTCGACGGGCACGGGCGCTTGAAAGTCCGCAGATTGCTGCATCTGCCGATGCCCACGGAGTAATAAATAGCTTGTTTCGGGTGATTTCGGGGTTTAAAATACCCGGCTGATTCAACCGGGGCTTCGAAGTTTTTGCAAAGACCCTAGTTCTTGCGGGCTGATGGCCCGGCGGGTTTTTTCAAAGGCTTCGCGGCTCTAGATATGGAGAAGGAACCATGTCTTTTGATGCGGAAGCAAAGGCAAAAATTGTCAGCGAGTATGCTCGCTCGGATAACGACACCGGATCTCCCGAGGTCCAGGTGGCATTGTTGACCGGGCGAATCCAGTATCTCACCGATCATTTCAAGGTGCATAAGGGCGATCATCATTCCCGGCGCGGACTGTTGCGCTTGGTGAACAAGCGCCGCAGCCTGCTCGATTACCTGAAAAACAAGGACATCGAGCGGTATCGCGACCTGATCAATCGTCTCGGCCTGCGCCGCTAGGTCAGGGTGTCGCAGCCGTTTTCCCTTGTCGGGTAAACGGCAGCTGCAGCTGATCCAGCCTTAGACAAGTTTCGTATCGAGGCACGGCCTTCGCTCTGGCAGAGTCAACATTTGCCGGAGCGCGCGCTTTTGAGGCTTTGAACCAATTATCAGACGGGGAATACTGTGCAAAAACTGATCAAGACCTTTCAATACGGTGACCAGCAGGTCACGATGGAAACCGGGCGCGCTGCCCGGCAGGCCAGTGGCTCGGTTGTCGTCACCATCGGTGGAACCGTGGTGCTGGTGACCGCGGTGGGCCGCACGGAGGCGACTCCGGGCCAATCCTTTTTTCCGCTGACCGTGAATTATCAGGAAAGATTCTATGCGGCAGGACGCATTCCGGGGGGGTTCTTCAAGCGCGAAGGCCGTCCGACCGAAAAGGAGACGCTGACCTGCCGGTTGATCGATCGCCCGATCCGCCCGCTGTTCCCGGATGGATTCATGAACGAGATCCAGATTGTCGCCACACTGATGTCTTCAGACGGTGAGGTCGACGGTGACATTCCGGCGCTGATCGGCACCTCGGCGGCACTGGCGCTCTCCGGGATTCCGTTCAGCGGTCCCATCGGAGCCGCCCGGGTCGGCTACGTCGATGGCCAGTACGTCCTGAACCCGACCAGCAGCCAGCTGAAGAACTCGGCCCTGGACCTGGTGGTGGCCGGCACCGAGAATGCCGTGCTGATGGTGGAATCCGAGGCGAATCTGCTTTCAGAGGAGGTGATGCTCGGCGCGGTGATGTTCGGGCACCAG
>JBFFUJ010000157.1:0-6041 GCA_041571375.1 Lysobacterales bacterium | reverse complement strand
GCGCGCATGCTCATCGGTCAGGTTGTTCACGGAAAGCGCCAGATCCCAGCGGCCGTTGCGGAAACCGACCCGGGCGTTGGCCGTGGTGTAGCTCGGCAGTTCGTAGTCGAACGTGAAGCAGCACTCCGTCAGCGGGCCACCGATGATCTGCCCGCCGCTGAAAAACCTTTCCAGCTGGACAAAAGAAAAGCCTTCGGTGTAATCACCAAACTGGGTTACACGATCCCCCGTGTACTGGATGATGCCGTGCACGTATCCTTCCCAGCCCTGGTCCATCGGAAAAACATAGGTCGCGGCAGCGGCGGCTTGCACCTCAGGCACCGAGGGGAGGCGATTACCTTCCGCCAGACCCGCCAGCACCGTCACGCTGCCATCTTCCGCTGTCGAAGTGACCGATGAATCCAGCTCGGCTTCGATAAAGCTCGCCGTCAATGCCCAGTCGAAGCGATCCGTCTGCTGGGCGGACAGCTCGAATTCCACACCGGTGCTGTGGGCCTCAGGCACGTTGAATACGAGACGCGAAGAACAGGTCCCTGCCAGCAGAACGGCTTGAAGGTCGTCGATCTGCTGATGGAAAACCGCCGCATTGAATACGACCCGGCCGTCGCTGAACACCGATTTCAGGCCGAGTTCGTAGTTCCACAGTTCCTCGTCACCGAAGCTGTCGTTACCGCCGAAGGTCTGCAGATCGGCAGGGCTGCATAGCGGCTCGTTCAGGGGGTCATTCAAGCCACCCAGTCTGAAGCCCTTCGAAATCTGGCCGTTGATCGATACGTCTTCGTTGATTGCAAAGTCAGCGATCAAGCGGGGCGCGAAACCGTCGGCCTTGGCTCCGCCCGTAGTCGTCCCGGGAGTGGCAAACACCCCGTCAAAGGTCTGGACGCGGGATTCATCGAAATCGTAGTAGCGCACTCCGCCGGTCAGATCGAGCCGCTCCGTCGCTGACCAGGTAGCCTCGCCGAACAGCGCAAACTGCTTGAAGCTGTAGGTCAAATCAGACCAGTACAGGCCATCCTTCGGCGCGATGATCTCGCCGGCGGTGGGGATGCCCGTCAGGTCCTCGAAGCCGGCGACCAGCAGCTCCTGACCGTAATTGCGCTCCATGTCGCTGTAAAAAGCTCCGGCAACCCAGGAGAAGGAGTCGTTGCCGCCGTCAAGGCGGAGTTCCTGAGTCCAGCCGTCGACATTCGTGAAATCGTCCAGCGGGGCGTCCAGGGTGTAAACCTCTTCACCAAACTGGAAAATGTCGCCACCGGTGATGCTGGCGGTCAGGGCCGTCGCATCCCTGCCTGCAACCAGGCTGCGGTCCGTGTACGACGTGATCGAGGTGAGGTTGATATCGCCAAAGTCATATTCGATCTTGAGGTCGACCAGGGTGAATTCATCCGTGAAGAGCTCGTCGAACTGGGTGTACTGCTCGTTGCGGCCGTATGAGACGTTCGGGCGCGTGGTCGTGAGCTCGTTCCCCAGAATGTTGTAGAGATCCTCACGGTTGTAGCCGTCTACTTCGACATCCTGGTACACCAATCGCGGCGTGATGACCAGGTTCTCGGTGGGTTCGAAGCGCAACGCCACGCGGGCACCATAACGCTCACCGTCGTTGACGTCCTGGCGCAAACTGCCGTCAGGCTGGTGCGAGTCGATCCAGCCAGGTATGTCCTCGTAATAAGCAACGATTCGCAGCGCGGAACTGTCGCCGAGCGGCGTATTGTAAAAGGCCTTGCCATATCCGCCGGTGCCGCCGCTGTCGATGGTCTTCAGGTCCAGTTCGACCGCGCCATAGGCACTGTCGAAATCCGGCTGATTGGTAATGTACCGCACCGTGCCGGATAACGATCCTGAGCCGTAAAGGGTGCCCTGCGGTCCGCGCAGCACCTCTACCCGGTTCAGATCGAACAGATCGAGGTCCGGTGTAAACAGAGAAAGCGAAATCACGGACTCGTCCAGATACACGCCAACCTGTTCCTTGATACCGGGAAGGTCCCGGTCCTGCTTACCTGCCGAAGCGCCTCGAATGGCGACCACGCTCTGTCCGGGACCGAGGTTTTGAACGGTAAAAGATGCAACGGTCCGCGACACGTCCTCCATTGAGGTCAGTCCGCTGCGCCGCATCTGATCACCGGTCAGGGCGGCCACCGCAAACGGCACGTCCTGCAGGGTTTCCTCGCGCTTCCGCGCGGTGACCGTGACCTCTTCCAGCATCATCTCGCTCTCGGCGGTCTGCTGGGCATTCACGGGGGTCAAGCTGAGAAACAGTGCGCCGGCCACGGCCAGCGACAGAACGTTACGATTCATGTGCTCTCCTTCCGCTCTGCGGAGTTTTTATCGTATCGGGACGCCATGGCTGTGCCTCCATGGGGTTTGCAGCTGTCTTAACGGTCCCGATTGAATCGCATCATACTATCTCTTGTTTGTTTCCGAAAACCTTAATTCATGGCGAATCATGAATTTGGACGCCTACAGACCGCGCGCATGCGACCGAGTCAATGCCGCTGAATGCGCTCAGTACCGGCTGGGGACGTACAACTCCCGTGGCAGCACGGCGCGCTCGTAGTTTTCATTGAACACGCGATCAGGCAAGGTCACCTCCTCGTGCTCGATCTCCTCGTAAGGGATCAGGCTGAGCAGGTGCGCGATGCAGTTCAGCCGCGCCCGCTTCTTGTCGTTGGCCTCGACGATGTACCACGGCGACTCGGGAAAATTGGTGCGCCGGAACGTCTCCTCCTTCGCTTTGGTGTACTGCTCCCAGCGGATGCGCGACTGCAGGTCCATCGGGCTGAGCTTCCACTGTTTCAGCGGATCGTGGATGCGCATCAGGAAGCGCAGCTGCTGCTCTTCGTCGGAGATCGAGAACCAGTACTTGATCAGGCGGGTGCCGGAACCAACGATCATCTTCTCGAACTCGGGCACGTCCTTGAAAAATTGCTCCACCTCTTCCGATGTCGCGAAACCCATCACTTTCTCGACACCTGAACGGTTGTACCAGGAACGGTCGAACAGCACGATCTCTCCGCCGGACGGGAGGTGCGGAACGTAACGCTGGAAATACCACTGCGTGCGCTCTCGCTCGGTGGGCTTCTGCAGCGCCACGACCCGGCAGACGCGCGGATTCAGACGCTGCGTGATGCGCTTGATTACCCCGCCCTTGCCGGCCGAGTCGCGCCCCTCGAAAACCACCGCGATCTTCTCCCCGGTGTGCTCCACCCAGTCCTGCAGCTTGATCAGTTCGGCCTGCAGGGCGATCAACTCGCGGAAATAGACCATCCGGTCGAGCGTTTCCGGATGCTTGCGTTTGTAGATCCGGCGCAATTCGAGCGACAGCGCCGGCTCGGACAGCTCCAGCTCATAGTCCTCGTCCAGCGTGTCGGCCAGCTCCGCGGTGAGCCAGTCGGTACCGTCGTATTGGGGCCTGGTTTCGTCGCTCATAGCGGTTTCCGCTCTCCTTTCAGCACGGCATTCAGGATAAATGCGCCGGTGAGCGGCTACAACTACGCCGCCAGCCGTTACGCCTGGCCGCGCGCCAGGCACCCTCTTAAAATGTATCCATGCGCACGCTCATCTCCCTGTTGACGCTGGCGGCCGCCGTGTACGTCGCTCTGGGCCTGATGCTGTACCTGTTCCAGGGCTCGATGGTGTTTCTGGCCAATCTGCCCGGCCGGGCCCTGGATGCCTCTCCGCGGGACATCGGTCTTGCATTCGAGGACGCGTACATCGAGACGGCCGATGGAGAACAACTGCACGGCTGGTATGTACCGGCCGTGGAGACCCGCGGCGCGCTGCTGTTCTTCCACGGCAACGCCGGCAACATCTCGCATCGCCTGGAGAGCATCCTGATCTTCAACCGGCTGGGGCTGGACGTCCTGATCGTCGATTACCGCGGCTACGGCCAGAGTTCGGGCAAGCCCAGCGAACAGGGCACCTACCGTGACGCCGCGGCGGCCTGGGATTACCTCACGGGGCAGCGCGGGATCGCAGCGGGCCGCATCGTCGTCTTCGGACGTTCGCTGGGGGGCGCGGTCGGCGCCTGGCTGGTCAGCCAGCTGCCCCCCGAGCAACAGCCTGCAGGGGTGATCGTCGAATCCAGCTTCAGCTCCGGCCCCGACATGGCGCGCCGCTTGTACCCGGTCTACCCTTCCCGGCTGCTGGCACGCCTGAAGTACCCCGTGACCGAATACGCGGCCGGATTCCGCTGCCCGGCCCTGGTCGTGCACAGCCGCGACGACGAGATCATTCCCTTCACCATGGGACGGGCCATCTACGACGCGATCGACGGGCCAAAGGACTTCATTGAACTAAGGGGCGATCACAACGCCGGCTTCTGGATCAGCCGGGACGGTTATGCCGCCGGTTTGGACGCGTTCCTGAGTGGGGTGCTGTAGCGTGACGAGGCCACCCCGGCCCGATCGCGGGTGAGCTCGCCGTTACTGCGGGTGCATCTCTGCGTGGTGGGCATCGAATTCGGCCGGACTGATGCAGCCGTCGCCGTCCTTGTCGATATCCTCGAAGCGCATCATGCCGCCATCGTGACGGCCGTGGTGCATGCCCTTGCCGCTATGTTCCTCGTGCATCGCCTTCCTGTGGGCTTCATGGGCCGCGGTCAGCTCCGCCTCGGTCAGCCTGCCGTCGCCGTCGGTGTCGATGTCGCTGAAAGCCGGTGCGCCGGCCCTGCCCTTCATGGGCCGCCCCTCCTTGGCCATGGCCTCGTGGCGGGCGGCCCGGTAGGCGTCGAATTCCTCTTCGGTCACGAAACCATCGCCATCCTGGTCGAACTCGCTGAACGGCGGCGGCTGATGCCGCATGTGCGATCCCGCCTTCGCCGCCAGCGGCAACACGAGCATGGCGAACAGGACCGAGATCGCGAGTATCACTTCGAATGCAGACTTGGCGGGCGATTTCATGCGCGGGCTCCAGTGAGACGAGCGTCCATCATCCCCCGATCCGCCCCGCGGCACATTGATCTGTGGCAAGATCAGTCCGTTCGGAAATCGATCGACTGAGCTTGGATTCCATCACTCAAATTGCGCTGGGCGCCGCCGTCGGCGAGGCCGTACTCGGACATCGGGTGGGGCGGAAGGCCGCACTGTGGGGCGGCATCTGCGGCACGCTGCCGGACCTCGACGTGCTCGTGCCCTTCTCGGACCCGGTTGCCGACTTCACCTACCACCGCTCATTCAGCCACTCGCTGCTCGTGCTGGCTCTGCTGACACCGCTGATCGTCTGGCTGATCCGCCGACTGCACCCGCAAGATGCTCGGCACCATGCCGGCTGGTTGCTGTTGGTCTACCTGGCATTCGCCACGCACGTGCTGCTGGACTCCTGCACGATCTACGGCACCCAGATTTTCTGGCCGGTGGACATCACACCGATGACCTGGGGCTCGATCTTCATCATCGACCCGGCCTACACCCTCCCGCTGATTGTCGGTCTGGCGGCCGTTGCCCTGGCGCGGCGCAATACGCTGCGCGGTTACCGCATCAACCTGGCCATGCTGGCGGTCAGCACGCTCTACCTGGCCTGGAGCTTCGGCGCCAAGTACTACGCGCAGGGCGTGGCGCGCGAGGCGCTGGCGCAAGAGGGGATTAGCTACGATCGGATCGTCACGCTGGCCAGTCCCTTCAATACCATCCTGTGGCGAGTCGTCGCGATGGACGGCGGGCGCTACCACGTCGGCTGGTACTCATTGCTGGACCGGGACCGCGCTCTGACCTTCGAAGCCCATTCCAGCGCTACGGACCTGCTCGGCGGTCTCGAGGACCACTGGCCCGTCCAGCGGCTGCACTGGTTCACGAAGGGCTTTTACCGGGTCTCGGAACACGCCGGCGACGTCGTCATGACCGACTTGCGCATGGGCATCGAGGGCAGCTATGTCTTTCGTTTCAAAGTCGGTACGGCGGGCAACCCCCATTCGCTGCCGACGCCCAGCGAGCAGCTGCCGTCCGAGCTCGATACCTCCCGGTTACCCTGGCTGTGGGCGCGGCTGCGGGGACTGCATCACTACCCCTGAACATCCGTCCGCACCCCCGGGGCCTATGGTTCGCAAT
>JBFFUJ010000156.1:0-6112 GCA_041571375.1 Lysobacterales bacterium | reverse complement strand
GCTGAATTCAGCAGAATGACGGCGACCTCGGCATCCTCCATGCGGTAGGCATCGAGCACGGGGTACCGTCTCCCGGTCAGCTCGGCAAGCTCCGCAAACACCCCGGGAATGACGCGGCGCGCGGCTTCCATGGCCTGCGAGTGTTGTTTCTTGTTGTTGATCAGGTCCGGATCGTTCATGTACGGCCCGAAGGTCACCGGATGCTCGGGATCCAGCGCGGTAAAGGGCATTTCGGCTTGGCCCAGGAACCGCTGCAGCGCCTCGTTGTCTTCGACGCAACGTACACGCCGCTTCTGGTGGCTGGTGAAGAACCCGTCGTAGGCCACCAGCACGGGCAGGCGGACTTCGGCGTGCTCGCCGATGCGGATGGCCGCCAGGTTGAGGTCGTACACGGCCTGGGGATCGCGCGCCAGCAGGATGATCCAGCCCGTGTTAAGCGCGAAGTAGATGTCGGAGTGGTCGCAGCGGATGTCCAGGGGCCCTGAAACCGCCCGCGTGGCGACATTGAGAACCATCGGCACCCGCGTGGAGGATTGCACCGGCAACTGCTCCAGCGCATAGAGCAGCCCCTGCGAGGACGTCGCATTCAGTACGCGCCCGCCACCCAGCGCCGCGCCGTAGCAGATGCCGGCAGCCCCATGCTCGCCGTCCGCCGGGATCATGACGATGTCATGCTCGCCATTGGCCTGCATCTTCGAGAGGGTCTCGGCGACCTCGGTCGACGGCGTGATGGGAAAGTACCCCATGACATGGAACCCGATGTCGCGTGCCGCCCGGGCGGCGGCCTCGTTACCGCTCAGAAAATCGGTGGACTGACGCACCCCAGTTGCGTCCGGCTCGTCCGGTTCGCGGATGACGGCATGAAGTTCCGTGGCCATGGTTCAATTCCTCACTCGCTGAAGCGGCTCCTCAGGCTCCCCCGCATACAGCGGGACGCGCAGCCGGTCGGCCAGGCCGGGTGTCTCGGGGACACGGGTCATGGCCTCGGTCGGGCAGGTCTCGATACAGCGCATGCAGCCCTTACAGTACTGGTAGTCGATGCCTTTGAGGCGCACTTTCCGCTCCTCGCCCGGCGGCTGCTCATGGCTCCACACCAGGCAGAAATCAGGACAGACCGTGGCACAGAGACCGCAGTGGATGCATTCCGCTTCGTTGAACTGCGGCATCCATCCCGTGCGCGACATCGACAAATCGTTGCTGACGGTGTTTCCGGGGTAAGGGATGACACCGCCAATCGGGGCCGTCTCGTAGCCCAGCACCGGTTTGGGACGCACCACCGGCAGGTCGCCCTCGAACTTGCCCAGGCCCTCCAGGATTTCGAATTCCTCAGCCCCTCTGCGAAACGCCCGCTCGTTGGCGGCAGCCGCCTGCGGGTTGCGGTGCCTGAACTTTTCGGTCAGCGCCGTCAGCACGATCCCGGCATCCAGAAAGGGCACCGACGCGGTCAGAGTCCCGAGCAGTACCGCGTTGGGCCGCGACAATTCCTCGACGGCGATCTGGGTGGCGTCGATGCGGATGATGCGGGCGCGGTCAGGCGCGTTCTCCATTTGTGCGGGCACGCCATCTTCCGGGGCATTGAAAATCAGGGTCCCCTCGCGCTTCAGCCCGGCCAGGGTCACGTCCTGCTCCAGCAAGGCACTATGGAACACCACGATCACATCCGGCGTGTCGATCGGGGCACTGGTGCGGACGGGCTTCTCAGGCGGACCGAGGCGCACGTAGGAGCGGACCACGGAACCCTTTTTCTCCGAACCATAGGACGAAAAGTGAGAACCGTTGAGGTCCATTTCCAGCACGGCCGCGCGCGCGAGAATCTGGCCTGCCGCATGCGCACCAAGCCCGCCGATAGACTCGAAGCGGATTTCGAAAAAACCGCCAGAAGCAGGCAAAACGCATCTGTTCATCTTGGGTACCTGAAGCGTGCCTGTTACACTCGGTTCGAGACTAGCATCGCCCCTCAGACCCGCACATGCGATAAGTCAACTGCCTGTAATATCGCGAATATGCCTCCCATGCCCCGCAAGGTGACCTTCGACACCAGACCGCCACCGGGCACCGTCAATTTCGGTGTCGGGCAGCCGTCGGATGACCTGCTGCCCCTGGACCTGATGCGCGAGGCAGCCAGTGCTTTTCTCTCGGCAGCGCAACCGCGGCAACTCAATTACGGAGAGCGCGAGGGCGACCCCCTGTTTCGCACGGCCCTGGCCGACTTCCTTGGCCCTGAATACCGCCAAGCCGTGGCCCCGGACTCGCTGTTTCTGACGGCGGGAAACTCCCAGGCGCTGGACTTCGTCTGCTCGGTGTTCACCCGGCCCGGCGACACGGTCATCGTGGAAGAGCCCAGCTACTTCCTGGCATTCCGCATTTTCGAGGATCACGGCCTGAACATCGTTTCCGTACCGGTCGACCGGGACGGCATGGACATCGACAGCCTGGAATCCGTTCTGACCCGAATCAAACCATCGCTGGTCTACACCATACCGAGCTTCAACAACCCGGCGGGCATCTCGATGAGCGCCGGCCGGCGTTCCCGCCTGGCGGACCTGAGCCGCGAGCACGGCTTCATCGTCGCGGCGGACGAAGTTTATCAGTTGCTCTGGTTCGAACAGCCTCCGCCTCCGGCAATGGGCACGCTGATCGATCAGGGCAACGTGCTCTCGCTCGGTTCGTTCTCGAAAATCCTCGCTCCTGGTCTGCGGCTGGGCTGGATCCAGTGCGGAACGGCCCTGCGGGAACGCATCCTGGACAGCGGCGTCGTGAACAGCGGCGGTTCCTTCAATCACTTCACTTCGCTGGTCGTCCGTGAAGTGCTGGCCTCGGGCTCGCAGCAGGATCTACTGGAACACCTGCGGGCGAGCTACGCGGCCCGGGCCGCGGCCATGCAGGAAGCCCTGCAGGAACACGTGGCGGACCTCGCCCGATGGACCAGGCCGGGCGGTGGGTACTTTTTCTGGCTTGAACTCACCTCGGGACGCGACACGGCGGCGCTGCGCGAGAAAGCGCCGTCATACCAGGTCGGCTTTCAGCCCGGCGTCAACTTCTCCTGCCGCGGAACACTGGGCCATTGCATGAGGCTCAGTTTCGCTCACTACGGCGAGAACGACATTCGCCAAGGTGTGGCCAGGCTGGACCGGCTGCTGCGGACCGGCTAGATAGCCATGAAAATCGACCGCATCGAACTTTTTCACGTCGCCATTCCGCTGCAAAAACCGTTCCACCCGGCCTGGATACCCGGTTATCCCCAGACAGCCAACCGCTTCACGCTGGCCCGCCTGACCACGGACGACGGTGTGCGGGGCCTGGCCGCCGGAGTCGCGTTCGAGCGCGAACGGGAGGGCCTCGGCAGCCTGCTCGGACCCTACCTGATCGGCCTGGACCCGACCGACATCGACGCCGCGCGCCAGCGCATGCGCGAGGCGAGTTATCTCGGCTGGCGCAATTACTGGCTCGAAGCCGCGGTCTGGGACATCAAGGGACAGGTCGAGGACAAACCCGTCTGGCAGTTGCTGGGCGGACGGACCGGCGGCCGCGTGCCGGTGTATGCCTCGACCGGCGAGGTGCACGAACCCGCACAACGGGCCGAGGAAGTTCTGCGCCTGCGCGAGATGGGTTTCAACACCGTGAAGCTGCGAGTGCACAGTTTCGAACCGGCCCAGGATATCGCACAGATCGAAACCGTCCGCCGCGCGGTCGGCGACAGCGTGGAGCTTGGGGTCGATGCCAACCAGGGCTGGCGCGTCGCGCTGATCGACGATGCCCCGCTGTGGACGCTGGAGCGGGCGACCGACTTTGCCGGGGCCTGCGCCGATTACGGTATCGCCTGGCTGGAAGAGCCGCTGGACATGCACGCCTGGGACGACCTGGCGGAATTGCGCCAGCGGTCTGCGGTGCCGATCGCCGGTGGCGAGCTCAACGGCGGCTGGCACGAGTTCGCAGCGATGCTGGAAAAAGGCAGCCTGGACATCTACCAGCCGGATGCGACCTTCGGCGGCGGCATCAGCGATGCCGTGCGTGTAATGCACGCCTGCCGCGAGCGAAACCTGAGCTTCGCCCCGCACACCTGGACCAACGGCATCGGCCTGCTGGTCAATCTGCACGTCCATGCGGCCGGTGAGCGGCGGCACCCGCTGGAGTATCCCTTCGAGCCTCCCGGCTGGGTGCCGGAAACCCGCGATGGGCTGCTCGCGGAACCCATCCGGCCTGATGCAGACGGGACGATTGCCGTGCCGGATGCCCCGGGTCTCGGCATCCGCCTGGATGAGTCTCAGCTGCGCCGGTTCGGAGAGAGATTCTTCGAGATCACGGCGCGGGGGATTGCGGTCAAGACCGTCCGCGAGAAAGGCCTGTTCACTGCGCTGCGCCTGGCGCGACGTCGCAGGCGGGCTCGTTGACCCGAGCCCGTTTTTCTGGCGTGATGCGGCTAAATTCAATTCAATCCCGAAGACTCTGGGCTGGATTCCCTCTCTTGCTTGGGCTCCTGGTAGCGAGGTCAGCCCTCCTCTCTAAGCAGTCCGCCGGTGGGCGGGTGACGAGTTCTGCTAATCTTGGGCAATGAGCGCTGCAACTAACAAGAAGACATCCCGGAAAAGTATCTGGACCCAAGCCGGGGAGCTGGCGATGAAGACACCGGAAACGCGCAACCGGTACGTTGACTTCCTGCGGGCACTGTCGATCTGCGCCGTGGTCTTCGGGCACTGGCTGATGGCGGCGCCATACATCAGCGACGGCTCCATCGCGATCAGCAATATGCTCGAGCACCAGGCGTGGACACGATGGCTGACTTGGGGATTTCAGGTAATGCCCGTGTTTTTCCTTGTCGGTGGTTATTCGAACGGCGTTTCTTGGCAATCCGCGCTGGAAAGAGGGCAAAGTTACAGTGAATGGCTACAGGTACGTTTACAGCGGCTCGTTGGGCCCGTTCTGCCTCTGATCTTGCTGTGGATGGTGCTTGCCGCCTGCGCGCAGAAGCTTGGCGTGCATCCGACGATGGTTAAGGTGTCCTCGCAGATGGCCCTTATCCCGGTTTGGTTTCTCGCCGTGTACGTCATGGTGGCGGTCCTTGCCCCGGCCATGTATGGAGCCTGGAAACGGTTTGGTTTTCTGTCTTTCGGTGCCCTGGTCGTGCTTGCTGTCGCCAACGACTTATTGTTCTTCTCCGGCCTCGAGTCACTGGGCTGGCTGAACTATGGTTTTGTTTGGCTGGCTGTGCATCAACTGGGCTTCGCGTGGCGTGACGGTTACCTGGCAGGCGCCCGGCAAGGATTGGCATGGACGGCGGGGGGGCTGCTGATTCTTGGCGGGTTGATCGTGCTCGGCCCATACCCGGTCAGCATGGTCAGCGTTCCGGGCCAGGAGATCAGCAATACGCTGCCGCCGAAAGTCACTTTGCTCGCTCTCGGTATTGCGCAGTGCGGGTTGTTGCTCTCCATGGAAAATCCCATGCGCCGCTGGCTGGCCAGACTCACGCCCTGGACATGGGTTGTGTTGATCAACAGCATGATCATGACCGTGTTTCTCTGGCACCTTACGGCCTCGACGCTTTCCATCGGGGCGGCACTGTTGCTGGATGACATCGGTTTGAAGGCGATGCCAGGGTCTGGTGCCTGGTGGATGCTGAGGCCTGCCTGGATAGTGGTGTACCTGCTTGCCCTTTTGCCGTTTGCGCTGTTGTTCGGCCGATTCGAGCGAAGCTCTGTCGCGGGAACGATTTACCGCCCCTGGCGCCTGGTATTCAGCGCAATCCTGGCCTGCGCGGGCCTGGCGCTGATCGCTTTGGAAGGTGTCGCCGGCGATGGGGTGCTCGGATTGAGAATGTGGGTTCTGCTGTTGCCCTTTGCGGGCGCCGTGTTGGCCGGAATCAATCCGCTTCGAAGATGAAGCTGTATGCTTTGGCAAGTCTGGTTCCCCTGCGCCGAAATGAGTGCCTTTTTGGCTTGGTTCCGTTATGAGTCAGCATTCGGAACTTGGCTTTAGTCTGCTCGTGAGGACTGCTTTCGACCCAAAGCCGTCATCCACTGACATATCGCCCGATAATGTCTGGGACTTTATTCGGCTGCTAGTATTGCGTCGTACCAAGCTTCAAGGGAGCGAGTGGCGTGAGCAATCTGGAGTT
>JBFFUJ010000155.1:0-6120 GCA_041571375.1 Lysobacterales bacterium | reverse complement strand
TTACGCCGGAACTGAACACCGGCGGCGGCACCTCCGACGGCCGTTACATGGCGCCGCTCGGTAGCGAGGTGCTGGAGCTCGGGCTGCTCAACCAGACCATTCACCAGATCGACGAGCGTACGCCGATCGCGGACCTCGAACGTCTTTACGCCACCTACTGCGAGATCATCCGCCGCATCGTCCAGCCGGCCGACTAGCGCGTCGCCCGTTTCCGGCTTCCTTTTTTCGGCTGTTTTAGCCAGCCTGACATTCCTTGTCAGAGGTGCCCGCCACCGCCCCTCACCGATCGGCAGGCTGCCCCGCTGAAATCACAGCTGCAGGCCTTGTGTCACCCGGGATTGATACTCCGGACCCCCACCCACAAATAGAAGTTATCCACAGGTGGAACAGAGCCGCCATGACCCAGAAATCGAGGATTAGTCAATGAGAATGGACAGACTGACCAGCAAGTTCCAGCTGGCCCTGGCGGACGCACAGAGCCTGGCTGCCGGGCGGGATAACCAGCTCATCGAGCCCGAGCACGTCATGATTGCGCTGCTCGACCAGGACGGCGGGGCCAGCCGCCACCTGCTGACCAAGGCAGGCGTGCGCGTCAATCAGCTGCGCTCGCAACTCGGGGAGCGTCTCGACAGCCTGCCGCGCGTCAGCGGAGCGGGTGGCGAGATCGGCTTCTCCAACGACACCGTCAAGATCCTGAATCTGACCGACAAGCTGGCTCAGAACCGCGGCGACCAGTACATCGCCAGCGAACTTTTCATCCTGGCGGCGATCGATGCCAAGTGCGCGCTGGCGGATATCCTGAAGCAAGCGGGGGCCAACCGCGAAGCGGTGGAAAAAGCAGTCAGCGAGATGCGCGGCGGTGAGCAGGTGATCGATCCCAATGCCGAGGAGAACCGGCAGGCGCTGGAGAAGTATACGATTGACCTGACCGAGCGGGCCGAGCAGAGCAAGCTCGACCCGGTGATCGGCCGCGACGAGGAAATCCGCCGCTGCATCCAGGTGCTGCAGCGCCGCACCAAGAACAACCCGGTGCTGATCGGCGAGCCCGGCGTGGGCAAGACCGCCATCGTCGAGGGCCTGGCCCAGCGCATCATCAACGACGAAGTCCCGGAAGGCATCCGCGGCAAGCGCGTGCTCAGCCTGGACATGGGCTCGCTGCTGGCCGGCGCCAAGTACCGCGGCGAGTTCGAGGAACGCCTGAAAGCCGTGCTCAGCGATCTGGCCAAGCAGGAAGGCAACATCATCCTGTTCATCGATGAAATCCACACCATGGTCGGCGCCGGCAAGGCTGAAGGCTCGATGGATGCCGGCAACATGCTCAAGCCTGCGTTGGCGCGAGGTGAGCTTCACTGCATCGGCGCGACGACGCTGGACGAGTACCGAAAGCACGTCGAGAAGGACAAGGCGCTGGAGCGGCGCTTTCAGCCGGTGTTCGTCGGCGAGCCGTCGGTGGAGGACACCATCGCCATCCTGCGCGGCTTGCAGGAGCGCTACGAGGTGCACCACGGGGTGGATATCACCGACCCGGCCCTGGTGGCCGCTGCGACGCTGTCGCACCGCTATATCAGCGACCGGCAGCTGCCGGACAAGGCCATCGACCTGATGGATGAGGCCGCCTCGCGCATCCGCATGGAGATCGATTCCAAGCCGGAGGCGCTGGACCGCCTGGAGCGGCAGCTGATCCAGCAGAAAATCCAGCGCGAGGCGCGGAAATAGGAGACCGACGAGGCGTCGGTCAAGCGGCTGGAGGAACTCGAGGAAAAAATCGCCGAAATGGAGCGCGAGTTCACCGACCTCGAGGAGATCTGGAAGTCCGAGAAGGCGGCCGTGCAGGGTTCCGCGCACATCAAGGAAGAACTCGAGCGCGCGCGGGCCGAGCTGGACACCGCCCGGCGCGCCCAGGACCTGGCCCGCATGTCCGAGCTGCAGTACGGCAAAATCCCGGAACTGGAGAAGCAGCTGCAGGATGCCGAGAAGGGCGAGCACGCGGATTTCCAGCTGTTGCGCTACCGGGTGACCGAGGACGAAATCGCCGAGGTGGTGTCCCGCTGGACCGGCATCCCGGTCTCGCGGATGCTCGAGGGCGAACGCGAGAAACTGCTGCGCATGGAGGAGGCGCTGCACCGGCGCCTGATCGGGCAGGACGAAGCCGTCAATGCCGTGTCGGACGCGATCCGTCGCTCGCGGGCCGGGCTGTCCGACCCCAACCGCCCGATCGGTTCCTTCCTGTTCATGGGCCCGACCGGCGTCGGCAAGACCGAGCTGAGCAAGGCGCTGGCCGAGTTCCTGTTCGACACCGAGGAGGCCATGGTGCGGATCGACATGTCCGAGTTCATGGAGAAGCACTCCGTGGCCCGCCTGATCGGCGCGCCGCCCGGCTATGTCGGCTACGAGGAGGGCGGTTACCTGACCGAAGCCGTGCGCCGCCGGCCCTACTCGGTGATCCTGATGGATGAGATCGAGAAGGCGCACCCCGAGGTGTTCAATATCCTGCTGCAGGTGCTGGACGACGGCCGTCTGACCGACGGGCACGGCCGCACTGTGGATTTCCGCAACTCGGTCGTCATCATGACCTCCAACCTCGGCTCGCAGCGCATCCAGTCACTGGCCGGTGAAGGTTACGAGGCGATGAAGGCGGCGGTGCTGGAGGTGGTCGGGCAGCACTTCCGGCCCGAGTTCATCAACCGGGTCGACGAGATGGTCGTTTTCCACCCGCTGGAGCAGGGGCAGATCCGCCAGATCGCGGTAATCCAGCTGGGCGGCCTGCGCAAGCGGCTGGAAAGCCACGGTTTCGGGCTGATGGTGTCGGACGAGGCCCTCGACCTGCTGGCCGAAGCCGGTTTCGACCCCGTCTACGGCGCGCGGCCGCTCAAGCGGGCGATCCAGCACCAGATCGAGAACCCGCTGGCGCAGCGCATCCTGGCCGGCGAATTTGCCAGCGGCGACACGATCCAGGTGGACGTCGAGGACGGGCGGTTCGTCTTCTCCTGAGCCAGTTCCTGAGATGAAGTTCGCAGTTGTCCCGTTTTGAGGGCAGCTGCCGCGGCGCCGCCGCTGATTCGGTATAGACTTACGTGGTGGACAGGCCCCGCTACAAGGCGTTCATCACCTACAGCCACCGGGACGAGAAGTGGGCCCGCTGGCTGCAGCGCTCGCTCGAAGGTTACAGGGTCCCCAGGCGACTGGTGGGTTCCGAGGGCGCCTATGGCCACATTACCGACCGGCTTCGGCCCGTATTCCGCGACCGCGAGGACCTCTCCTCGTCTGCGGATCTGAGCGCCCGGATCAAGGAGGAGCTGTCCAACTCGGAAACCCTGGTCGTGATCTGCTCGCCGGCGGCCGCGGCGTCGCGCTGGGTCAACGAGGAAATCCGCTTTTTCCGCCAGTTGGGCCGGAGCGACCGCATCGTCCCGCTGATCGTGGACGGGGACCCGGGAGCACTCGAAGGTTCCGGCGCCTGTTTTCCGCCGGCTGCGCTGGAGTCCCCGGAGCCTGGCCGCCACGAACCGCTGGCGGCCGATGTGCGCCGCTACGCGGACGGCAAGCGCCTCGCACTGCTGAAGACCATTGCCGGCATCCTGGGCATCCGCCTCGATGAACTCCGCCAGCGGGACGCGCAGCGCAGAAAGCGCCGGCTGGTCCTGCTGGGGACGGCCGCCTTGCTGCTGGTATCGGTTATAGGGTGGCTGCTCTGGTCGCAAGTGACGACGCGCGCGGCCGCCGAGGTCCAGCGCGCCAACACCGAGGAACTGCTCCGTTACATGCTGGGTAGGCTGGATACCCTGGACCCGATCCCTGGCCTGGAGCGGATTTCTCCCGCAGACGAGGCGCAGCAGCAGCGCCGTGCCCAACTGGGGTTGGCGGGACTGGACGACGCCGGGCTGATGGAGCGCATGCTGGGATGGCGCGAGGCAGGCAAAAACCTGCAGTGGCAGGGCCTGACCGAGGATGCCCTCGTGCAATTCACCAACTCCAGGGCCGCGGCCATCGAGCTCTACCAGCGGGCCGAGACCGCGGAACAGTTGTTCGAGCTGGGGCAGGCCGAATACTACGTGGGCGAGGCCTACATCGAGCTGGGCGAACTGGACCGGGCGCAGCAGCACTGGAGCCAGTACGGCGCGGTGACCCGCCGCCTGCTCAATTCGGAGCCGGAGAATCCACGTTACGTCATGGAATTATCTTATACACTCATGAATCTCGGCGCCCTTGAACAGCAGCGGCCGGTGCCTGACAGATCAAAATCGCTGGAACTGCTCCGGGCCGCCGTCGAGTTCAACCAGATGGCGCTGGTGCTCGATCCGGGCAATGCGGAGTACAGCGACTCGCTGATCAATGAGCTGGAATGGCTGGCCGATGCCTGGATGGAGGGATGCGACCTTGGACATGGCCACGAGGTGCGGCGCCAGACCGTCAAACTCCGGCGCGAGGCGCTGGCGGAGCAGCCACATGACGCTACACGGCAAAAAGACCTGGCCCTGGCGCTGACCGGCCTGGCCACCGTGCAGCGGCAAATCGGCCTGAACCAGGCGGCCGTCGCGAGTTTCGAGGACGCAATCGGGATCCTGAAGGGACTGCAGCGAGCGGAGCCGGGCAACGGGGAAATCGAGTGGGAGGCGCTGTATCGCGAGGTCAGGCTCGCGCGCCTGCTGACGGCGACCGGCGAACTGCCGCGCGCGTCTAGCATCATCGAGGGGAATGCCTTGCGGATCGCCGAACTGGCGAGCCAGGACGTCGGCCGTGATCATCTGCTTTCGGTGGAGGCGGCATTCTTCGGACTGGATCGCGCGCGCCTCATGCTCGCGCTGGGCGATAACGAACGGGGCCAGCGGAAGCTGCGGGCCGCGACCGAGCGGATGGGCGACCTGGTCGCTGCGAACCCCGGGTTCCGCGAAAGCCTGCAGGGATTGGCGCTCGCCTCGTTCCTGTACTGGCAGGAGTTCGGTGAGAAGCCGGCGGAGACGCTCAGGACACTACTGCAAGACTACGTCTCCGGGACCGATCCGATGGAAAACTGCGCCGACGCCGACCTGAGGGCGCGGTTGTCTATCATGGATGGCGACCGAATCGCGGCCGAACGCCTGACCGGATATGTCCTGGGCCGGGGCTACTTCGACGCCGACTTCGTGTCGTTCTGCCGCCGCTACGCGACCTGCGACCTGCCGTGATCCGCCGGCGGGCGCGCCGGCGCTTCAGCTTTGCCTCAAAGCAGGCCTATTTACCGCCGTTCTTCCAGCCGGGGTCGCTGGTCAATTCCTTGCTTGGATCCGCGCAGTTCGTCACGGTGACGCGATAGTAAACCCATCTTTCGTTCCCGGTATAGTTGTTCATATTTAGAAGGGTCAGCGTCGTCCTCTTTTTCTTCGGCTCGATGACGCCATATTGGTTAGCCTCGGGGAAATCGAGGTACAACCAGCCAGACTGGAGAGCACCGAAATTTTTACCCTTCTGCGTAGATGGGAGTCCGGCTACGGACAGCTCAACCTTGCTAATGACCCAATCTGGCAAAGCTTCTCCCGCGCTGTGCTGGTTACAAGAAACCGCCGAGGTCCCATCGATCTTCAATTTAATTGTGCCGCGCTCACGCTCCCGAAATCCAATATACCCCTTTCCCATCTTCGCAATATCACAGCCCTGTGGATCGCTTATTATTTCAAGTTGCGGAGGGTTTGCAGTGTCATCAACCTTGAGTAACACCGTAAAGTTCTTTTCAATCTGCGGTGCAGAACCGGCCGCATCACACGGCTCTGGCTCTGCAGAAACGGCTGCAGTCCAGAAAAGGCTCACGACTGCCAATCCAAGATATTTCATGGTGCCTCCTCGCTTACGCCAGTTCGTTTCGACAGGGGCCGAAAGCAGCCCGGCAGAACCCCAGCGACTTGCGACGCCCCATATTGAAGAATAGTCCATGCCGCCCCAGTTTGCCGACCCAATTCCCTGGCATGGCATGGCCGTTTGCCGTTGACGACCACCGCGCGCCCGGGCCTTTGAGCGCCCATCGATCGCCGCCAGCTGCAGCGGGCTCCCGAAGAAACCACTCGCGGCCTGCTTTCAGGTTCATTGAGGGGTCAGACCTTCACACGATGCCCAGGGACGGGGGTATTTCGACGCCGACTTCGTTTC
>JBFFUJ010000154.1:0-6172 GCA_041571375.1 Lysobacterales bacterium | reverse complement strand
GTGCAGTTCGCGTGCGACGGCTGCAGACGTCGTCGTGTGGTCGACGAACACGGCGCCGGGCTGCATGCCGTCGAACGCACCGCCTTCGCCCGTGGTGACGGAGCGCAGATCTTCGTCGTTGCCGACGCAGCAAAACACGAAGTCGGCGCCGGACGCCGCGGCGGCCGGCGTGGAAGCGGCTGTGCCGCCATGTTCCGCGACCCAGCGCTGAGCCTTCTCAGACGTCCGGTTGTACACCGTGACAGGATGGCCGGCTTGTGCGAGGTGGCCCGCCATGGGGTAGCCCATGACGCCGAGGCCGATGAATGCGGTTTTGCAGCTCATGTTGCTGGCTCACCAGTCTTTGAGGGGAAGATCATAAGGTTTCTCCGGCGGCCACTCCAGGCCCGAGTCCTGCAGTAGTGACGCGAAAATTGGCGTTGCTTCGAGATCAAAAGGCGCGCCGCAGTAGCAGAAGTAGATCGATTGCAGCAGGGCCATGTGGCCGAACGGCTTTGCATCGACTCTGCCGGCCAGGCGGTTGGCCTCATTGCGGTTGCCGCGCAGCGCCTCGAGCACGAGGGAGTCGCGGTCGTTGCTGCCTACGATGCCGAGCCAGGCCGCCTGGTAGTTGGCGGCGGCCTTTGAATCGCCTCGGATGGCGGCCAGCATGGCGAGGGTCAGCAGACGCTCGTCCTCAACGCGGATTCGCCGCAGCGCTTCGGACTCGGCGCTGTCCGGGTCGCCACCAAGAGCCAGCGCCAGCGCGAGTTGGCGTGACAGAAAGGGGTGCTCGAAGAGCTGCAGGCCGGAACGAGCCCGACTTGCGGACGCGGCCGGCCGGCCCAGTATGATTTCGAGTGCCGTGGAATGGACGATGGGTCGCGTGCGCAGCGGATCGCAGGTGCCCATCCGGTCCAGCGCTGCGAGGACCTGTCCGGCCTGCGCCGGGAAAGGCCCCATTTGCTGCAACCAGGCTGGCGTTTCACAATCCGGCGCTGTTGCGGCCGCCTGTGCCAGCAGCGACAGGCCCCGCCATGATCCCAGCAACAGGGCCCGGCTGAATTCCGCCTTCTGCCGTTCCGCGCCGGTGCGGGCATATTTCACGGCGTTGTGCATGTCAGTGCTCAATGCCCGGGGCGCCTGTTCGAGAAGGCCGTCGGTCACATCGCCGTCGAGCAGGCCGGACGCGTGGGATATGAGGGCGTGCGCGTACAGGTCGCTGTGGTAGTCGTAGGCCGGAAAAAGATCGGGGACGTGCTCGATGGCGAGTTCGAACTGGTGGTTAGCCTGTTGCAGCAGGCTGATCTGGTTCGGCTCCATGTGGGCGCGCTCGAACAACTCGATGCCCTTCTGGTGGGCGATGAAGGCGTCCACGTTCCGTGTGCCGACCCGCTGCATCCGTGCGCGAGCTTCATCGTCGAGGATTACGTTGAGCGCGCGGACCACCTGCTCGGCGATGTCGGACTGCACGGCGAAGATGTCGGCCGTCTGCCGGTCATAGGTCTCCGACCAGAGATGGAAGCCGTCCTCGGCGCGGACGAGCTGCGCGGTGATCCGCAATTGATCTCCGGCCCGCCGCACTGAGCCCTCGACGATGTGCGCCACGCCCAATTGCTGCGCAATGTCCCCAACCGGAAGGTTCTGCCCCTTGAAGTGGAAGGCCGAAGTGCGGGCCGTCACCAGCAGATCCGGCACTTGCGCCAGGGCGTTGATGATCTCCTCGGTCAGACCATCAGCGAAATAGTCGTCGTCGGGGCCGTTGCTCATCGTCACGAAGGGCAGCGTCACGACCGACTTGTCGTGCTGCACATTCGACGCAGCCGCCCGCTCTGTTTCGGTTGCTGGAGCTGATGGCACCGCGGTGGCCTCGCGGACCTGCCCCGGATCCGATTCGGGACTCAGCTTGTCGAACAGCAGGAAGGCAACCGCCAGTGCCAGGATCACCATGATGGCTCGATCCAGCTTGCGCCCGGTGCGGTTCGCGATCGAGGCGGAGCGGCGCACCTCGCTGTCTCGCTTCACGCCTTCCGGCGTCAACTCGAAGACCCAGGCGGAGATCAGCGCCGGCAGGAAGGCCACGACGAGAAGGAACAACGCGTACCGCGCTATCGAATCGGGCAGCCGCAGGATGGGCCCGACTACATCGATCACCTGCAGCAGGAGCCACGAAGCCACAAGATAGGCAATGCCGACCCGGAATACGTTCCGGCGTTTCAGTTCTTCGAAAAAACTCACGTATTGAGTGGTTCCAGGCCCAGTTCGGCGCGCTCGGCTTCCGTTTTTTCATGCATGCGGGTCAGCAAGGCCTCGTAGCGAGGATCGCCCCGCAGCGGTTCCAGTTCGGGCCAGATGGTGTGCAAAGGCACCGAAAAGTAGAGGTTGTGATCGGCCGCCTGCTCCAGATAGCCGATGGCGCGAGCAGCATCGCCGAGCAAGGCATAGTATCGCGCCTCGTTGCGCAGCAGGTCAGTGTCGAGCGCATACTGGAGCGCGTCACGGTCGTGCGCGGAGCGGACCCGCTGCATCGCCTCCTCGAAGCGTGCCTCGTCACCCACCCGGGCGTACGCGCCCGCGATGTCGAGCATGAGTCCGTAACCGTCCCCGCCGCTCGGGTAGGCAGACTCCAGGTCGGCCAGGTCGGGCCAGCCGGTATCGATATACTCGGCGAGCTTCTGGTACTGGCCGGTCTGGTACAGGTGGCCCACCAAGGGGCCTATATTGCCCTCGGCTGCCAGCTGCGCCGCGAGGATGGCGGATTCTTCAGTGCGGCCAAGCTGCCGCAAAGCGACGGTCCGCGCCCAGGGCGTTCCGCCGTCCGTGAGCACGCGGTCCCACTGCCGGGTCATCAGCAGGCCGAAGCTGAACATGTTGGAGGTCACGAAGTCGTTGGGTTGCGCCTGATGCGCCGGTTCCAGCAACGCCAGGGCCTTCGCCGGTCGGCCCAGGGACAGCCAGATACGTGCTTCCGCCTGCTGCAGCTGGGGGTCGCCGGGCAGGAACGGCCGCGTCCGTTCCAGCACTGCCCACGATTTCTCCTGCATACCGAAGTCGTTGTAGGCCAGGATCAGATTGCCGAAGCCGGGCGGATAGAAGGGATCGCGGTCGACCATCTGCTCCAGGATTTGCAGCGCCCGCCGGCGGTCTCCCACGTTGCCGTACGCGTTTTGCAGCCAGTTGCTGGCGTCAATCAGGTTGGGATTGATGGCCAGCGCTTTCTCGAGGTTTTCGATCGCCTGGGAATTCTCTCCGGGCCGGTTGATGTGGTACAGGCCAAGGCCTGCCCACGCTTCGGCAACTTCCGGGTCCAGTTGCAGCGCCTTGTCGAGGTAGAGCTTTGCCTGGGCCCAGGCCTGGGCTCGCGGGAGGGTCCCGTACGTGTCCTCCGACAGCAGCAGTTCCGTAATGCCCCGCTGCGCGTATGCCGGCGCATACTGCGGGTCCCTGGCGATGGCCCGGTCCAGCAGTTCGGCGGCAGCCTGTATCGACGGACCCTTGCGCTCGTAGATACGCTGCCGGGCCAGCAGGTATAGATCGTAGACCGCGGAGTCCGTGCGGTCGGCGGCTGCCGGGGCCGGCGTCTCGGCAAGGCCGACCAGGTGCGCTTTCAGCTGCTCGAGGATCGCGCTGGATATCTCGTCCTGGATGGCGAAGATGTCGGTCAGTTCGCGGTCATAGGTCTCCGACCACAGATGGAAGCCGTCGTCGACCTGGATCAGCTGCGCCGTGATGCGCACCGTGGCGCCCGATTTGCGCACCGAGCCCTCCAGGATGTGCTCCACGCCCAGCGTGTCGCCGATCTGGCGCAGGTCCTGGTTCTGGCCCTTGAAGGCGAACGAGGAGGTGCGGCCGGCGACCCTCAGTTCCTTGACCTTGGCCAGTGAATTCAGGATTTCCTCGGAGATGCCGTCGGAGAAATATTCCTGCTCCGGGTCGGACGACATGTTGACGAAGGGCAGCACGGCGATGGATGGGGCCGCTTCGGCAGAATCCGCCGCGGCGGTCTCCGCGGAGCCGGGAATTTCATCCTGCTGTGCGTGGCGAACCCGGTCGACCACCAGCACGACCACTGCAAGGGCGAGGATGCCGATGATGACCCGGTCCAGCTTGCGCCCGGTGTGGTGCGTGATGGACTGGCTGCGGTCGACGTCTTTCTCGCGTTTGAGCCCCTCCGGCGTCATCTCGAAGGCCCAGGCGAAGATCAGCGCGACCGGCAGCCCGACGACCAGGGCCAGCATGAAGACCTGGATGATCCAGTCCGGCGCGTTGATGTTGTCGAGCACGATGTCGGTGACCTGCAGCAGCAGCCAGGCCGCCACCAGGTAGGCCACCGCCACGCGGAATACGTTGCGGCGCTTCAGTTCGGCAAAAAATCCGCCGCGCTGCTGGTCGGCACTCATCTCATGCCTCCACTGGGTCCAGGCCCAGTTCGGCGCGCTCGGCGTTCAGGTGCTCGAGCATGCGCGATTGAATCGCCTCGTAACGGGGGTCGCCCTCGAGGGGTTCCAGGTAGGGCCATTCCTGGACGATACGCATGGTGCTGATGTAGCCGTCCGAGATGGCGCGGTCCAGCCACTCCAGGCTGGCATCGAGGTTCCCCGCCAGCGCCTGGTGGGAGGCCTCGCTCATGAAAAATATGGAGTTCTGTATCTCCTGTTCCTGCAGATCCTGGCTGACGCGCCCGACCCGCGCCAGCGCATCCTCGAAGCGCTGCTGGTTGCCGACCCGCGCATAGGCCAGGGCCACGTCGAGCATCATCAGGTGGCCGAGGCCGCCGTAGGGTGGGTAGTCGCGCTCCAGGGTATCCAGGTCGGCCCAGCGGGCCTCGATGTACCCGACGGCTTCCCGCGAACGGCCGGTCAGGTTGTAGAAGTTCAGCAGGGTGCCGACATCCGCGAGTTTCTCCGCGCGCTGCACAGCCAGTATGGCGGCTTCCTCCGTGCGGCCGAGCCAGGCCAGGGCGAACACCGGCGTCCATTCCTCGCCCTCGGCGGCGAGGCGTTCCCACTGGTGGGAACGCATCCACAGAAAGCTCCGGGTCAGGCGGGCGACCGAGTTGGAGGGCTGAAGGGCAACCGCCGCATCGCTTTCCTGCAGCGCCAGGGCAACCTGCCCCTGGTGCAGGTGAACCGCGGCGGCACTCGACAGTATGGTGGCGTCGTTCGGGATCAGCGGACGGACGCGTTCGATATAAGCCAGGGCCTCGTCGTATTCGCCGAACCAGTTGTAACTGTTGACCGCATTGCGGATGCCGGGCCGGTACAGCGGGTCGCGCTCGACCAGGTCCATGACGACCTGCCGTGCCTCCGCTGGGCGGCCGAGAGCCTGCAGGGAAATATTCAGCCAGTTGTAGGCGTCGATCAGGCCCGGATTCAAATCCAGGGCCTTGCGCAGCGGCGGCACGGCGTCCGCGGTTCCCAGCGGCCGGTTGTTGTGATACAGCCCCATTCCGGCCCATGTCTCGGCGAGTTCCGGGTCGATTGCGAGGGCCTTGTCTAGGTAGAGCCTGGAGGTCGAGAGCGCCTGCTCGAGCGGTATCTCCCCGTAGCCTCCGGCGCCTTCCGCCAGCAGCAGGGTGGCGATGCCGCGCTGGGCATAGGCCGGCGCGTAGCCCGGATCGATGGCGATGGCCCGGTCGAGCAATTCGACGGCGGACTCGATGGTCGGCCCCGTGCGCTCGTACATGCGCTGCCTGGCCAGCAGGTAGAGATCGTAGGCCTGGGAGTCGGCCCGCGCCACCGGGGCGGCGGTGCCCACGTCTTCGAGCAGGGCGGCTTTCAGCTGCGCGAGGATGGCGTTGGCGATTTCGTCCTGGATGGCGAACACGTCGGTCAGTTCGCGGTCGTAGGTTTCCGACCACAGATGGAAGCCGTCGTCGACCTGGATCAACTGGGCGGTGATGCGTACCTGGGCGCCGGCCTTGCGCACCGAACCCTCGAGGATGTGGTTGACGCCCAGCGTGTCGCCGATCTGCCGCAAGTCCTGGTTCTGGCCCTTGAAGGCGAACGATGAGGTGCGGCCGGCGACTTTCAGTTCCTTGACCTTGGCCAGTGAGTTCAGTATTTCCTCGGAGATACCGTCGGAGAAGTATTCCTGCTCGGCGTCCGAGGACATGTTGACGAACGGCAGCACCGCGATGGATTTCTGCGCTGCCTGGTCGGGCGCTGGCTCTGCGGCGACCTGCGGCTCCGGT
>JBFFUJ010000153.1:0-6199 GCA_041571375.1 Lysobacterales bacterium | reverse complement strand
TACGAGGATTTCGATCTGGTCGATTACCGTTGCCACCCCGCCATCCGCGCGCCGATCGCGGTCTGAACCCAGGCTGACGATGCTGCGGGGCCGCCGTATCACTGTCATCGCGGCGATGGCCAGGAACCGGGTCATCGGCCGGGAGGGTCGCCTCCCGTGGCACCTGCCCGGGGAATTGCGTCATTTCAAGGAAACGACCATGGGCCGACCCATCGTGATGGGTCGTCGCACCTGGGAGTCGCTGGGCAGGCCGCTGCCGGGCCGGCAGAACATCGTCGTGACACGCAACGGCGCTTACAGCGCCGACGGCGCCGAGGTGGCCGCCTCGTTGAGCGAAGCCGTCACGATCGCCAGCGGGCCGGAGGTCATGATCATCGGGGGCGGGCAACTGTACGCCGAGGCGATGACGCATGCGGACCGCATGATCCTGACGCGCGTCGAATGCGAGCCGGAAGGGGATACCTGGTTTCCGGAATGGGACCGTGAGGAATGGCACCAGGTTGCGATCCGGCACGAGCCGGCGGACGCGGGCAATCCGCTCGCGTACTCGGTCATCGAGCTGACCAGGCGACCCGCCGCGGATGAAACTTGCCGGGCACCTGGAACACCTGCCGATCCTCCAGCCTGAGCGCCGACAGACGCCCGCCCCAGACGCACCCGGAATCGAGGCAGATCACCCTTCGCTTCACGCGCAGACCGAGCGCCGCCCAATGGCCAAAGACGATGGTGACGTCGCGGGTTTGCCGATGCTTGTGCTTGTACCAGGGCCTGTAAGGTGGCGGTTGCGAGCCAGGTGGGCCGCTGGCGCGGGCCAGTATCTTTCCGTTGGCGTCACAAAAGCGCAGCTGGGTCAGGATATTGCTGATCAGGCGCAGTCGTTTCCAGCCGCTCAATTCCTCATCCCAGCGCCGAACCCAGTTCTTGTTCATTTTCGAGAAAAACTTGCTGCTTTTCCCGGAGCGCAGGACCTTTTCTATTTCGGCGGCGCAACCCAGCGTTTGCTCCACCGACCACTGCGGAATCACGCCCGCGTGAACCATCAGCAGGCGGTGTTCGGGGGACCAGTGGGCCAACGGCTGCCGCAGCAGCCAGTCGATCAGCTGCTCGCGGTCCGGAGCGTGCAGGATCACGTCCATTTCCCGGTTGGCGGAGCCGCCGTCGGGAAAGCGCCAGTGTTCCCGCAGCAGGTAGAGGTCGTGGTTGCCCAGGGTCATCGCAAAGCTGCTGCCGAGGTCCTTCAGCGTGCGAAGTGTTTCGAGGGATTGCCTGCCGCGGTTGACCAGGTCTCCCGGTGTCCACAGCCGGTCGGCAGCGGGATCGAACCTGATTTTTTCCAGCAGGCGCTGCAGCGCGTCGTAGCAGCCCTGAATGTCACCAACGATATAGGTCGCCATGGGGACGGGATGTTACGAAATTCCGTCGGCCCTGTCGTGGTTGCGGGCACTTTGGTCTTCGGGGGGCAGGTTGGCCAGGGCGGCGAATTCGCCCAGACCCAGTGCCTCGGGCCGCAGGCCGGGGTCGATGCCTGCTGCCGCCATGCTGTCGGCGGAGATCAGCCCCCTGAGGGCATTGCGCAGGGTTTTGCGCCGCATGGAAAAGGCGCGGCTGATCAGGTTTTCGAACCGGGACATGTCGTCGATCCGAACCGGCGGACGGGGGTGCGGCACCAGGCGTACCAGCGCCGAATGCACCTTTGGCCGGGGCCGGAACGCCTGCGGCGGCACGGTGAACAGCGGTGTGACCTCGCAGTGCAACTGGCACATCAGCGCCAGCCGGCCCCAGGCTTTTGTTCCGGGGCTGGATGCCAGCCGGTCGACCACCTCCTGCTGCAGCATGAAATGCATGTCGGCAATCAGGCCGCGCCATTGAAGCACGTGGAACAGCAGCGGCGTCGATATGTTGTACGGCAGGTTGCCGACCAACCTGAAACGGCGGCCACCGGCCACCTTCGACAGGTCTGCCTGCAAGGCATCGGCGCAGTGCACCCGGACGTTACCCGCGCCGCCGAAGCGATCCTGCAGGTTCGCCGCCAGCTCGCGATCGATTTCCAGCAGGTGCAATTCGGCGCCCGAGGCGGCCAGGTGCTCGCTCAGCGCCGCCTGGCCCGGGCCGATCTCGACGATCAGCTGCCCCGGAGCGGGACCGACTGTGTGGATGATCCGCTCGATGACCGATTCGTCGGTCAGGAAGTTCTGTCCAAAGCGCTTGCGAGGCCGGTGCCCCATCTTCAGAGTTCGTTTTCAGAGCGGTGGGACGGTGCCTGCCTCGCCATCTCACGGGCGGTCAGCAGCGCGGCGTGGAGGCTGCCGTAATCGGCCCGACCGCTGCCCGCGAGGTCGAAAGCCGTGCCATGGTCGACCGAGGTGCGGATAAACGGCAGGCCCAGCGAGATGTTGACCGCGCGGCCGAAGCCGAGATGCTTGAGCACCGGCAGTCCCTGGTCGTGGTACATGGCCACGGTCGCGTCGAACTGCTCGAGCCGCGGTGGGCTGAAAGCCGTGTCGGCAGGAACCGGGCCATGCAACCGCAGACCCCGGCCGCGCAACCTTTCCAGCACCGGATTCAGCACCTCGATTTCTTCCCGGCCCAGGTGGCCGGACTCGCCCGCGTGCGGGTTGAGCCCGAGTATCTGCAGACGGGGTTGAGCGATCCCGAATTGCCTGCGCAAGGCGTCCTCCGTGATCCGGATGACCGCTTCGAGCCGCTCGCCGGTGATCGCATCCGCGACCTGGCGCAGAGGCAGGTGCGTGGTGACCAGGGCGACGCGCAATCCGGGTGAGGTGAGCATCATCACGACCTCGTCCACACCGACCAGTTCAGCGAGGAATTCGGTGTGGCCGCTGAACGGCTGTCCGGAATCGTTGATCACACCCTTGTGCACCGGGCCGGTGACCAGGGCGGCCGCCTGCCCCGATTGAACCAGCGCCACGGCACGCCGCAGCGTTTCCAGCACGTAGGGTGCGTTGACCGGGTCTGGCTGCCCACTGGTCACGGGCCCGCAGAGCTCAACCGGGTAGCAGGACAGTGCGCCGCTCGCAACGGCATCCCCGGGCGCCCAGGGTTTGATGTCCACATCGAGGTGGAGTACCGCCGCGGTTGACCTCAGCAATTCGGGGTCGGCGATGGCGATCAGCCGGAAATCGGGGTGTGCCCGACACAGTTTGAGCAGGATTTCGGGCCCGATGCCGGCCGGTTCACCGGGCGTTACGGCGAGGGCCGGGTCTGGCATGGCCTGGGCCTAGCTGGACCCTTGCTGCCCGGGCAGGCGGATTTCGACGTAGGCCTCGTCGCGGAATTGCCGCAGCACCTTTTCGACTTCCTGCTGAGCTCGCTGCATGCGTATCTTCTCCCGGGCCTCGCCCCGGATCGCTTCCTCTGTGCGGTCTGTCTCCCGGATCTCCAGAAGCTCCATGATGTGCCAGCCGCTCATGGTCTGGAACGGCTCGCTGACCTCTCCGGGCTGCATCGCCAGCAGCGTCTGGCCGACCCGGTCGCCGAAGGCCTCCGGTGGGAACCAGCCCATGTCACCACCCAGGTTGGCACTGGTCGTGTCATCCGAGTACTCCCTGGCGAGTTCGGCGAAATCCTCGCCTTCGTCGAGCTTTTTCTTGATCTCGATGATCTGGTCCATGGCCAGGCGCGGGGTCACGAGTTCATTGATCTCCACCATGATGTGACGGGCATTGTATTCCTTGATCAGCACCTGCCGCTGCTCCCGGTAGTCGTTCACCCGGATGATGTGGAACCCTGCCGGGCTGCGAATCGGTTCGGTGACCTCGCCCGGCTGCAGTTCGCGAATGGCATCGGCAAAATAGGCCGGCACGCTGTTCAGGTCGCGCCAGCCGATCAGGCCCCCTTCCAGGGCCTCCTGTCCATCGGAATAGCTGATTGCCGCTGCGGCGAAATCGAGCCCGTCGACCAGCCGCTGATGGATGTCGTCTGCCTTGGCCTCGGCCTCGCTGATCTGCCGGGGCGTCGAACCCTCGGGCAGGGCGACCACGATCTGGGACACGCTGTACTCGCCGCCCCCGAGTTCTTCCGAAGCCAGCAGGATGTCGATCTCCGTGTCGGTCACCGGGTCCATTGAATTCACGATGCGCTGGCGCAATCGCTCGGTCATGATCTCCTCGCCGATGTTGCGGCGGAATTCGGCGAAATCCTCACCGTCGGCCTCGATCACCTGCCGCAACTGCTGCACGTTCATGTTGTTCTGCTGCGCGAGACCCATGAGCGCCTGGTCGATATCCGCGTCGCTGACGCGAATGCCGGTCTTCAGCGCCCGCTGCACCTGCAGCTCGCGAACGACCAGCCGTTCCAGAACCTGCCGTTCGATCAGGTGCATCGGCGGCATGGCATCGCCGCTGGCGCGCAACCGCTCGATGATGCCCGCCACGGCCAGGTCGAGTTCGCTGCGCAGGATCACGTCCTCGTCGACCAGCGCCACGATGGAGTCGATCGGAACGAGGCTGTCCGTCTGCGCCGTCGCTGCGGCCGGTGTCAGGGCAGTCAACGCCGCGGCAGCGAGGACTGCGAGCCGGGGGTGGTGAATCTGGAACATTGGGTAACTCTCCGCAACCTGAGGGCCAAACAGGGCTTCGCGCCGGCCCTTTCGAACTGTCATCCGCCCGGATGGGGCGAGGCGCTATTGTAACTGATTGAGAGTCGTCATTCCCGAAACAGTTCCCGGCCGCGGGTGCCGATATTGGCCAACCCCTTGAGGTTGAGTTCGACGTAGATGGCGTTGCGGAAATCGCCGTCCCGGTTTCTCAGGTAGCGCCGGAGCACGGTCCGGAAGGCCCAGCAGCAGCTCTCGTATTCGATGCCGGCCTGGAACTCGAGCAGGTCGCGATCCGAAAAAGAATAATTGAAGCGTGAAAGCATCCTCCAGCGTACAGTGATCGGCCACTCGATCCGCAAATCGAACTGGTCGACGCGCTCCCGACGGTAGCGGTATTCAAATGCCGCCCGCCGTCCGCCATCGCCGCGGTAGTGCACAGCCAGCATGCCCACATCCAGCTGGTTGCGTTCCCAGTCCCACTGCAGACCCGCCGTCGCGCTCAGGCGGGAAAACGGCCGCAGCCGGAATTCGGCCAGGAACGGTGACAGGTCCTCCTCCATGGCCGGAGCCTGTTCGAGCTGCACCTGCTGTGGCCTGAGGTAGAGGATCTGCCCCAGGCTGAGGGACCACAGGACCTGGCCACTCGAACCGTCGAAGCGGCGCGTGGACACGGCCATGGAAACCTGATTGGCATCGCCCTGACGGTCGCCGCCGGTGAAGCGGTTGGTGTTGAACAGCTGGCTGAAGCCGAAGGTGAACGCGTCGGTGTCGAACAGCGGCTGGTCGCCCTGTTCCCTGCGGGGCACGTAGAGATAGAACAGCCTGGGCTCGAGTGTCTGCAGGTCGCCGCTGGCCGTGCGCCGGTCGAAAACGAGGCCGGCGTCTATGCTTGCGATCGGCAGGCCGGTGGAAGGCGTTTCCTCGCCGGTCTGGCCGCCGAGGTCGAGGTCGTAGGCCGTGTAGCGGTAGCCGACGCTGGGTTTCAGGAATCCCCAGTGCCTCTGCAGATCCCAATAAAGCCTCGGGAAGAGGTCGACCCGCGCCCCCGTGGCGCCCACCTCCCGGTCGAAATAGACCAGCTCCGAGTCCAGTGCGAAAGACAAACCGCTCCGGGTCAATGGCCGGTCAGACCAGTACAACAGACGCGGCACTCGCCGGTACGGCTCGTTGCCGGGAGGGACGGATTCGTCGATGACCTGGAAATCGTCGGCGACCAGCAGCAGGTTCCAGTAGCGACCGACGCCGCGTAATTCGGCGCTGCTGCGCAGGAATTGCCGCGAGGTCTGACCGAGGCTGGTGCCGAAGTCCTGGTAGTAACGGTCGTCACTGACCCGATCGATGATCAGGCTGGTGCGCCATCGTGACCAGGGAACGGCGTAATGCTGGAACATGTAGCGATAGCGTTCCTGGTCGGTTTCCCGGTCGTTCGGCATGTAATCGAGGTCCAGCGAACCCCGGGTGCGACGGGTCAGAAACCGGTATTCGCCCGACAGCATGAAACCCCGCTGGGTGAAATAACGCGGCTCGATCGTGGCGTCGTGGTTGGGGGCGATGTTCCAGTACCACGGCACGCCCAGTTCCAGGCCGGTGTCGCTGTTGTGCCCCAGATTGGGGTAGAGAAAACCGCTCTTGCGCCGATCG
>JBFFUJ010000152.1:0-6215 GCA_041571375.1 Lysobacterales bacterium | reverse complement strand
CTCTTCGGCATCGTGATCTTCAGTACCGTGCCCGACGTCTGGATGGCGCTAGGCGCCAGCCTGATCGTGATGAGTGGTCTGTTCCTGATTTTCCGCGAGCACGTCCGTAACCGGGAGATTACTGACGTCATGACCGCCCATGGCGGCTTCGACCAGGACTGACCCCACACCTTGCCTTGGGCCACCAGCCATTCAAGCCTTCCCGGGACAAACACGGGAAGGTCAGCGGGCCTCAGGACGGTAATGTGGCCGAATTCTTCATCGCCGTGGTTTATACTTCGCCCCCCCCCAGCGAGGAGTGATCGATGAAATTCCGTCTTGCAAGCCCTGCAGCCCTGCTGAGCTGCATCATCGCCCTGGCCCACGCTTCGCCCGCAGCGGCCGATGTATTTTCAATCGATGCCTGGGAGCAGCGCGTGGCCTCCGAAAACAGCATCGACCGGCTCGGACGCCTCTACCTGGAGCTTCTGATGGAGGAAAACCCGGTCAGAGGCGTGCAGTTCGGCATTCACGGCAAGGAGGGCGATGCGTCCTGGTATGACCGGCGCCTGCCTGACGCCTCCCCGGAGGCTGCTGCGCGGTTCTCAACGGCCCGCAAGCAACTGCTACAGCGCCTGGGCGCCATGGACCCGGAACCGCTGGCCCGGGCGGACCAGATCGATCTGCACATCCTGAAGAACCGTGTCGCCCTCGACCAGCTTCAGGTGACGCGGCTGGATGCGCTGACCAGCCCACTGAATTACGTCACCACCCTCGGGACGGCCATGTCGGGGCTGGTGCTGCGCGACTACGCTCCACTGGAGGAAAGACTGCTGAGCTTCGGCGCCCGCTGCGCAGGCACGCCCGTCTACCTCGAACAGACCAGGGCAGCCCTGTTGCCTCCTTACGTCCAGCCCAGCGAGCTGGACAAGGCGCAAGCCCTGGGCCGTCTCCAGGCGATGGGCCAGGACGGGTCGCTGTACAGCAAGACCCTGCCGGAACTGCTCAAATCATCGGGCCTCGACGAGCCGCAGCAAGCTGCCATCCTCGAGCAGTGCGGGAAAGCGAGTGAGGGGGTGGGCCGCTTTGCGTCCTGGCTGGAAGAGAACATCCTGCCGCGTGACAACGGCGAATGGCGACTTGGCCGCGAGCTGTACGACCTCAAGTACCAACTGCAGATGGATTACCCTCTGGGCCCGGAGGAGCTGCTGGCCGAGGCTGAAAAGCGGCTGGACCAGAAAGGCGGTGAACTGGTCAGCGTCGGACGCCGCATCCACGATGAATACCTGGCGGACGAAATCCGCGCCGGTGCGGTCCGCAAGCAGGCCGAACTCGACGACCAGCAGGTCGTACGCGACATCTTCGAGAAGCTGTCGGAAGACCGCTCGACCCCCGAGACACTGATCGCAGACAGCTACGCGATGGCGGATGCCATCATCGGCTTCGTGCGCGAACAGGACCTCATGGACCTGCCGCCCGCTTCCAAGCTGCGCATCGAGGACATCCCTCCCCACCTGCGCGGCACCACCGTGGCCATGATCGCGACCGCACCGCCATTCGAGCCGCACCTCGAGTCGGTCTGGTTCTGGGACCTGGAATTCCTGGCGAGCGCGCCGGACTTCCTAAAGGAATACAACCGGCCCGCGCTGGCCATGGTCTACATCCACGAAGGCGTTCCGGGCCACTTCGTGCAGCTCGAATACTCCAACCGTTTCGAGCGCATCATCCCGAAGGTGTTCTGGAACGGTCCGATGGTGGAAGGCTGGGCCAGCTACATCGCCACCCAGCTGGTCGATGTCGGCTTTACCATCTACCCGGACCATCCGCTGGGGCGCGAGCTGCAGCAGATGGTGGACGACAAGCTGGTGCTGCGCTCCATCATCAACGCGATCATCGACCTGCGACTGCACCGTGAAGGGATGGGCGAGGAAGAAGCCCTCGCCCTGATGACCGGCAAAGGTTTCCAGGAAGAGAGCGAGGCGCGCGGCAAGCTGGCCCGGGCCAAGCTCAGCTCGGTGCAGCTGGCCACCTATTTCGCCGGCCACCTGGCCATCGAAAAGATCCTCGCCGAGTACCGCAAGCTCCGCGGCAACGCCTTCAGCTGGAAGGAGTTCAACGAGCGCCTGGTCGGCGCCGGTTCGCCGCCGTTCTTCGCCACCCGCGAGTACATGCTGCAGGAAGTTGCAGCGGATTAGCAGGAGGGTCTGCCGGGCGGGTATCGCCTGAGCGGGCTGAAGATTCGAACCCGGCGCCAGGCTCCTGAACCTGACCCCTTTTTTCTTCACGCGGATGCTTCCAACCCGCACCATTCCGCGATGAACAGGGCGATCGACTGGGTGATCCGCCGCATGGACTCGAGGTTCACGCGTTCGTTGAATCCATGAATGGCCTCCGCGGTCGGGCCGTAGACCAGTGCCGGCGTATCCGCGTAGAGGCCGAAAAAGCGGGCATCCGTCGTCGCGGTGGTTACCGAGTGGCGCAGCGCTTTGCCGTTCACGGACCGGTGGGCGCCTTCGAGCGAGGCCACCGCCTGGCGGGCCGTCGGCGTGTCGTGCTCTGCCAGGCAATAACCCTCGGCGAGAAAGCCGTGATAGACGATCCGCGGCCGGTTCTGGCGCAGAAAGGCGTCCGTGTCGGCTGCATCCTGCAGGCAGCTCTCGAGTTCAGCGCGCGCCTCGTCGACGTCCTGGCCGGGATAGATCCCCATGCGCACATCGAAACAACACCAGGCCGGTACGCTCGACGGCCAGTCGCCCCCCTGGATGCGGCCAATGTTGAGATTCAGGGGATGCTCCAAGTGCCGGAACTGTGGATGCCGGTTTTCAGCTCCGTTCCAACGCTTTTCAAGCGCTTTCAATGCCATGATCAGCGGAATGGCCGCCTCGATGGCATTGAACCCGCTGCCGGCCTCCAGCACGTGAACGGGCTTGCCCAGGAGGTGGACCTGCAGCCAGATCACACCGACCTGGGCGCTGATCAGGTGCTCGTCGAACGGCTCGGGAATCAGCGCGGCATCCGCGCGGTAGCCTCTTTGCAGGCAGGCCAGCGCCCCGTTGCCGGTGCATTCCTCTTCGACCACGGATTGATAGAACAGGTCGGCCGCCGGCTGGTGACCGATTTCCCTCAGAGCCCGCAATGCGAACAGATTGGCCGCCAGGCCGGCTTTCATATCGCCCGCGCCGCGACCATACATCCAGCCGTCGTCGACATGCGGTGCGAAAGGGGGCCGGTTCCAGGCATCCAGGGGTCCCGTGGGCACTACGTCGATGTGACCGTTCAGGATCAGCGACCGGCCACTTTGCACCCGGCTGCGGTGCACGCCGACCACGTTGACAGCGTTGTCGTAATCGCCGATGACCGGGGAAAACCCGGGCAGATGAGCGATGTCCTTCACGTCGATTGCCCAACGGTCGGTTTCGTAGCCCATCTCTCGAAGCTGTTCAGCCACAAAATCCTGGGCGCTCTGCTCGTTGCCGCGCGTCGATGGATGGCTCGTCAGCTCCGACAGGAAGGCGACCTGCTCGTCAAAGCGCCGGTCGACCGCATCCATCAGCTGTCCGCTCAATTTGCTGCTCATCACTAGAATCTGCCTATTTCGTCTTCGCTGATCAACAGGGGCGCCCCGGTCGCGGCCACGACCTCGTCGATACCGTACTCCTCGGCGATCTCGCGCAGCACCATCCCTTCCGGCTCGATGTCGATGACCGCCATGTCCGTGTAGATGCGATCCACGCAGGCCGGCGCTGTCAGCGGCAGGCTGCATTGCCTGACCAGCTTCGGTTGACCGCGCTTGTCCGTGTGGCTGCACAGGACCACCACCCGGCGCGCCTTCTGCGCCAGTTCCATGCCGCCGCCCACGCCCGGCGTGAATCTTCCGGGGATGGTCCAGTTAGCCAGGTCTCCGTTGCCGGCCACCTCCAGGGCGCCCAGTATGGTCAGGTCGAGACGGCCGCCGCGAACCAGCGCGAACGAAGTCGCACTGTCGAAGAACGAGGTCCCGGGCAGGACGGATACGTAGGCCCCGCCGGCATCGATCAGGTTGCGGTCGGCCCGCTCAAAGGGGACGGCCGGACCCTGTCCCGCAATGCCGTTTTCCGAGTGCAGGCAGACGGGAAAGCCCTCTTCCAGGTAATCGACGAGCAGGGTGGGCAGGCCGATACCGAGGTTGACGGTCATGCCGGGCTGTAGTTCGCGGCTGGCCCTTCGGAGGAAACGGTTCTTATCTGCTGACGACGCCATAAGCCTCGGTCAGTTCGCCCAGCGGGACGACGTAATCGACGAAGGGGCCCGGGGTGTGAATCGCCTCCGGAGCGATATCTCCCAGGCCGACCAGTTCTTCCGTTTCGACAATGACCGTCCTCGCGGCCATCGCCATCAAGGGGCAGAAATTCCGGGCGCTGGCTGCATAGGTCAGGTTGCCGAACGGGTCGGCACGCTGCGCGTGGATCAGGGCGATGTCTGCGCGCAAGGGGGTTTCGAGGAGACAGCTGCGGCCGTCGACCTGGTACACGGGCTTGCCCTGCGCCAGCAGGGTTTCCACCCCGATGTCGGTCAGCAGGCCCTGGAGCCCGGCGCCGGCCGCCCGGATGCGCTCGGCCAGGATGCCTTGGGCACAGAATTCCACGGCGAGGCGGCCGGTATTCATCAGCTCTATGGCGTGCGGATTGAGCCCGATGTGGGAAACGATCAGCCGCTCCACCTGTCCGTTCTGCAGCAGGTGGTCAACGCCCATGCCCGCCTCGTTGGCGTCGTTCTTGATCAGGGTCAATCGCCTGCTGTTGCGCCGGACCAGTTCGTCGATCAGGCAGAACGGGGTGCCGGGAACGCCGAATCCCCCGACCATCACCGTGGCTCCGTCGGGAATGCACTCGATCGCCTTTTCGATGCCTGTGGTTTTGTCGATCAACGGTTTGCGTTGTCCCAGAGCCTGGCCGGAAGGCCTTTTTTGCCGTGACCCGGCCTCCTGCCTGACAACCACCCATCGCAGCAAGAACCGGTTCCTCCTCCCCGATGCGTGAGAATAGACGAAGCTTCACTCCGCCGCTACCGGCACGTCGGTTTGCTGCATCCCCGGCAAGGTTTCACTTTTTGGCTGCAAGAGGCTCCGGTATTCTGGAACCTTCGCATGGCAGGAGGACAGACTATGCAAGGGGCAACGGAAAACACCGCCTGGGCGCTCGTCACAGGGGCGTCCGCCGGCATCGGCGCCGAATTCTGCCGGCAACTGGCGGCCCGCGGCTATTCGCAGGTCATGGTGGCTCGCCGCCAGGACCGCCTGCAGCAACTGGCGGCGGAGCTTGCGGACCGGCACGCCGTCGAGTGCCGGGTCCTGCCGCTCGACATGGCGCAGAAAGGCGCCGCGCGCACCCTCGAGACGACTCTGGCCGAGGCCGGGATCGAGATCGAGTTCCTGGTCAACAATGCCGGCTACGGCGTGCCGGGCACCTTCACCGAACCCGACTGGCAGGTGCACGAGGACTCCCTCAACGTGATGCTGAATTCCGTTGCCGAACTGACCTGGCGGTTGCTGCCGGGGATGCAGCGGCGGGGGCAGGGCTACATTGTCAACGTCGCCTCGCTGGCCGGACTGGTGCCATCCTCTGCCCGGCACACGCTGTACGGCGCCACCAAGTCATTCCTGATCAAGTTCTCCGAATCGCTGACGGCGGAGAATCTCGATACGGGCGTTCGCGTTTCGGCACTCTGCCCCGGCTTCACCTATTCTGAGTTCCACGACGTCACCGGTGTCCGCGAGCAGGTCAGCCAGATGCCTGCCTGGATGTGGATGGAGGCAGACGAAGTGGTTCGCTACGGCATCGAGTCGGTGACACGCAGTCCACCGCGGGTGATCGCCGTGCCCGGCCGGGTCAACCGCTTCATCGCCATGCTGTCGCGCAAGCTGCCGCAGCGCTTGGCCCAGCGCCTGACACAAAAAGAATCGCACCGCTGGCGTAAACAGGATTGAGGACTACCTCATGACCAAAGTGCCTGATCGCACGCGTCTCCTGGCCACCTGCCTCGGCATCTGTCTCGCCTTGGGCGCCACGCCCGGGCGTGCTGCGCCTGCCGTTGAGCCCGTGCCGGCCTATGACTTCGCCGGTGTAAGCCGGGAGGTATGGATCCCGATGGCGGACGGCGTGCGACTCGCGGCCGACCTCTACCTGCCGCAGGGTGGGGAACCGGGCGCTCGCTTTCCGGTGCTGCTGGAATACCTGCCGTACCGCAAGACCGAGTCG
>JBFFUJ010000151.1:0-6229 GCA_041571375.1 Lysobacterales bacterium | reverse complement strand
CGCGTCTCCGCACACACCTTCGTCATCGCCGCCGTCAGCGTCGTCTTGCCGTGATCCACGTGACCAATCGTGCCCACGTTCACGTGAGGCTTCGTACGTTCAAATTTTGCTTTTGACATGCCGGTCTCCGAAATATGCAGTCAGACTTTCAAACAACTGAATTGAAACAATACTCCAAGATACCATGGTGCCCACAACTGGACTCGAACCAGTGACCTCTCCCTTACCAAGGGAGTGCTCTACCGCCTGAGCTATGCGGGCGTCATCCTGTCCAGCCCATGGGCCCTGCCCAAATTGATGGAGCGGGTGATGGGAATCGAACCCACATCATCAGCTTGGAAGGCTGAGGTTCTGCCGTTGAACTACACCCGCCCAGGAGCCTCACAGGCAAAAATCTTCAATTTTTCCGGCGCCACCCCGGTCAGGGAGTGGTGGAGGGGGTAGGATTCGAACCTACGTAGGCATAGCCAGCAGATTTACAGTCTGCCCTCGTTGACCGCTTGAGTACCCCTCCGGTACGCCAAACCCGACCCGCAGAAACCGTTCTGCCGCGGGCCATGCCCAAGGTCTCGGGCTCGCCATCGTGCCCATGCTTCCGCACGCAGTTCCAACCTGCCCGCCATCATTTTCCGCCGGCCGCGCCAAGGGCAACAAAGCCCGCGAGCCGCCGTTTCAACCGGCGCCTGCAGGCAAGCCGCTTATTGTCGCCTAGGTGAAATTCTCTGTCAACAGAAGGGATGGGGGCCATCCGGCCGCCGGGCATGCCGGCTTCCGCTGCGGAACGGCCTTCGGAGGGCAACTGGATGTCTGGCAGCGCGCGATTGCGGATCGCAGCACCTCAGACTTCGTCCTCCTCGTCAAAATAATCGTCGGACTCGTCATCTTCGTCGAAGATCGCCTCGTCCTCGGGATCCGGCTGTGTGGTGAAGAACTCCGCGGTGTGGTCCAGTTCCGCCAGGATTTCATCGTCCAGATCGAAATCCTCATCCCAGACGTCCGCAAGCGAGGCCTTCAGGGCTGCTTTTTCGCGCCGCGCCTCGATTTCCCGCCAACCGCCGCTGCGTCGCTCGCGGGCTGCTTCTTCACTGTTATTCAATGCCTCAGGACCCTGCTCCGGGCGACCGGAAAGCTCGGCGCCCGATGTCCCCGATCCAGGGTCCTCGCCTGACTTGCTCCGTCGTCCGCCTGGGTTGTTCCCTGTGCTCCCGACCACAACTGAAAGCTCCCGGCACGTAATGTTTACATCACAGGCTTGCTTATATCCCAAAATTACGCGAGTTTCAAAAAAACCTCTTGCTGCTAGACGTTGAACCGGAAGCGCATGACGTCGCCCTCGCGGACGATGTAGTTCCTGCCTTCCAGCCGGAGCTTGCCGGCTTCCTTGGCCGCCAGCTCGCCACCCAGTTCCACGAAGTCCTCGTACGACGTGACCTCGGCGCGAATGAAACCGCGTTCGAAGTCGGTGTGAATACGACCGGCCGCCTGTACCGCCGTCGCGCCCGTTTCCAGGGTCCAGGCCCGCACCTCGCGCTTGCCGACGGTAAAGAATGTCAGCAGGTCGAGCAGGGAGTACCCGGCGCGGATGACTCGGTCGAGGCCCGATTCCCGCAAACCCATCGCCCGCAGAAAATCCAGGCGGTCGGCCGTGTCCAGCCGGGCGATCTCCGCCTCGATCCCGGCACAGGCCGGCACGACTTCCGCGCTTTCCGAGGCGGCCTTGCGCCGTACGGCATCAAGCAGAGGGTTTTGTTCGAAGCCGTCCTCGGCGACGTTGGCGATGTACATCACCGGCTTGGTCGTGATCAGATGCAAATCTTTAACCAGGCGTCGTTCCTGCTCGGACAGCTCGACATTGCGGGCCCGATGACCCTCGTTCAGGCATGCCTTGAGCTTGTCCAGCACCGCCATTCGCAGCGGCGCATCCTTCTCGTTCGCCTTCAGGCGCTTGCCGGTCCGCTCGATCGCCCGCTCCACGGATTCGAGGTCGGCGAGCGACAACTCCGTGTTGATGATCTCGATGTCCGATACCGGATCGAGGCGTCCCGCCACGTGCACGACATCGTCATCCTCGAAGCATCGCACCACATGTGCGATCGCGTCGGTCTCCCGTATGTGGGCCAGGAACTGATTGCCCAGCCCCTCGCCCCTGGAGGCGCCCGCGACCAGTCCCGCAATGTCCACGAACTCCAGCGTCGTTGGAACAACCTTTTGCGGCCTGACGATGGCTGCCAACTCGCCAAGCCGGAAATCCGGCACCTCGACCACCCCAACATTGGGATCGATGGTGCAGAAGGGATAGTTCTCGGCCGCGATTTCCGCACTGGTCAGCGAATTGAACAATGTGGACTTGCCGACGTTGGGCAAACCCACGATGCCGCACTTAAACCCCATCGTCATTCACCGTGTGCAGCGCTTTCATGGCGGCAGCGAGTTCGCCGCGCAGCACCAGCGGCAGCACCTCCATGGCGTCGCCGATGGACCGATGCATGAGCCGCTCCTGCTCCGCGCTGGGACGGCTCAGCACGTAGGCGGTCACGGCGTCCCTGTGGCCCGGATGCCCGATACCGATGCGAAGCCTGAGAAATTGCTGATCCGTGGTGTGGCGAAAGATATCCCGCAAGCCGTTGTGTCCACCGTGTCCCCCTCCCTGTTTGAGTCGCGCGACACCCGGCGGCAGATCCAATTCGTCGTAGGCCACCAGCAGCGCCGATGAAGTGACCCGGTAGTAGTCCATTACGGCGCGAACGGCCTGGCCGCTGTGATTCATGAAGGTCGTCGGCCGTGCAATCACACAGTCATGACCGAATATCTCGGTTCGAGCGGTTTCCGAACCCAGTCTGGGCTGGGACTTCAGGCGGGCGCCACAGTCCTGCATGAGGTGGTCCAGAAACCAAAACCCGGCATTGTGCCGGGTCTGGAAGTATCGGTCGCCCGGATTTCCGAGGCCGATAATGAGGAAGGGTGTGCTCATCGACAGCTCCAGGCGGGGGGCCGGGCGGTGCCGGCCCCGGGATCAATGTCAGCGAACGGGCGGAAGGAATCCTCAGGACTCGGGCTCGGCACCCTCTTCGCCTTCCTCCTCCTGCTCCTCTTCTTCGGCTTCCTCTGCCGGAATCGCACCCAGCTCGTCGGCCAGGGCCGCTTCGGCCTCGGCCGCCGCAGCCGCGCCCGTGCCCTGGTCGGCCTTCACATGCACTGCGTTGGCCACCGGAGCGTCCAGATGCTCACCTGCACCCGTCAGGGCGGGGATGGTCACGCCCTCGGGCAGCAGGATGTCGGACAGCATGACCACGTCGCCCGCATCCATCTCGGACAGATCGACGGCCAGGAACTCGGGAAGGTCCTTTGGCAGCGCGGCGATCTCGACTTCAGTCATCTGGTGCTGAATCACCACGCCCGAGGCCTTCCCTGCCGGCGAGTCGTCCTCACCGACGAAGTGCAGCGGCACCGACATGCGAAGCACTTCCTCGGCGCTCACCCGCATGAAATCGATATGCATGATCATCGGTTTGAAGGGATGCCGCTGCATGTCGCGAACCACGGCCTCCTGGACGCGATCCTCGTCCACCTTGATCTGCAGGATGCTGGCATAGAACGATTCGTTTTCGGACGCGTGCAGCAGATCCCTTTGCTCCAGTGTCAGGGCGACGGGATCACGGTGCCCACCGTACAAAACCGCCGGCACCTTGCCGTTTCGACGCAGGCGGCGGCTCGCACCTTTCCCCACGTCCGCGCGCATTTCCGCGTTGATAATGTGTTTCTCGGACATTTCAGACCTCTTTCATTCATCCCGCCTCGGCGGGAACGGGGCTGCTCACGCAGCCGTGACGCCGGGCCCGCGACCAGGCCGGCCAGAATTTACAAAGCCGTGTATTTTAACTCAGAAATCGCTGTGTGAGTAGACCATCGGGCCGGTTACGAGATCCCGCCGCATCCCGTGCGCTCAGTCGACGTACATCGAGCTCACCGACTCGCCGTGAGCCATCCGGCGGATCGTTTCGGCCAGCATCTGGGCGATCGACAACTGCCGGATTTTCTCGCAGCGCTGGGCCGCCTCGCTGAGCGGAATCGTATCGGTCACGACCAATTCGTCCATCTCCGATTGGATGATGTTGTCGACAGCGGGACCGGACAGCACCGGGTGCACGCAATAGGCCACAACCCGCTTGGCGCCCTCTTTCTTCAGCGCCCCCGACGCGGAGCAAAGGGTCCCCGCCGTGTCCACCATATCGTCGACCAGGACGCAGCATTTGCCCTCCACGTCACCAATGATGTTCATCACGGTGGAGACGTTGGCTCGGGGGCGTCTCTTGTCGATGATCGCGAGATCCGCGTCGAGGCGCTTGGCAATGGCCCGCGCACGCACGACGCCGCCCACGTCCGGGGATACCACGACAATTTCGTGGCGTGCCTGGCGCTGCCAGATGTCCGCTAGCGTCAGGGGCGAGGCATAGACATTATCCACCGGTATGTCGAAAAAACCCTGAATCTGGTCGGCATGCAGATCGACCGTAACCACACGGTCCGTGCCCAGGGCTGAAATCATGATGGCCGCGACCTTGGCCGTTATGGGTACGCGCGCCGAGCGCGGGCGCCGGTCCTGGCGGGCATAGCCAAAGTAGGGAATGACGGCGGTGACCCGTGAGGCCGATGCGCGTTTCATGGCATCGATCATCACCAGCAGTTCCATGAAATTGTCGGCCGTCGGGGCACAGGTCGGCTGGATCACATAAACGTCCCTTCCGCGAACGTTCTCCATGACCTCGACCATCACTTCGCCGTCACTGAACCGGCCCACCACCGCTTTGCCCATCGGCACGTTCAGCTCATGAGCAATGCTGCTTGCCAGCTTCAGGTTGGCATTACCTGAAAATATCATCAGGGAAGAAGTTGACACTCTTCAGCCTCGCCTGTTTGTTGAACCCACACACCAAGATGAGTGGCTGGGACGGCAGGACTCGAACCTGCGAATGCGGGGATCAAAACCCCGTGCCTTAGCCAGCTTGGCGACGTCCCAGCAAATCGAATCTTCTGCGAACCGTCAATTGTCATCTGCTGCCAGCGCCCGATGCAGCGGTGACCGATCCACACCGCATACCGCGCGGACATTATATAAATTTTTTATTTCGCGTGCCTTGTCCGCTGCCTGCCGCGCGCTATCCGCCTGCAGAAAAATCGCGCTGCCCGTGCCGGTCATCGCGGGCCGGCCCCATCTGCGGAGAACATCCAGGGCTTCCGCCATGGCGGGATACCTTTTCCGGACCACCGGCTCGAAGTCATTGCGACCCCGCCCGCCCAGGGCCTCGGACGGGCTGATTGGCTCCGAGTCCCTTGACAGATCCGGATCCTCAAACAGATCCCGAGTCGGGATCGACAAAGCGGGCAAAACCAGGACATAGTGCCTCTCTCCGAGACGCACAGGCTGCAGCCGATCGCCGGTACCGCCGGCCAGCGCGGTGTGTCCGTGCACGAACACGGAAACGTCCGCCCCCAGGGCCGCACCCAGCTCCGCCAGGTCATCCGGGCTCAGGCCACAGCCCCAGAGGCGGTTGAGCGCAACCAGCACCGTGGCCGCATTGGAACTTCCTCCGCCGAGTCCGGCGCCCAGCGGGATCCGCTTGTGGATGTCGATGCGGGCACCCAGCCCGCCCCCCGCGTGCCGCCGCAACAGGCGGGCCGCCCTGACAGCAAGGTCCTCTTCCGCGGCGACGGCATAGTCCGCGTGCCCGCGGACAATTGCGCCATCGGGGTCAAGCCGGATACGAATTTCGTCCCCCCAATCAAGGATCTGAAAGAGGGTCTGGATGTCGTGATACCCGTCCGGCCTGCGCCCGAGCACGTGCAGGAACAGATTGAGCTTGGCCGGTGACGGCCAGATGGATGGCACGGGCCGCTTTTCGTCAGTCTCCGACACCGGGAAATTCCCAGGCCTTTACCGCCAGTTTGACCATTCTGACATCCCGCCGCGCGGTCAGTTTCAACGGCATCGGGAGTTCATCGACAACGCCGTAGCGTCCGAACTCGATGCTCCAGCCGTCCTGCTGCAGCGCGGAGAGCCGTCCCTCGTCATCCAGTTGCCAACCGGTGACCTGCCCCGGCGCGGCGAGCCCTCTCACCCACCATGCCAGCTTGGCCACCGGCACGGACCAGCCGACCTGACCCCTGACCAGCTCGTCAACGGTTCCGGCTGTGTAGCGCGAGCCATCGGCAAACTCCAGTTCCGCGCCCT
>JBFFUJ010000150.1:0-6270 GCA_041571375.1 Lysobacterales bacterium | reverse complement strand
CCCCGCGGCTCCGGCGCGCGGGGCCAGCGGCGCGCCGGAAGGCCTGGTGGAGTTGGTCTCCTGGGATGGACTGTTCCATGAGATGTTCAACGAGCCGGAGAAGGAGAAAATCCGGTCCCGCACACTCGACTGGCTTCAGCAACGCCTGGTGCGACCCGGGCCCTAGGATTGGCTCCCCGGGTTACAGGCCCATAAAGACCACGGCCAGGCCGCATGCAAGGATCGCGCAACCGGCCAACGCGTGCCCGTACGGCTCCAATCGACGCAAGCGAAGACGCTGCAGGCCGGACAGGGTGACGGCCACGACTCCGGTCATGGTCATCACGGTGACCAGCCCGAACACCGCCGTCACCACGAACACGCCGGCCAGGTTCTCCCGGGCGGCGGGATACATCAGCAGCGGAATCAGGGGCTCGCAGGGTCCCAGCACGAAAATTACGAACACGATCCACGGGGCGAGCCTTCCGGATGCCGCACGGCCCGCGCGGGCATGCAGATGGCTATGGGCGTCACGGTGGCTGTGCTCGTGCACATGGATCAGGTCACCATGCTGATGCCAGTGCGTGTGCGGACGATTCCGCCAGGCCTGGCGCAGCCCCCAGGCAGTGTAGGCCAGGCCGAATCCCACCAGCAGCCAAGCGGCCAGGGAGCCGCGAAAACCCTCCAGCCAGGTCAATGACGAGAGCTGGATGCCCAACATGATCCCCACCAGGCCCAGTGCCATCGAGCCGACCAGGTGACCTAGGCCGCAGGCCATCGTGATCCGCAAGGTTTTGGCAGTGCTCCATTTTCTCGCTTTGGCCATTGCCACAAAGGGCAGGTAATGATCGGGCCCGAGAACGGTGTGGGCAAAGGCGATGGCCGCAGCGGACAGGCCCAGCATGGCGGTTTCAGAAATCATGTTCCGGTCACGGCACCCCGTATCAATCTGGCCGCAGGGTTTTCACCAGGCTCATCGCCCGGAACGGCAGCATTTCGCGCCTACTGCATCAGATTTCCACTCGACCCTCCATGTCTTCGGTCAACTTTGGACACAATTGCGCCACGCGGCCCCGCACGGGGCAGAGCCCTTCCCCGGCGCCGTGCGGCCTGCCGTCCCGTCAAGGGCGCCCGCGAGTTCAGGGGATGACGATGTTGAAGCGGCTGTCGGGTCTGTCGAACAACCCGAGAAACTTCAGCAGGTCCAGCTTGCTGCCTTCGAGCTCGATCTCGTCCGACGTGAGCAGGCCTGTGAGCCCCGCCTCGCCGAGCAGCATGGAGATGAACGCCGCGTGAGTGAGTCTGAGCGTGGCATCGGACGCGGCTCCGGGGGCTGAGGGGCGGTGATGCAGCACGGAGTTGCCGATCGTCAGCAGATAACTTTCGCCGAGGTCGGTGAAAACGAAGTTCACGCTCAGCCGAAGCCCGGCGGCATCCGGTCCATTCAGGCGGACCGCCATGGAGTCGAAGAAACGCCTGACCGGCGTCTTCAGCAGCACGTCCTTCATGGCCAGGACGTTCAGCCCAACCCCCGGTGGCCCATGCCGGAGTTCGTAGGCCGCGCTGAGGTAGATGTCGCGCCAGGGTCCGGATTCCGACTGGTAGCCGAGTTGATCGTAGGTGGCCGCGAGCAGGGACCTGGCGGAACCGTTATCGGGTTCGGCGAAAACCAGGTGGTTGAGCAATTCCGCTGCCCAGCGGTAATCCGCATCCTCATAGGCGACCCGGGCTTTACCCAGCAGGGTCTCGGCACCCCCGGCCAGTTCGACATAGCGCCGGCCCGCCGCAACGGGCGGCAAGGGATTCAGATGGGCCGGATTACCGTCGTACCATCCGAGGTAATTCTGATAGACGGCTCGCGAATTGTGGCGCACCGTCCCGTAGTAGCCGCGGTTGTGGAAGACACCCTGCAGCGAGTACGGCAGCTCCAGCGCTTCGGCGATCTCGCCCGGGGTCATGCCGTTGTTGAACAGTCGCACGGTTTGGTCGTGGATGTACTTGTAGGTGTCCCGCTGAACCTCGAGGAACTCCCGGATGCGCTGTTTGCCCCAGATCGGCCACTGATGGCTGGCAAGGTACACCTCCGCCTCACCGAACAGTTCAATGGACTCGTCGATGTAATGACTCCACCGCAAGGCGTCCCGCACCTTGGCGCCACGCGGGGTGTACAGGTTGTGCAGGCTGTGCAAGGCGACGTCAGCACCGTTAAAAGCCTTCACGTGCGGCAGGTAAAACGTCAGTCCGGCCGGCGCCTCGGAACCCGGCGCATTCTGAAAGACGAACTCAATGCCATCGATCGTCAGGGTCTGCGGTGTCCGCTCGATGATTTCCGTCGGCTCGAGCAGGCCGAAGCTGCCGAAGGCCGGCGCTATGCCCAGCCCGGTGTCCACATGACCGCGAGCGGACCGGTCCAGGCGCTTGCCATACATGAACATGGCGCGACGTCCCATCGCAGGTCCGGCAATGACATTCTCACTGGTCGCTTCCTCCATGAAACCGACGGGGGCGATGATGCGCAGGTTCTCTGCCTGAACGCCCGCACTGGCGAGCATGCCCAGCACACCACCAAAGTGATCGATGTGGCTGTGGGTGAAGATCACGGCCACGACCGGTCGCTCGTCCAGATGGCGGCGCGCAAAAGCAAATGCGGCGGTCGCCGTTTCCCTGACCGTCAGCGGATCCACGATGATCCAGCCCGACTCGCCCGCGATAATCGTCATGTTGGACAGGTCGTAGCCCCGCAGCTGGTAGACACCCTCGGTAACCTCGAACAGACCGTGGATATTGTTCAGCCGGGCCTGGCGCCACAGGCTCGGATTGACGCTGTCTGGCGCCTCTCCTTCAATAAAGGAAGTGGCCTGCATGTCCCAGACCAGGGTGCCATCGGCGGCCGCAACGCGCAGCGCGGGATCGGACGCGATCAGACCGCGGGAGGCATCCTCGAAATCCTGACTGTCCTCGAAGTCCAGGGTCTCACGCACCCGGGCATTGGCCTCGATGGTCGCCTCAGTGGGGGCCGTGTGCCCGCTTTCGTCGGCATCCGGAGCATAAGGCACGGGTCGCTCGCAAGCCTGGATCAGGGTGATTATCAGCGCCGGCACCAGGGGCCGGCAGCAGCGAACCATCAACATATCGACCCCATCACAAACCCTGTTCGAGCACCGCCAAACTGGTCCGGGGGCGAGCTCAAGGGTTTGCCATCTTGCGGATGTAATGCCTGAGCCCTGTCAGATCATCGGCGTCCAGTTCCTCGAAAGCCGGCATGCCCATCTCCCGCCGCACACCACCGCTCAGGACATCGGCAAATGCCTCGGCGGACAGCACGACGGGCGATGCGCGCAGGTCGGGCGCTGAGCCCCCGGAGACCGCCACGGGCCCATGGCACAGTGTGCACGTCCCCTTGTAAATGGGCTCGCCCCGGCTCGCGAGCGTGTCGTCCACGACAAAATCAGGCGCCTCCAGCGGCTGCGGAACCCGCGGCGGCGGGCTCGCCGGCAATGTCGACTTGCCGTCGAGCGAGAAAGTGACCAGCCGCCGCGGCTGCTCCCTGTAAGCCCAGCCGTGCTGGGCCGCTACCGAACCGCCCAGTGCCACCGCGGCGCCGCCCCATCCGACCAGTATCGAAACGTACTGCCGGCCATTGACCGAGTAGGTCACCGGCGGCGCTGAGATGCCGAGACCCAGATCATGCTGCCAGAGCACCTCGCCGCTGTCCGCGGCATAAGCCACCAATTTCCCGCTGGCCTGGCCCTGGAACACGAGGTTACCGGCCGTGGTCAGCGTGCCGGCGTTCCAGATCCCCGGCGTCGGCCGTTCCCACACCAATGTCTGCCTGACCGGATCCCACGCTTTCAGGGTGCTGGTTCCGCTGTCGGCCGGCGCGTCTCCCCCGAATACGTTGATGCCGGGCTGAAAGGCCCAGTCGGGCGAGCGCCAGGACTCCAGATCGATGCCGCTGTCATCATAGGGCATCCCCCAATCGATGGCCGGGATGTAGACCAATCCCGTGCCCGGGTTGTAGGACATGGGGTGCCAGCTGTGCGCTCCCAGGGCGCTGGGGTAGACTTCCTCGTAAGTGTCCTCATATCGGGCTCCCGGAACCTCCACCGGGCGACCCGTCTCGAGGTCGACATGGCTTGCCCAGGTGACACGGGCGAAAGGTTCGGCCGAGATCAGCTTCCCCGTCTCGCGATCGATGACATAGAAGAACCCGTTCTTGGGGGCATGCATCAGCGCCTTGACGACGCGCCCGCCGATTTCGAGGTCGGCCAGCACGAGGTCCATGTTCGAATTGTAATCCCACGTTTCCCCCGGCACGGTCTGGTAGTGCCACAGGTAGTCGCCGGTATCGGGGTCGAGCGCAACGATCGAGCAGAGGAAGAGGTTGTCGCCACCCCCCGGGCTGCGTATCTTTCGGTTCCACGGCGAACCGTTTCCGGTGCCGATGTACAGGGCATCGAATTCCGGGTCGTAAGTAATGCCGTTCCAGACGTTACCGCCCCCACCGAAATTCCACCACTCCCCCGTCCAGGTTTCCGCTGCCATGGCCATGGCCTCGCTCTCGAAGCCGTCCGCCGGATTAGCTGGTACTACGTAGAACCGCCACAGCTGGGCGCCCGTCTCGGCATCATAGGCCGTTACGTAGCCGCGCGCGGCCGTCATTTCCGAACCTCCATTGCCGATGATGACCTTGCCCTTGAAGACTTTCGGCGCCCCGGTGATGGTGTACGGCTTGCCGGGATCGAGCGTCATGGCGCTCCAGAGCTCCTCCCCGGTCTTCGCATCAATGGCGATGAGCCGCCCGTCGATGGTGGCCGCGTAAACCTTTCCCTGCCAGAACGCCAGGCCGCGGCTGTAATCCCACATCACGCGCAGCCGGGGGCCGGCATGCTCGATGACCTGCGGGTCGTATTCCCACAATGGTTCGCCGCTGGCTGCATCGACGGCATGTACGACGTTGTAGAACTCCTCGAAGTACATGACGCCGTCGACGATCAGCGGGGTCCCCGGAAGGGACCTGGCGCGCGGCAATTCGATATACCAGTCGACGCCGAGGCCGGCGACGTTGTCTGCCGAGATTTCCGCCAGGGGGCTGTAGCGTTTTTCGCTGTAGGTGCGGCCATAGGCCAGCCAGTTCTCGCCGCTCGATTCGTCCGCCAGGGCCCGATCGTCGACGACTGTGGGTGCAGCGGTGGTCTGTGGCGGGCCCGCAGGCTCTTCCCCGGGTGAAGGCGGGGGCGTGGTTTCCTGCCGACAGGCGACCACGATTGACAGAATGCCCAGAACCACTCCAAGGACGGGCCACGTTTTGGTTCTCATCCGCAGATCCTCCATTGTCAGTACCCGGGGCGGCACCAAGGCAGATCAATCTAGCACAGAGCAAAAACCCCCATCAGCGCTACCGATTCGTCACCTACCGGAAGGCATGCCGTCGAAGAAATCGACGGTGCCTGTCTTCAGCGAATACTCAGCGCCTACCACCATGAGGTCGTGTTCCCGGATCATCCGCTCGAGGACGTCCGACCCGCTACGCAAATGTTCCGCCGAAGCCCGAATGTTCTCGCGAATGGCGCAATTTAGTAGTGCCTCGCGATCCGATCGGCCGACCTGCGCCGCCGCCGCCTCGACACTGGGCATGATGCTGCGCACGATGATGCCGAGGTTCGGTGACTGGTTTTCCGATGGCCGTTCCAGGGCCTCCAGGGCTGCTGCCACCGCGCCGCACTGCGAATGGCCGAGCACCACCACCAGGCGCACGCCGAAGCGTTCCGCGGCAAATTCGATGCTTCCGACCTGGGACGGGGCCACGATGTTGCCCGCCACCCGGATAACGAACAGGTCGCCCAAGCCCTGGTCGAAGACGATTTCCGCAGGCACCCGAGAATCTGAACAACCGAGAAGAATGGCGAAGGGGGTCTGGTCGGCCAGAGACTCCTCGCGACGTCGATGTTCCTGCGCCAGATCCCTGACGCCATCGCCGGAAGCAAACCGTCGGTTTCCTTCCATCAGGCGTTCCAGCGCCTCGGCTGCGGTAAGTTGAATGGACATCAGGCAAGCACCTCCTTTCCCTGCAGCCAGAACGGCCGGCAGCGGCGACCGTGCACCGCGACGATGCGCCCCTTGCAGCGCGGTGGCCCTGGGCGGCCACTGGAAGCGGGTGGTCAACATCATCGGAGGGCGCGAGCCCAGGGGCTGGATGACGACCGACATCGGGCGCGGAGACTTCCAGAAGAACCGCCACGACGTGGTCAGCCGTCTCATCGACGTGGGCGTCAACTACATCGATGCCTG
>JBFFUJ010000149.1:0-6279 GCA_041571375.1 Lysobacterales bacterium | reverse complement strand
TCATCGGATCGGTCGAACACCATCACCCAGGTCTCGCCGGGCTCGATTGCACCGTTCAGGCCGATCACCTGGCGCGGGTTCATATCGCCCTCGACGTACTCGCCGGCGGCCATGGTGCCGGCGGCTTCGGTCTCTACCTCGTGCACCGTGGGTGGGATCGGCAGCAGGAAAGTGTATTCGTATTTCCTGGGCTGGTTCGGATCGGCCTGGCTGACGGTCGTCTCGATCTCCTCACCTTCTCTCGTGACAAAGGTGATGTCGACGCGGCGGTTGCGGCTGCGGTTGGCCTGCGAGGTGTTGGGCAGGCGCGGCTCGGCCTCGCCATGCCCCTCGGTGCGGATCGTCACGTCCTTCAGGCCGTTCTGCTGCAGGAAGTCCCTCACCGAGTCGGCGCGCCGCTCGGACAGCGCCAGGTTGTAGGCGTCCGAACCCATGTCGCAGGTGTGGCCGACGATCAGTATCTCGCTGAAGATGTCGGCGTCGTTCAGCGCTCCGATCACCTTCTGCAGGTCCTCGCTGGCCTCGGCGCGGATGTCGGACTTGTCGAACTCGAAGGTCACGTCCGATTCCAGCGAGATGGTCCTCTTGATCAGCGCCGGGGGCGTCACGACGGTGGTGGTCTCGGTACCGGGCCCGGCATAGATCTCCAGATAGTACTGGTCCTTGCCCAGATCGATGGTCCGCTGGCTGCCGTTGTAGAGCTCGATCACCCGGTTCCGCTCCTCCGTGTCGCGCAGCTCCGCAGGGCTTTCGAGGGCCGCTTCGTTCCAGCCCTCGACGTACTCGGAGATGAACAGGTCGGTGGGAATCTCACCCGGGGCTTTCGCGTGCCGCCCCACGTCGCTGAAGTTGCGGTCGCCGTGGGCGCTGAACTCGGTCGCGGGGTGGAAAGGATCCAGGATCAGGTTGTCGCCCCGATAGATCTCTTCCTTACGGCGCAGCACGTTGTCGCGCGAGATGTGCTCGCCGTCACCCCAGTGGTTCTGCGGGTGCATTCCGACCACCCCGAAGGAATCGACCACCAGGCCGCGATCGGCCGCCTCTTCCGCGTACTTTTCGGCAATGCCGTCATAAGCGCGGTCGCGCAGTTCATCGTGCGGGATACCCTGCATGGCGGCGGCGATGTTGATATCGGTACAGCCGCATTCCCACTCGTTGCGGCTCTGCGTCGCCGCGGCGCGGTCCGTGATCACCTGCACTTTCTCCGTCAGGCTGCGCGCCAGCGCGGCCTTGTCCGTCTCGCTGAGGTCCTCGTCAAAGGCACGGTTCTCAGGCAAGCCTGCAATACCCGCGTACATCGCAACCTGCGAGCAGGAGCATTGCATCGGTACGTCCAGGAAGGCGTGGCGCATCTCCACGCGAATGCGGTCGTGCACCCGCTGGTCGAGCCAGATACCGCCGTTGCTGCAGTTGCAGTCGCGCTTCACCGCGATGTTGGCGACGATCTCGTCGGCGCGGTTCGGCAGTAAATCGACCGCGGCACGCACCGCGTCGAAGGTGTCTTCACAATCGGGCCAGGCGTCGACCACCGCGACGGTGACACTCACGATGTCCCGGCTGGTGGGATCGACCCCGACCTCCAGCTCATTGGCCCCCGTATAAATGGCGGTGACTGCTTCACCGGCAGACAGTTCCTCGTCGGTACCGTCGTGCAGTTCATACTCGGGCGTCCCCGCTGCATGGGGCTCATGACCGTGGCCGTCCCGCTCATGGCCATGGGCATACTCCCAATACTCCTCGGCATTCTGGTAGGCTCGGTCGGCCACTTCCTGCAGCGGCAGGCCGCGTTGCAGATCGTCGCCGATAGTGCTGTAGGACTGCTCCTGCGCCTGCAGCGCGGTCGCTGCGAGGACAGCAAGCACCCCGGCCACATACGCCCGCCGCGTGGCAATTCGCAATACGTTCACCGTTTTTCCCCTTGATTAACGGAATGGAACCCCTGATTGACTATACACCATAATGCGTCTGAAATTGAAAAACGATGCATAGTCACCCCCACAGGCAGATCTGGGCCATCGCCGGGCCGGCCATCCTGGCCAACTCGTCCGCGCCACTGGTCGGGCTGGTGGACACCTGGGCGATTGGGCACCTGCCGGGCGCCGTGCACCTGGCGGCTGTCGGTCTGGGCAGCGTGATATTCAGCTACCTTTTGTGGGCGTTCGGCTTTCTGCGCATGGGCACGACCGGGCTGATCGCGCAGGCCCACGGGCGCGGGGACGTGCCCGACCAGGCGGTGACGGTGCTGCGCTCCTGCGCGCTGGGCTTCCTGTTGGGCCTGGTGCTGGTGCTGGCGCAGGAAGCGTTGCTGGCTCTCTCGCTGCGGCTGATGGCGCCGCCGGAGGACGTCGCGGCGATCACCGCCGAGTATTTCCGCATCCGCATCTGGTCGTCGCCGTTTGCCTTGCTCAGCTATGCCGTCACCGGCGTGCTGTTCGGCCTGGCGCGGGTGCGCACCATCCTCTGGCTGCAGTTACTGCTGAATGTCAGCAATGTCGGCCTCAACGTGACCTTCGTGATCGGCTTCGGCATGGGGGTGCCGGGCGTGGCGTGGGGGACGCTGCTGTCGCAGCTGCTGATGACCGCGGCCAGCGTCTGGGTGATGCTGCGCATATTCGGAGCCGCCTCCCTCATCGCCGGGATGCGCGAGCGCGCCACCTGGGTGATGGCGGGGTTCCGCACACTGGTCCTGGTCAACGGCTTCATCTTCATCCGCACGCTGTTCCTGATGACCGCACTCGCGTTGATCATGCGCGTGGCCGCGGGACTCGGCACGGTCGAGATGGCGGCCAGCCACGTCATCAGCCAGTACATGATGCTGATGGCGCTGGGCCTGGACGGCTTTGCGCACGCCTCGGAGGCCCTGGCCGGCGCGGCCTGGGGCCGCAACAGCCGTGAGCAGTTCCGCCGCTGGGTGTTCCTGACCGGCTACTGGTCGCTGCTGGCCGCGCTGGTGTATGCCCTGATGTTCGGCCTGCTGGGAGACGCGATCACCGCGCTGCTGACCGACATCGAGGCCGTGCGCGCCCTGACCGGGGCACTGATGCCGCTGGTGGTCATCCTGCCCATCGTGGCGGTTTGGTGCTACCTGTTCGACGGCGTCTATATCGGCGCGACTGCGGCCGGGGCGATGATGGTCACGATGGGGATCGCGTTTGCGATCTACCTGGCCCTGCTGCAACCGATGACCGCGCGCTGGGGACTGCATGGTCTGTGGGGTGCGGTACTGGTATTCCTCGCCGTGCGCGGCCTGGCCCAGGCGATCTGGTACCCCAGGCTGGAACGCCAGTTGGGATTAAAAGGGGTCAGGTTGAATTAACCGGCGTTAATTCAACCTGACCCCTTTTGTTGGGGCAAACTGACGCCGCTTAATTGGCCCCGCCCCCATATTTTCGCAAACTGAAGATTTGCTTAAATTCCGCGCTTAACTCCTTGCATTTACGCAATAAACAGGCGTAGTATGAAGCCGTCGGACAGGATGTCCGAGAAGGAACAGGCAAATGGACTTGCGTTTTTTTGTGCGCGCGGTATTTCCCACCGCCGCCTTTTTGACCCGGTGCCTTGCCGCCACGTCGTTGTTTTGCGCCGTGAGCTTGCAGGCTTCCGCGGGTCGTGACGCCCCCGATTACCTGTATCCCGAGGAGACGCTCGGCGGCGTGATCGAATCCGACTCCCGCCTGCAGGCCGGTACCGCCTCGTCCAGACCGAAAGCCCGCATCAGCTACCGCGCCTTCGACGGACAGAGCTACGCGATGCAGGAGTATCGCGGCCGCCACGTCGCGGTGCTGCTGCCGGACAATACCGGCGATTCGCCCCCCTTCACTGCGGAGCACCTCGAGGAAATGGTCGACCGCCTCGACGAGCTCTACGCTCTGTACCGCGACATCCTGCAGGCGGAGCCGGATGGCAGCGGCCTGCTCAAAGTCGCCTTCGTGCCGGAAACCTGCGGGGCGGGCTGCGGGCTGCTGGGCGCCAAGGGCATCGAAATTCGAACCGACGCACTGAACTATGCAGCCATCATTGAAGAACTGGACGCCGGCCGGTTGGATTCGATCCTGGTGCACGAGATGGCGCACAACTTCGACATTTTTCTGAACTACCTGCACTACCTGCCCAACCACGCCCATGCGTGGACCGATTTCTTCGAGTACTTTGCAGCCTACCGCTACGGGCGCCACAACCTGGGCGGCGAGGCGCCGGACGACGTTTACCAATCACCGGTAAGCCAAACCTGGAAGGACTACGTGGCCAGCGAGTCGGCCAACTGGTCGCGCTGCGTGCGGGACGGCGCCTGCGGGGATCTCGGCCTGAGCGCGAACAACGCCTGGGCCATGCCCTATTACCGCATGGAGGAGCTTTACGGCAGCGAGGCCATGGTGCGGTCCTTCCGATTCCTCTCGGATTACGTGAAACAAAACCCCGCACCGCGCGACAGCGAAGCGAAGGAGGGCCTGCGCATCCTGTCCCTGGGCCATGGCGCCGGGGCCAATATCGCGTGCCACATGGAATCCCTGAACTGGCTATTGCCGGGCGACGTCAAAAGCGAACTGCAAAACCGCTTCGGAGGTTCCGACCCGATGTGCGCGGACCGCGATCGGGACGGGTTCACCGCGGTCACCGGCGACTGCGACGAGTCCGATCCCGCCCGTCACCTGCTCGGCGAGGAGACCGAAGGCAACCGGCGCGACGACGACTGCGACCGGCTGACCGACGAGAAATCCCTGGTCGAATCGAGTGCGGGCCAGAGCGCCGACAATTTCCGCAACCCCGTCGACGTCAGCCTGCCGTTCGAGGTGAGTGGGAACATGGCGACGGCGGACGACAGCGACCGGTTCCGGTTTGCCCCGGGCGACTCCGGCCGGGTCCATGCCACGCTTTGCGCAGCGGCCGGCTTCAAGGGCTGGGCCACGGCGCTCGACGACCAGGGCGCGTTTCTCGGGTCCGGCACCTGGTACACCTATCGCGCGGAACCCGGCTGCAGCAGCGCGACCTTTGACTTCGGCGAACTCACAGGTGCCTCCATCATCGTCATGGCGGACGAGGCGCTTGGGGACTACAACCTGACGGTTCGCGCCGCGAGCGAGATGCCGGCGGACCATTCTGCCGTACTGGCGGCCGTCCCACGCGGCAACGGCGGCGTGCGTCTCGAGGCCTCGGACCCGTGGGACCAATTGCAGGGCCTGGGCGCTGACGAGCTGGAAGTGTGGGTGTCGGGGACCGACCTGCGGCTGTCCGTACCCTACCCGTCCGGCAGCGTCATCGCGCTCAGCCGCAGTTCGGCGCCGCAGCTCGACGACGGCGCACTGTACCAGGCGCGCGTACGCCCGAAGGCCGATGGCCAGCCGCTGGCGGCATTTTCCGCCGGCCACCTGTTCCGCTACCAGGCCGGTCCCGTGAGCGCGCCCCGCGTCGACCACCGTTACAGCGGCGCCTGGTTCGATCCGGCGCACGAGGGCGAGGGATTCCTGGTCGAGGTCCTGGAAGGCGAGCGGGCCGTGGTGTACTGGTTCACCTACCAGGCAGACGGCCGCCAGCGCTGGATGCTGGGCGTCGGCAGCGTCGACGGCAACCGGATTGTCTTCGAGCAGATGCTGGATTCGCATGGCGGACGTTTCGGCAAGGACTTCGATCCAGGTGACGTGGTCCTGCAGGACACCGGGTCGCTGACCATCAGTTTCCAGGATTGCGGCAACGCGATCGCCAACTACACCATCGACGGCAGCGGCGGCAGCCAGGTGCTGACCCGCTTGACGGACGTCCACGGACACCGCTGCGGCAACCCCGACGTGGCAACTGGCCTGGATCTGACCGGTTCCTGGTACGACCCTTCCCACAACGGCGAGGGCTTCGTGGTCGAGCAGCTCGGCCCCGACCAGGCCGTCGTGTTCTGGTTCACCTACGACGATCAGGGCGAGCAGGCCTGGCTGTTCAACACCGGCACCATCGACGGCAGCCGCATCACGTTTCCCGACCTGCTGCAGCCGCAGGGCGGGCTTTTCGGGCGTTCTTACGATCCCGCCACGGTGCGCCTCGAGCAATGGGGCACCCTGGAACTGGATTTGGACTGCGATGGCGGCCCGGCCGCGTATCAATCGACGGCTGACGGGTTCTCGGGCGGCAGCCAGGAGCTGGTCAACCTGACCCGGCTGCAGAATTCAGGTTGCGGGGGGCTGTGACTGCAGTGCAGGAAGGGGTCGGGGCAAATTAACGCCGCTTAATTAGCCCCGTCGCCCGTTACAGGACCGGTCCGGCAGCCCACCAATATCGCTGTGCCCTGATGTC
>JBFFUJ010000148.1:0-6279 GCA_041571375.1 Lysobacterales bacterium | reverse complement strand
GCCGGTGATCAGGATGGTCCGGCCGCGGAGGTCGACGCCTTCGGTGACCTCCGCGGCCGTCGATCGGCGGGTGTATCGGGATCGTGGCGGCTGTGTGGGGTGACTCATTCGCGCGCGCTCCGTCCGAAGACCATCAATAATGTCCGGAATGGGCTGCCATGACGGACAACGTAGCACTTTGACGCAGCCCCGGGAAGGCGCTAACTTCGACTCCAATGGACGTCATTCGAACGGATTGCCTGGTGATCGGCGGCGGGTTGGCCGGTTCCACGTACGCGCTCTATGCCGCTAAAGCAGGGCTGCGTGTGACCCTGCTGTCGTTGGGTGGCGCACTCGAAGCGAACAGCGACTGGGCGCAGGGCGGCATCATTTACGACACGTCGCCGGACCCGGAGTTGCTGGTCCGCGACATCCTCGAGGCCAGCGACGGCACGGCCAATCCGGCGGCCGTGCGGCAGTTGGTTGCGGAAGGAGCCACCGCCGTCCGGGAATTGCTGCTGGACGAGCTCGATGTGGCATTCGACCGGGAGGCTGGCGGGCAGCTCGAATTGACCCGCGAGGGAGGGCACAGCGCCAGGCGAATCATCCATGCGCGCGACCGCACGGGCCATGCGATTCTGTCCGCGGTCGCCGACCGGGTGGGCTCGACCGCTTCCATTGCGCGCCACACCGGCGCGGTCGCCATCGATCTGCTGACGCTGTCGCACAACAATGAGACGCCGGAAGACCGCTACGCGCCGCTGACCTGTTTCGGGGCCTACGCCCTGTTGCCTGAATTCCCCGAGCCGGTGGCCATTGTCGCCCGCAAGACCGTGCTGGCCTGTGGCGGCCTCGGGCAGATCTTCCAGCACAGCACCAACCATCCGGGCATCGTGGGTCATGGCGTCGCCATGGCCTACCGGGTGGGCGCGCGCCTGATCGACCTCGAGTACGTTCAGTTTCATCCGACGGTGTTTTACGGCAAGAACGCGCCGCGCTTCCTGATTACCGAGGCTCTGCGCGGCGAGGGGGCCGTGCTGGTCAACGTTCGCGGGGAACCGTTCATGGAACGGGTCCACGAACGGGCGTCCCTGGCGCCTCGCGACATCGTCTCCCGGGCGATCCACGAGGAAATGGCGAACAGCGGCGAGCCCTGCGTCTACCTGGACCTCTCGGCCCTGGACCGCCAGCGTCTGCCGGATCGCTTCCCCACGGTCTACCAGAGTTGCCTTGAGCACGGTATCGACATTACCCGGGACTCGATTCCGGTCGTGCCGGCCGCACACTATTCCTGCGGCGGCGTGCACACCGATCTGGAGGGCCGCACCAGCATCCGCCACCTGGGTGCCATCGGCGAAACCGCTTGCACCGGGCTGCACGGAGCGAACCGCCTGGCCAGCACCTCGCTGCTGGAGTGCCTGACGGGGGGTCGGGCCACCGCCCTGGCGGACGCCCGGGATATCGCGTCGATGGATTTCCGATTGCCGGAGCCGCGGGTTTGGCTGAGCCCGCCAGAAGAGGCCGACCCGACGCTGATGCATCAGGATCTGAACCTGGTGCAGCAGACCATGTGGAACTATGCCGGGATCGTCCGCTCACAGCGACGTCTGACCCGCGCGCGGCGCATCCTGCTGGAATTGCGTGAGGAGATCCAGTCGTTCTATCGCGACTGCCGCGTCAGCCGTGAGCTGATCGAGCTGCGAAACGCCGCGCAGACGGCCTTGCTGGTCGTGCACGCCGCTTCCCTCAACCCACAGAGCAAGGGCGCGCATTACCTGGTCGAGGAGTAGTCGCGCCGTTCCGTCGCTGGAGCTCGATTGGAATGCGCCGCTCAGCGGCCGTCCGGCTGCCGCGCGCAGCCCGCTTGACTCACGGTTTGTATCGCGTTGGAGTGGAGCGCAGGAATCGCGGTAGGGAGCGTGTCCGCCGACATGACGTGGGGCTGGAACTCACACATCGACCTGGGCAGAGCGTATTGGAACGATTACCGGGACTGGCTGGAGCTGCTGGCTCTGGAACCGTTCCCGACCACCGGGCGCCTCAACCGCCTGCTTCCGCCCCGTACCCGAAGCGGCAGCGGGAAGCGACTGAGATTCGTGTCCGCTGATCGGGTTCCGGGCGTCGAGTACGAGCGCCACATTTACGTCACCGGAGAAGTCAGTACCCGGGAGAACAACTGGCATGACCTGTTCAACGCCCTGGTCTGGTGCCGCCTGCCGCGGCTCAAGGCGGCCCTGAATGCGCGACATCACGCCCATCTCGGCGCACAGCAGGAGGGGCGCCGCGGGCCCGAAAGGGACGCGCTGACCCTGCTGGACGAAAGCGGTGCCATCGTGGTCAGCCGGCAACGGCGTTTGCTGGAGGCGCTGGCCCGCCGGGACTGGCAGCAGGCCTTCGCCGGCCCGCCCGTCGCCTGGTCTGCGGACACCCGGGTCGTCATCTGCGGCCACGCTTTGCTCGAAAAGTTCGTCACTCCCTACAAGGCCATTACGGCTCACGCACTGCTGGTCCACGCGGACGCCGCCCCCGATTTCATTGCCGGGGACGGGTTTCTCCCCTGGCTGGACCGGTTGCTGGGGAGGCGGCTGATGGCCGGGCTCTGCGGCGCGCCCTCGGCGCTCTCGCCCTTGCCGCTGATGGGCATCCCGGGCTACTGGGCCGACGGGCCTGCCGACGCTGCATCGCTCGCGGACACCGAGGTGTTCCGACCGGCTCCGGCGGACTTGCGGCCGGCCCCGATTCACGGCGCCTGAGCGATTCAGCCCCCCGCCATCCTTGATCCAGGACATGTGACGCCGTCGCGCGAAGGCGCAGAATGATAGTGTCTCTTCTGGCAAGGGAGGGTTTGTCATGTCTACTCGAAATCTTTCGAAGATGACGCTGTCCGGCATGTTCCTGACCATCACCCTGCTTGCCCTGACCGCCTGCACCGGAGACGCCAAACCCGTCAAGGGCTTCGTCCTGCCACAGGGCGATGTTGCGCAGGGTGAACAGGTATTCGTCGACTTCAACTGTCATGGTTGCCACACGATCCCGGAAAAGGAGTTCCCTGCGGTGGACTTCGAGCCGCCCTTCATCCTCGCAATCGGAGGGGAGGTGTATCGGGTCAAGAATTACGGCGAGTTGCTGACAGCCATCGTCAATCCGGACCACATCATTTCTCTCAAGTATCGGGCGATGCTCGAGCAGGCCGGTCGGGAGGCGATTATTTCGCCAATGCCCTACTACGGGGAAACGATGACCGTGGCTGAATTGATCGACCTGGTTGAGTTTCTGCATGCGCAGTACACCAAGCTGCAGCCGCAGTACTACCGCGGCTACTACTTGACAAAATAGGCTGTTGAAGCAGGAGCCGCATGACCGTCCGCTGCGGTCAGCCAAGTTCCGTTTCTATGAGGAACTGAACGATTTTCTGCCCGCCGCCCGGCGCAAGGTCGCCTTCGTGCAGACGTTCCATGGCACACCGGCGGTTCGGGACGTGATCCAGGCTATTGGCGTGCCGCACACAGCCATCGACCTGGTGTTGGTCGACGGCCGCTCGGTGGGCTTCACTCACCGGCTGTGCGGTGGCGAGCGGGTCGCCGTGTATCCCGTCTTCGAACGCCTCGATATCGGCCCGTTGCTGCGGCTGCGGCCGCGACCGCTGCGCCGGACCCGCTTCGTGCTCGACGTGCACCTCGGGCGCCTGGCGCGCTACCTGCGAATGCTGGGGTTCGACTGCGCGTACGGCACGGACTGGGATGACCTGAAGATCGTCGAATGCGCACAGAACGAGAAGCGGATCATACTCACCCGCGACATCGGGATTCTGAAGCGGAAGCGTGTCAGCCACGGCTACTGGCTGCGCAGCGCCGATCCCCGGGAGCAGGTAGTCGAGGTCATCGACGCACTGGACCTGCGGCGCCAAATGAAGCCGTTCAGCCGCTGCATGGACTGCAACGGGCCCATCGAAACCGCGGATGCCGCAGCCGTCGGCGCCCGGATCGACCCCGACATCCAGCGTCGCTTCGATGCCTATTGGCAGTGCGCCGATTGCGGCAAGGTTTATTGGCGCGGCTCGCACTACCGTCGCATGCTGCAACTGGTGAGAATCTTTGCCGCCCGCGACGGCCCGGAGTCAGGGGGTGCGGATCGATGACGACCGTCAATGATGGCAAGCTCGGCTTCCCGCCGCTGATCCGGCAGCTGCTGAATCCCGCGGCCTGGCCGCACCCCGTGCGCGACATACAGGTGATCGAAACGCACATCTCATGGGTGCTGCTCACCGGCGATTATGCCTACAAGATCAAGAAGCCGGTGACCCTCGGATTCCTGGATTTCTCGACGCTGGCGGCGCGCCGCCGCTATTGCGGGGAGGAGTTGCGGGTCAACCGCCGCACCGCGCCGGAAATCTACCTGGGGGTGGTTCCGATCGCCGCGTCGGCCGACGGGGTTCGGGTGGGTGGTGAGCCGGCGATCGAGTACGCGGTGCGGATGCGGCAGTTCCCGCACGCGGCCCGGCTGGACCGCTGCCTCCGGGGTGGCAAGCTGAGCGCCGCCGACATGCGCGATCTGGCCCAAACGATCGCGCGATTCCATCTCGAGCTGGAACCGCGCCGCGACATCGATGTGGCTTTCGAGGTCGAACGGGTGGTGAAGCCGGCCCGCAATAATTTCGTTCATCTGAACCCGGCGGAGTTCGACGACGAATCGCAACAGCGGCTGGCCGTCATCGAGGCCTGGACCCTGCAGCAGGCCGGGGCGCTCGCACCGGCGTTCGAAGCCCGGGCTCGTGGCGGTGCGATTCGCGAGTGCCACGGCGACCTGCATCTGGAGAACCTGCTGCTGCAGGATGGCCGCTTCGTGCCGTTCGATGCGCTGGAATTCAGCACCAACCTGCGCTGGATCGATGTCGCCAACGACATCGCTTTTCTGGTGATGGACCTGATGGCGCGCGAACATGCTGGCTTTGCCTACACCGCGCTGAATGCATGGCTCGAGGCGAACGGCGACTACACAAGCCTGGGTGTGCTGCGGTTCTACCTGGTCTACCGCAGCATGGTGCGTGCCGTGGTGACCGCCATCCGCAGGCGCCAGGGTGGGGCGCAGCCGGCAGATTCCGCACGCCTGGACGCGGGGCGTTACGTGGAGCTGGCCGCCAGCCTGGTGGACACGCCGCCCGCCCGCTTATACCTGATGCATGGATTCTCGGGTTCCGGCAAGACCTGGCGCAGCGAGCGCCTGGTGGGCGCCTTGCGAGCCCTGCGGGTGCGCAGCGACCTCGAGCGCAAACGACTGGACGGCCTCACCGCCGCACAGGCCGAGATAGGCCGACTGGGCGCGGGTCTGTATGCCGCGGAGCTCACGGACCGCACCTATCTCCGATTGGCCGAATTTTGCGAGACGGGGCTGCGGGCGGGATTCAACATGATTGCCGACGCGACTTTTCTCCAGCGGCAACAGCGCGAGCGGTTCGTTCGGCTGGGTGAGTCGCTGGGCTGCGAGGTCTCGATCATCGATTGCGCGACCCCCGAGGAGGAACTCCGCCGCCGGCTCATCGAGCGCTCGGCCAGGGGCGGCGACGCTTCGGACGCAGACACCGCCGTACTCGACTATCAGCTGGCCCACCACGACCCGCTGACCGCGCAGGAGCGGGCACGGATCTATTCGCCCGCGGAGGGCCCGAACAGCGGATGATCCGTTACGGTCTGCCGAATCTCCTCCAGCGGTTGCGTCCGGCGTTCCTCGATCAGTTGCCGCAGGCAGAGGTGCTCGGGCGTCTCATCCCACTCCTCCAGCATCTGCAGCTGGACCACGCTGTCGTGCCAACTGCCGAGCAGCGACTGAAGCACCTTGCAGTCTTCGATGACCTGTTGGGCCGAGCGGTCGGTTCCATCTGACCCCGCCATGCTTTCCGCCTGGTAGCGGACCTCCTTCACGGTGATCCGGAACCGATGCCATGAATGGTCGTCCCCGAGTCGCAGGGCCGTCTGCAGCGCCGTGCGGGCCTTGCCCAGTGCCAGGTCCAGCGAAACCCAGCCCCCAGCGCCTGCGCCGAATCGATTCAGGTAATTCTTCCAGTCCCCCAGATGCCGGCGCCAGTGTCCGGATTCGACCAATTCAACGACGGCCTCGCGGCAGCTGCGCACCTCTTGGGCATGGTTGAGTTCAAACCGGGCAAGCTGCGCTTTGGTCAACAACTCCCCGGCAGTCAGCAGAAAGACATCCCAGTCCCGCGCGCGGTTGGTTACGGCCGCGAAGCCGCCCCAAATCTTGCGGAATCGCCGTGCGCGGTGGCTTCCGACCGGCTTGAGCATGCTG
>JBFFUJ010000147.1:0-6292 GCA_041571375.1 Lysobacterales bacterium | reverse complement strand
CGTATTCGATCTGTTCAAAATAGGTATCGGACCCTCGAGTTCGCACACGGTCGGCCCGATGAAGGCTGCCTGCAGCTTCGCCCGCCGGCTCGAGCGCGACGGAATCCTGACGGAGGTGGCCCGCGTGCAGATCTCCCTGTACGGATCGCTGGCCCACACCGGGCGCGGGCACGGCACCGACAGGGCGATCATGCTCGGGCTGCAGGGCGAGGAGCCGGACCGCGTCGACCCGGACCGGATCGAGCCACGGCTGGAAACCATTCGCCGGCAGCGGACGGTTCAGCTGCTGGGCCGGCGCCCGGTCGCCTTCGATGAGAAATCCGACCTGAAGTTTCGCAAGCGCGAAAAACTGCCCCACCACCCCAACGGCATGCGCTTCGAGGCATTCGACGCCGCAGGGGCCCTGATGGAGCGCCGCGAGTATTACTCGGTCGGCGGCGGTTTCGTCATCAACCAGGATAAGGCGGCTGAAGACCGGATCATCACGGATACCACCCCTCTGCCCTATCCGTTCGCAAGCGGCGACGAATTGCTGGCCCTCTGCCGCGAGCACGGCCTTCGGATTGCGGAACTGATGCTGGCCAACGAATCCTGTTGGCGGGCACCCCAGGAGGTGCGCACAGGCTTGCTGTCGATCCGGCGGGCCATGCGGCAGTGCATGGAGCGCGGCTACCGGCAGGAGGGCGAGCTGCCGGGCGGGCTGCGGGTCGCGCGACGGGCTCCGCGACTGTACCGGGAACTTTCAGCCCAGCGGGGAGGCGCCGACCCGCTGAGCACTCTGGACTGGGTGAACCTGTATGCCTTGTCCGTGAACGAGGAGAACGCGGCCGGCGGCCGCGTCGTCACCGCCCCGACCAATGGCGCGGCCGGCGTGATACCGGCCGTGCTTCAGTATTACGAGGATTTCGTCCCGGGTTCGGGCGAGGAAGGCCTGATCGAGTTCTTGCTGACCGCGGCTGCGATCGGCATCCTTTACCTGCAGAATGCTTCGATCTCCGGGGCGGAAGTCGGCTGCCAGGGCGAAGTCGGCGTGGCCTGTTCGATGGCGGCCGGTGGGCTGACGGCGGCGATGGGTGGCAACATGTCCCAGGTGGAGAATGCAGCGGAGATCGCCATGGAGCACAATCTGGGGCTGACCTGCGATCCGGTGGGCGGACTGGTGCAGATTCCCTGCATCGAACGGAATGCAATGGCGGCAGTCAAAGCGATCAATGCGCAGCGTATGGCCTTCCGCGGCGAGGGCAAGCACCGCGTGTCCCTGGACAAAGTGATCAAGACGATGCGCGACACCGGAGCCGACATGAAAAGCCACTACAAGGAAACCTCGCGGGGCGGCCTCGCCGTCAACGTGATCGAATGCTGACCCCGGGCCCGCCAGTTTCCGCGGTTGCAGCGGTTATCCGGACGGCACTGCTGGCACTGGCCTTGTGCCTGCCGGCCCCGGCCGTGGCCAAGAACATCTACAAGTACCAGGACGAGAACGGCATCTGGCATTTCACCGACCGGCCGCCTGAAGAGGGTGAGGCATTCGAAATCGTCTACATGGAGCGTGAGCCGGAGCCGCGCCTGCGCCTGCGCCAGGAGGGTCCCAAGGAGAGCCCGGTTTATCTGGTTTTCAACGAATTCTGGGGCCCCGTCGAAGTCGAGCTTGGGTTGGTCAACGCGGTGAACGTATTGGCGGAGCCGCCACTGCCTGCCCGTTTCGTGATTCCGGGGCAGACCGAGCTGCCGCTGGTCGGCCTGGCCGCCATGGACCCGAAACGCGGATTCCAGTACCGGCTCAGCATGGCCTCGGTACCCGGTCCGCCGACCGCTTCGCCTGTCGGGGAGGTCATCCTGCTGCCCCCCTTCCCGGCCACTGAAGCGTTCCCGGTCAGCCAGGGCTTCCAGGGCGAACGCACCCACGCCACGCCGGACAGCGAGTACGCCATCGACATCGCCATGCCGGTGGGAACGGCCGTGCTGGCCGCCCGCGAAGGCATCGTCATGGACATCGAGGAGGACTTCAACCGCGGCGGCGCAGATCGCGACAAATTCCTCGACCGGGCCAACCACGTCCGCGTGCTGCACGACGACGGCACCATGGCCCTGTATGCCCATCTCGACCTGGCCAGCGTCAGCGTGAGGCCGGGCGCGCGGATCCGGGCGGGACAGCAGATCGCCCGCTCGGGCAACACCGGGTTCAGTTCCGGCCCCCACCTGCATTTTGCCGTGCAGCAGAACGTCGGGATGCAGCTGATCTCCCTCCCGTTCAGGTTCCGCACGGTGGAGGGGGCGACGGCCGCCCCGGAGGAGGATCAGGTGCTGCAAGGCACCCACCCCGGACAATGACCGGGGGCGCAGCCGACACACTCCTCACTGCCGCTTCTGCTAGAATGACGCGCTTTTTTCCGTTTCACCCGCGCCGCCCATGACCAGCCTCCGCAAAGAAACCGCCCGCCGTCGGACGTTCGCCATCATTTCGCATCCCGACGCGGGCAAGACCACGCTGACCGAAAAGCTGCTGCTGTTCGGCGGCGCGATCCAGATGGCGGGAGCGGTCAAGGCCAAGAAGGCCGCCCGCCACGCCACCTCCGACTGGATGAAACTGGAGCAGGAGCGTGGCATCTCGGTGACCTCGTCCGTCATGCAGTTCAAGTACCGCGGCCGGGTCGTCAACCTGCTGGATACGCCCGGCCACGCCGATTTCTCGGAAGACACCTACCGCACGCTGACCGCAGTCGACTCGGCACTGATGGTGATCGACTGCGCCAAGGGCGTCGAGGAGCGCACCATTCGCCTGATGGAGATCTGCAGATTGCGGCAGACACCGATCTTCACCTTCATCAACAAGCTGGACCGCGAGGGCCGCGACCCCGTCGAACTGCTCGACGAGGTCGAATCGGTGCTGGGCATCCAGTGCGCCCCGGTGACCTGGCCCATCGGCATGGGAAAGCGACTGAAAGGCGTTTATCACCTTCTCGACGATGCGGTGCACCTGTACGAATCGGGCAAGAACTACGTCACCCAGCAGGCCGAGGTCATCGACGGAATTTACAACCCGGAACTGGACCATCGGCTCGGCCCCGACGCGCAGGAACTGCGTGACGAAATCGAACTGGTCAAGGGCGCCAGCCACGCGTTCGACCCCGAAGCCTACCTGGCGGGCAACCAGACCCCTGTGTTCTTCGGCTCGGCGATCAACAACTTCGGCGTGACCCCCCTGCTCGACGCCTTCGTGGAGCACGCACCGCCCCCCGGATCCCGGGCGACGGTCGGCCGGGAAGTGGCGTCGAGCGAAGAAGCGCTGAGCGGCTTCATTTTCAAGATACAGGCCAACATGGACCCGGCACACCGTGACCGCGTCGCCTTCATGCGGATCTGCTCGGGCCGTTTCCAATCGGGCATGAAGATGTACCACGTGCGCCTGGGCAAGACCGTCAAGGCCGCCAACGCACTGACTTTCATGGCCCAGGATCGCGAGCACGTGGACAGCGCCTGGCCGGGCGACATCGTTGGGCTGCACAATCACGGCACCATCAGTATCGGCGACACGTTCACCGAGGGTGAGTCGCTGCAGTTCACCGGCATCCCGCACTTCGCCCCTGAACTGTTCCGCCGAGCACAGCTGCGCGACCCGCTCAGGCTGAAGGCGCTGCAGAAGGGCCTGGCCCAGCTTTCCGAGGAAGGCGCCACGCAGTTCTTTCGGCCGCTGATCAGCAACGAACTCATCCTGGGCGCTGTCGGCATGCTGCAGTTCGACGTCGTGGCCTACCGCCTCAAAAACGAATACGGCGTCGAAGCCACCTTCGAGAACGTCAACGTGCACACCGCCCGCTGGATCGATTCCGACGACCCCGCCAAGCTGGAGGATTTCAGAAGGCAGCTGGAGAATTACCTGGCCGAGGACGGCGCCGGGCAACTGGTCTATCTGGCGCCCAGCCGGGTCAACCTGCAGCTGACCGAAGAACGCTGGCCCGACATCCGGTTCGCTGCCACGCGCGAAACGACCGTTTTTGCGGATTGAGCGATGACCACCGGACTCGCGCGGCTGGCCAGCCTGTTCCCGGATCGGGAGCGACGCACCCGGATCTGGGCCATCGCCGTGCCCATCATGGGCGGGATGATGTCGCAGAATGTGCTCAACCTGGTCGACATCGGAATGGTCGGGCGCCTGGGCGACAAGGCGCTGGCGGCGACCGGCATCGGCGGGTTCACCAACTATCTGGCGATCTCGTTCATCATCGGGCTGTCGGTCGGCGTGCAGGCGCTGGCGGCCCGGCGGCTCGGCGAGGGGCGGGAAGACGAAACCGCCGTGCCGCTCAACGGCGGCCTGATTCTGTCACTGATCATCGGCATCCCGGCATGCCTGGTTCTGCTGCTGGCGACACCTTTCGCCTTCAGCGTCCTGAGCGACGACCCCGCCGTGCGCGAACTGGGCATCCCGTACTTGCAGATGCGCATCCTGGGCATGGTGGCCGTCGGCATGAACTTCAGCTTCCGCGGCTATTGGAGCGCCATCCACCTGACCGGCGTGTACCTCCGAACACTGCTGATCATGCACGCGATCAACATATTCCTGCACTGGGTCCTGATCTTCGGCAACCTGGGAGCGCCGGCGCTGGGCGTGTTCGGAGCCGGGCTGTCGACCACCATCTCGCTGTATATCGGCACCCTGCTCTATTTTTTCTTCGCACTGCGCCATGCCCGCGACAAGGGCTTTTTGCACCGCGTTCCCTCGCGCAGCACGCTCTGGCAGCAGTTCCGCCTGTCACTCCCCAGCAGCCTGCAGCAGCTCTTTTTCTCGGCCGGCGTGGTGGGCCTGCTGTGGATCGTCAGTCGCATCGGCACCGGGGAAGTCGCTGCCCTCAACGTTCTGATGACTTTCCACATCACCGCCATCCTGCCGGCATTCGGCATCGCGCTGGCCGCCACGACGCTGGTTGGCAACGCGCTCGGGCGGGGCGACACCGACGACGCGGCGCTCTGGGGCTGGAATTGCGCGGCCCTGACCTTCGTTTACGGCGTGAGCCTGAGCCTCGTGCTGATCCCTCTGGCCGAACCGGTCCTGGGCGTGTTCCTGACCAACCCGGAGACGCGCCGGCTGGCTTACCTGCCGATGGTGCTGTGGGCGCTGATGATCGGTTTCGACACGGCCGGCATGGTGCTGATGAACGCTTTGATCGGGGCCGGCGACACGCGCCGCAGCATGTGGATCAGCGTGATCTGGCAGTGGCTGTTCTTCCTGCCGATCGCCTATACGATCGGACCGGTGCTGGGCCTCGGGCTGGTCGGCGTCTGGGCGGTCAACGGGGTCTACCGGGTCGGCCAGGCGATTACCTGCGCCAGGCAATGGGCCGGCCGCAGATGGGCCGGGATCCAGATTTGAGCCGTGTTTGCCCGCTCGTCAGATGCGGGCAAGCCGATTCCGCGGTTCAGGCATCCTGCACGATCACGGCCGTACCATAAGCCAGCAGTTCGGCCGCGCCGCCCATCATGACCGAGGTCGTGAAGCGGGCCGCGACGATCGCGTTGGCGCCCAGCGATTCAGCCTCGGCCACCATGCGGTCGATGCTCTGCTCGCGGCTCTCGGCGATCAGCTTGGCGTACTCGTGGATCTCGCCGCCGACGATGTTGCGCAGCCCGGCCAGGAGGTCCTTGCCGATGTGCCGCGCGCGGATCGAGTTGCCGCGCACCAGCCCCAGCGTCCTGACAATGCGCTTGCCAGCGATTTCCTCGGTGGTCACAACCATCATTTTCATATCTCCACGTCTTTGTATTTGTCCGTCTTGCGCTCGATCAGGCGCTGCCTGAGGACCGAGACGAACAGTGCACCCAGGCCAAGATAAACGGCCGACACCATCAGTTTGACCCCGGCCCCGAGCGAGGTGTCGATCACGAATTCGTATGCGCCGTAGCCGGCCAGCAGCAGCAGGCCGCCAAGAAACAGCACCCAGCCGAGACCACGGCTCGCCTTGACGGCCACGTCATCCATCCGCTCCCTCCAGACATCCTGCGCCATGGTGCTGAGCCGCGCTCCCGCCACCCGCCGCCGCAGTCCGGCCAGCTCCGACAGCCGGTCGCGGCACTCCGCGCAGCCGCCCAGATGCACGTCGACCCGCTGGCTCTGTTGTTGGGTCAATTCCCCGTCCAGGTAGCCGGAAAGCAGCGCCTCGACATGCGCGCCGCCGGCTGCTTCATACTTCGTGTGCATTCAGTGCCTCCCTGAGGGCCAATCGGGCCCGGTGCAGTCTGGACATCACGGTGCCTGGCGCAACCTGCAGCACGCCCGCGATCTCCGCATAGGACAGAT
>JBFFUJ010000146.1:0-6323 GCA_041571375.1 Lysobacterales bacterium | reverse complement strand
CAACGTCGTCCCGTATATCGACGTCATGCTGGTGCTGCTGGTGATTTTCATGATCACGGCGCCCCTGCTGAACCTCGGCGTCGAGGTCGAACTGCCGAAGGCGGATGCCGAGCCGATGGACGTGCAGGAGAGCAATGAGCCGCTGGTCGTCACGGTGCTGAAGAACGGTGACCTCTACCTGAACGCCGGCGGGGATCTTGACGGCACCTCCGCCGGCTTGATCGATGCGGAAACGCTGGTGACCACGGTGGGCGCCATCGTACGGCGCAACCCGGAAATACAGGTGCTGGTCGGCGGTGACTCGGGCGCCGGCTATGGACAAGTGTATGCGGCTCTGGTCCTGCTGCAGAAGGCGGGCGTCACCAAGGTGGGCCTGATGAGCGACCCTGCGGAGCTGGGCTACGGCGCGGAGGAGGCTGCGGAGTAGGATATGTCTGTGGCTTCCTCAGGTCAGGGCCTGTTTTCCTGGGGCGAGATTTTTCCGCGTCTGCGGGCGTTTGCGGGCGCGATTGCCGTCCATGTGGCCATGGCCGCCCTGGTCGTGCTCGGGACCATGAATTGGCAGCCATTCCGCAAGACCCAGCCGGTCGGGCTGACCATCGAGGCCGTCATCGTCGATACCGCCGCGATCAAGCAGCAGCGCGAAGAGGCGCGGCAGGCGGCCGAGCGCGACCGCCGCCGACGGGATCGGGAGGCGGAGCTCGAAAAGCAGCGGCAACGCGAACAGGAGCGGCAGCGCGAACTCGAGGTGCAGCGTAAGAAGGAAGCCCAGGATCGCCTGCAGCAACTTCGGATCGAGCGGGAGCGCAAGCTCGAGGAGGAGCGGTTGCGCCAGGAGCGGCAGCTGGAAGATATCCGCCGGCAGCGCGAGGCGGCCGAAAGGCAGCGCCAGCTGGAGATGGAGCGTCTCAAGCAGCTCGAGACGCGCAAGGAGGATGAGCGCCAGGAACAGCTGCGCCGGCAGCGGGAGGCGGAGGCCCAGCGCATGGCCGAGGCGCGCGAGCAGGAATTCCGCGCCGGGCAGGTGGCGCGGTTGAGCGATGAATACCAGGCCGCCATACAGGCGTTCGTGACCCAGAACTGGTTGCGGCCGCCCACGGCGCAGCCGGGTCTGCGGTGCACGCTGAGGATCGTCCAGATACCTGGCGGAGAAGTCATTTCTGCCGCGATCAGGGGCCAGTGCAACGCGGACGAGGCCACCCGCCGCTCGATCCTGGCGGCCGTGGAGCGCGGGGGTGCCTTGCCCTACCGCGGCTTTGAGGACGTGTTCCGGCGCGAAATCGATTTCATATTCATTTACGACGGGGATTGACAACGTGAAGATACGGTTTTTTCTGGTCCAGCTGATCACCCTTGCCGCGCTGGCGGTGCCCAGCGCGGAGGCACAGCTCGAGATCGAGATCATCAGCGGCAATCCCAGTGCCCTGCCTATCGCCATCGTGCCTTTCGAGTGGCGCGACCCGGACCCGGCGCCCATCACCGGGGTGGACCAGATCATCTCCAGCGACCTTTATCGTTCGGGCCTGTTCGACCCGATGGATGTCGAGGACATGGTCGAGAAGCCGGTCGACGAGGAGGCGATCCGTTTCGGGACCTGGCGACTGCTGAAAGTCGACTACCTCGTGATTGGCAAGGTTCAGCGTCCCCTCGACGGCGACGGGCACGAAATCGTCTATCAGCTGTTCGACGTGCATACCCAGGAGCGGTTGTTGTCCCGGATCACCACGGTGGGACCGGGCGACCTGCGCTTTGGCGCACACCGGGTGGCCGACGCCATTTACGAGGCACTGACCGGCGTTCGGGGAGCGTTTTCGACCCGCATTGCCTACGTCACGGCGACCGGAACCGGCAATGGTTCGCGCTACGAGCTGGTAGTGGCGGACGCCGACGGCTTCGCGCCGCAATCCATCGTCGGCTCGCCCGAGCCCCTGCTGTCTCCGGCCTGGTCGCCGGACGGCCGCAAGCTGGCCTATGTATCTTTCGAGAAAGGCAATTCAGCCATCTACATTCAGGAGGTCGCCACCGGGTCCCGGGAGCTGATCTCGAGCGGTACCGGTATCAATGGTGCGCCGGCCTTTTCGCCGGACGGGAAAAAGATGGCCCTGACGCTGTCCCGCACCGGCAACCCGGAAATCTTCGTTCGCGACATGGCCACCGGACGCACCGATCAGATTACGCAGCATTGGTCCATCGACACCGAACCGGTCTGGTCACCGGACGGGGGGTACCTGTATTTTACGTCCGATCGGGGCGGTCGGCCGCAGATTTACCGCGTGCCGCCGACCGGCGGCAACCCGGAGCGCGTGACGCTGGAGGGTGAGTACAACGCGCGCGCGAGCGTCGCGCCCGATGGCCGCAAAATTGCTGTAGCACAAGGTCGTGGAAACGAGTATCGTATAGCGGTCTGGGACATTGAGACCGAGCGATTCACAATTCTGACACCGGGTAAGCTGGACGAATCGCCCAGCTTTGCGCCCAACGGCAGCATGATCCTGTATGCCACTCGAGAAGGCGACAGGGGCGTGCTGTCTGCCGTGTCAGCGGACGGCAACGTCCGGCAGCGGTTGGTTCTGAGTGAGGGGGACGTTCGGGAACCCGCATGGTCGCCCGTCATCAGGTAAGATGATCAGACACGGATTGCCAGTGGCCGCGCAAAACGGCCGCACCAAAAAGAATTTGGAGGAAATGATGAAAAGCGCTCTAAGATTGATTGTTGCCATGGTGATTGGTCTTGCACTGGTAGCCTGTAAAAGCGCTCCGGAGGCACAGCCGGAAACGGCACCAGAACCGCAACCGACCCCGCCCACCACGACACGCCCCGCTCCTGATCCGCGCGATTACACGGACGAGCGCAATTTCGACAACCCGGAAAGCCTGTTGTCCAAGCGGGTGATCTATTTTGATTTCGACAAGTCGACCGTGCGGCCGGAGTTCCGTGGGATCGTCTCGGCTCACTCGGCCTACCTGGCGGCAAACGGCAGCGCACGGGTCACTCTGGAAGGCCACGCCGACGAGCGCGGTACCCGGGAGTACAACCTGGGTCTGGGCGAACGCCGCGGCAACTCGGTTTCCGGGCTGATGTCGGCTCAGGGTGGTCGCGGTAACCAGCTCGTGACCGTCAGCTACGGCGAAGAGCGGCCGACCTGCCGCGTCAGCGACGAGGACTGCTGGGCCATGAACCGTCGCGTGGAGATCGTCTACACGGCCCGGTAATCATGGCGCCTGTTCGAGTCACCAAGGTCCTGATGGCCAGCCTCGCGCTGGCCATCACCTTTTCGGCTTCCGCGGTTGCCCAGCAGGCAGCCCCGTCGGTGGTGGCCGATCTCGTTTTGCAGGTGCAGGAGTTGCAGGACGAGGTCCGCAACCTGCGCGGGCAACTGGAAGAGCAGAGTGTCGAGATCGAGAACCTCAAGCGGCGGCAGCGGGACCAGTACCTGGACCTCGACCAGCGGATTTCCGACGTGCGCAACAGCCAGCCCGCACGGGTGACCGGCGGGGCGGCAGTAGGCGCCGGGGCCGCAGCCAGCCAGAGCCCGGCCACGTCATCGCCCGCCGGAACCGGCGCGGACGTTCCCGAGGTGCGGGCGCCGATGACGACGGAGTCGGACGTGACCGGCATCGGCCAGCCGGTGGCACAGAGCCAAAACCCGGCGGCATCGGCCGGGGACGAAAAGGCGGCCTACGACCGGGCCTTCCAGGCACTCAAAGAACTTCGCTACGCCGACGCAGCCGAAGAATTCCAGGCTTTTCTCAACCGCTACCCGGACAGCGAGTACGCCGACAATGCGCAGTACTGGCTGGGTGAGTCGTACTACGTCACGCGCAACTACGACATTGCCCTGAAGGCCTTCCAGGATCTGCTCGACCGATTCCCCGACAGCCCCAAGGCGCCCGACGCGCTGCTGAAGATCGGCTACACGCACTACGAACTGGAACAGTGGGACAGCGCGAGAGCGGCCCTGACCCAGGTACAGGAAAAGTACCCCGACAGCACCCTGTCGCGACTGGCGGAGAACCGGCTGCGCTCGATGCGCATGGAAGGCCACTACTGAGCCCGGCAGTTATCCTGATTTCTCCATTCTGACTGGTCCGGGTACGCCTGCTCACCTCGCTTCCCTCACCCCGTAGCTCTTGTTACGGGGCTCTGTCCGGCTCGGTAATCAGACGAACCTGCCCTGCGTCATCTCTCGCGAAATCAGGATAACTGCCGGGCTTTTTGAATCGACTCGGCTGCCCGCATGCGGTCCTGCATTACAATGCCCGAATGACCCGCCTCGAAGAACAATCCCGCGTTCCTGTATCCCGAGCAGGCATGCTGAAGATCACCGAGATCTTCCATTCCCTGCAAGGCGAAGCGCTGCAGGTCGGGTTGCCGACGGTGTTCATCCGCCTGACCGGATGCCCATTGCGCTGCGTCTACTGCGACAGTGCCTATGCCTTTCACGGTGGGCAGTGGATGCACATCGAGGAGATTCTGGCCGAAGTCCGCCGCTATGGGACGCGGCACATCTGCGTCACGGGCGGAGAGCCGCTGGCGCAGAAGCGTTGCACGGATTTGCTCGCGCACCTCTGTGACGAGGGTTTTGAAGTGTCGCTGGAAACCAGCGGAGCCGTCGATGTCTCGGTCACGGATCCCCGAATCAGCCGGGTGATGGACCTGAAGACCCCGGCCTCGGGCGAGGAGGCGAAAAACCTCTGGGCCAACCTCGATCACCTGACCGGGGCCGATCAGATCAAATTCGTGGTCTGCTCGCGCGCCGACTACGAGTGGGCGCGGGCCCAGGTGCGCGAGCGCGGGTTGGACACCCTCTGCACCGTGCTCATCTCGCCGGCCTGGGGCGAGGTCGAGGCCCGGGAGTTGGCCGAGTGGATTCTGGAGGATCGCCTGCCGGTGCGGCTGCAGTTGCAGCTGCACAAGCTGCTGTGGGGAGACGAGCCCGGCCGATGAGCGGAGAACGGCATAACAGGGCCGTGGTGCTGGTTTCCGGCGGTCTGGACTCGGCCACGGCGCTCGCGATCGCGCAGGCCGAAGGCTTTGAATGCCATGCTCTGGCGGTCGACTATGGACAGCGCCACCGTTCCGAGCTGAATGCCGCCCGGCGGGTCGCCGAGGCGGCCGGTGTACCCCTCAAAGTCCTGCCGCTGGACCTGCGGGCGATCGGCGGTTCGGCCCTGACCGACGACCTCGAGGTGCCTGGGGGCGGCACCGAGGGCATCCCGGTCACTTATGTGCCAGCCCGCAACACCATCCTGCTGTCGCTGGCCCTGGGCTACGCCGAGGTGCTGGGGGCCGAGGACATTTTCATCGGCGTCAACGCCGTGGACTATTCCGGTTATCCGGACTGCCGGCCCGAGTTCATAGCGGCCTACCAGGCGATGGCCCGGCTGGCCACCAAGGTCGGCGTGGAAGGGGGGCAGTTGAGAATCCAGACACCGCTGATCGACCTGACCAAGGCTGAGATCATCCGGCGGGGCGGGGAGCTTGGTGTGGATTACGCGCCGACGGTCTCCTGCTACCAGGCGGACTCCGAGGGCCGGGCGTGCGGGGTCTGCGATTCCTGCCGCATCCGCCGCGAGGGCTTTGCCGCCGCCGGCATCGCCGATCCGACCCGATACTTGGGGTCGGAGTAAAGTGCCAGAGTAAGCTACCCTGGCACTTTACTCTGACCCCAGGTTCTCCCGTTGGCTTGAGACGAGGGGCGATATCCCCTACAATTCCGCCTCCTCCATGGGGGCCGTTAGCTCAGTTGGTAGAGCACCGGACTTTTAATCCGTTGGTCCTAGGTTCGATCCCTAGACGGCCCACCATTTAAGCATTAAAATCAATATCTTATCCTTCCCTTTCGTGTGTCAAAATGCGGCTTTGCTGGAGTTCTGCGTGATTGAGATTCTGTGGCCTCTTGATCACGTCTGTTTTCAACTAACGTTGTAAAGCCGAAACGGCGAGAACTGCAGTTCTCGCCGATAGCGGAACCTACTTCGACCGAAATCACCCACTGAAACCGCAGAACGAAAGCGGTCAAAGCGTTGGTGGAGACGCCAAGGGCAGCTAACGACCCACTACGGCACTGGAAGTCATTGGCGATCCGACTTTCAAGGTTGGCTGCAGATTGTTGGTTATTGCCTTCATCCAGTAGCCACTGCTGGTCCGGAAGAACCTGGGGAATATGCAGCGACTGTCGAGGGGGGCAGAGGACTGGTGCGGGCGCCGCCTGAATACCCGGAGAAGAGGCTCAGGTCGAGTTGAGAGGTGTATTGAAAGCCCCGTCCGCTCAATGCCGACGCTCCTGGATATCTGGCAAAGAAGCGTCCGGGTTTTTTAT
>JBFFUJ010000145.1:0-6454 GCA_041571375.1 Lysobacterales bacterium | reverse complement strand
CGGGGCCGTCAGGGATGCCCTCGAACAGGGGGGTCGAGAGGTAGCGCTCGCCGGTATCCGGAAGCATCGCCAGGATGACCGCGCCCGGTTCAGCCCGTTCCGCCACTTTGAGGGCGGCCGCGAACGTGCCGCCGGAGGAGATTCCGCAGAAGATGCCCTCTTTGACGGCCAGCGCGTGCGAGGCCGCGATGGATTCTTCATCCGTCACGGGTATGTTTTCATGCGCGACCTTCCGGTCCAGCACATCCGGGATGAAATCCGGCGTCCAGCCCTGGATCTTGTGCGGCTGCCAGGGCTTGCCCTCCAAGAGGGCGGCGCCGGCAGGTTCGGTGGAGATGATCTTCACGTCCGGGCGTGCCAGACGGATCATCTGACCCGCGCCGGTGATCGTGCCTCCGGTGCCGTAACCGCTGACGAAATAGTCGAGCCGGCGGTTGGCGAAATCGCTCAGCACTTCCGGCCCGGTGGTGTTGCGGTGGTACGCCGGGTTGGCCTCGTTTTCGAACTGCTGGGTCATGAACCAGCCGTGCTTGGCAGCCAGGGCTTCGGTGACCCGCACCATTCCCGTCGCACGCTCGGCGGCGGGCGTCAGCACGACCCTGGCGCCCAGAAAACGCATCAGACGGCGACGCTCGATCGAGAACGACTCGGCCATCACCGACACGAAGGGGTACCCACGCACGGCACAAACCATGGCCAGGGCGATGCCGGTGTTGCCGGATGTCGCCTCGATCACGGTCTGGCCGGGTTGCAGCAGACCCTTCTTCTCGGCATCCAGAATGATGCCCAGTGCCAGGCGGTCCTTGACCGAACTCATGGGGTTGAACGCTTCCACCTTGACGTACATCTCCACGCCTTCAGGGGCGAGCCGGTTGATCCGGATGATCGGCGTGTGACCGATGGTTTCAAGAATGTTGTTGAAAATCATGCCTCGCTCCTTGGTTTCTTCCGTCTTGAAGGTGAGGGCTTCCGGGCCTCTGGAGCCGCAGAGATTACTCCTGAAGCCGGCGGCCTGTCCATTGCCCCCCTGTCACTTTGGTGAGGGAACACGCCCGCGGCCGGATGACTGCCGTGGGCTGCCCCGCGTCAGGCAGAGCCCCTCGCGGGACCCCCGCAGCTAGCGGCGCAGGAGTTCGGTCAGGGCCACACCCCGCGCCAGCGCCGGCGCATTCCGGTGCCGCCCGGTGGCCCGGCGGATGAACATCTCCCGGGCCGTCCAGCTCCGCGCCACCAGCCCCATGCCGATGCGCCGCAACACACCGAGTTCATCCGGCAGGAACAGGCTGCGCAGGTTGTGGATCCCGCGGGCCATGACCTCGGCCTCGGAGCGGCGCCAGCGCCCGTATTTCAGCAGAACTTTTTCCGAGCCCGGGTCTTCACCCCGGCCACGCGCGGCGACGAGGACCTCGACCAGCCCCGCGGCATCCAGCAGCCCGAGGTTGACCCCCTGCCCGGCCAGGGGGTGGACGACGTGGGCGGCATCTCCGATCAGCACGGCCCGGCGCGCCACATAGCGTTCACTCAACCGCATCGTGAGCGGAAACACTGCACGCGGACCGCAGGCCACCATCCGGCCGGGCCAGTGGTCTTCGCTGCCGGCGGCGGCTTGCTCCAACTCCGCGAGGAAGGCATCGTCGTCCAGAGACAGCAGGCGCCCCGCTTCCGCCGAGGGCCTCGACCAGACGATCGACGAACTGCCGTCCTGCAGCGGCAGAAAAGCCAGCGGGCCGCCCTCCATGAATCGCTGCCAGGCGAGGCCCGGATTCGGCTCGGCCGTGTGAACGACGCATACCAGGCCTTGCTGGTCGTACTCCCAGATATCCTGGCGAATACCCAGCAGCTGCCGCATCGGCGAGTCGCCGCCGTCCGCGCCCACCAGCAAGCCCGCCTGCAGCGTGCGTCCGCTGTCGAGCTCGATGGCCCAACCGTCGCCGTTCAGCTCGGCCCGGGCCAGTCGGTCCGGGCACAGGATTTCCACGCCGCCGGCCGCGAGTAAAGACTGCCAGAGCGCCCATTGCACCAGGTCGTTCTCGACGATGGTGCCCAGCCGATCCAGGCCGAATTCCGGCGCGCTGAACTCGAGAACCCTTCCCTCTTCGCGGTCTTCCACGGCCATGCGGCGATAGTCGCAGTGTCTCTGGCGCTCGATCTGACGCCAGGCGCCGGCCTCCCGGAGAATTTCGATGGATCCCGGGGAGCAGGCGGACACTCTCAGGCCGACCGGAGAGCCTGCGTCGAAAGGCGCCGGTTCCGCTGGCTCGACGACAGCCACTTCAAATCCGGCGCGCGCCAGCAATGCGGCCGCCGCCGCCCCGACCATGCCGGCCCCCACCACGATCGCATCGAAAGGGCGCTCCGCGATCACAGCGGCTCACCCATGGCCATGCGCGGGATGCGGCCGCGAAAGCCCATCGCCCGCACGGCGAGCTGTCTCCGCAGGGGCGGCACGAAGGCGTGGGCCAGCAGGCCCACTGTTCGGGCCAGCGACGCGATCCGTGTCGGATTCGAAAAAATGCGCGCCAGCCCGTCCGAATATGCGATCGTGCCCTGGTGGTCGGGCGCTCGCCAGCTGCTGTAGCGCCGCAGCACATCCAGGCTGCCGATGTCGGCCCCGGCAGAACGCCGAACCGCGTCCGCCAGCACTTCGGCCAGTACCGCGACGTCACGCAGGCCCAGGTTGAAACCCTGCGCACCGATCGGATGGATCGCATGCGCCGCATTGCCCAGGATCACGGCCCGTGGTCTGACGTCCTCGACCGCACGCACCAGGCGCAGCGGGTAACTGGAGCGGCGCCCGATTTTCAGGAACCTGCCCAGGTGGTCTCCAAACCGGGCCTGCGCCAGCCGCAGGAACTGATCGTCCCCGAGCTCCATGAGCTCCTGCGCGCGCGCGGTCTCGTCGCACCAGATCAGGCCACAGCGACCGTTTACGTGCGGCATGATCGCGAACGGTCCGGTCCGCGTGAAGCACTCGTAGGCCCGACCGCGATGGTCCTGTTCCGGGGTGACGTTGCAGATGACCGCGGTCTGCCCGTACTCGTGGCGCTCAGCCTCGATGCCCAGGGCGTCGCGGACGAACGACTGCGCGCCGTCGGCACCGACCAGCAGTCGGCCCTCGAGACTGCCCGCACCGCCCTCGTCCGAGAATGCCACGCCCACCCGTTTCTCTTCGACGTCAATCGTGGTCACTGCGGCCGGGCAGTAGAGCTCCAGGCAACTGGCGGCGGGCAGGATCCGGGCCATGACTTCACCGAATGCGCGGGCCTCGACGACATGGCCAAAACGATCCAGGCCCAGCTCGGACGGGCTCAGCACGACGTGGCCCGGGCGGTCGAGCTCGCGGACGTGTATTTCCCTGATCGCGGTCGCGTTGGCCTGCAATTCAGGCCACAGGCCCATCGCCTCCAGGATGCTGCAGGAACTGGCGCTGAGCGCCAGGGTACGGTCGTCGTAGCTGGGCTGCGAGTTGGCCCGAAATGCCGTCGCTTCGATCAGGGCGACGCTGAGGCCGATGGGTTCCAGCGCGCACGCCAGGCTGGCTCCGACCAGGCCGCCACCCACGATGATGACATCGTAGCGGCCACGATCCGGTGGAACAGCGATCGCATTCATCCCGCCATCAATGCCTCGATATCCGACGGTTCCCTGACCAGACCGTCGGTCAGGATCTGCGGCTCGTCCTTGGTGATGGCGACGTTGTCCTCGATTCGGATGCCGATGCCGCGCCAGCGGTCCGGCACCCTCTCGTCCTGCGGGCCGATATAGATGCCGGGCTCGATCGTCATCACCATGCCGGGCTCCAGCTCGCGGGAGTGCCCGTCGATGGTGTACTCCCCGACGTCATGCACATCCAGCCCCAGCCAGTGCCCCGTGTTGTGCACGTAGAATTCCTTGTAACCTTCCGTTTCGATCTCCTCGTCGACGCTGTTTTGCAGCAAGCCCAGAGCCACCATGCCCTCGGTCGCGACGCGGATTGCCGCATCGTGGACGTCCTGCCACTGGTTGCCCGCCCGGGCCCTGGCGACGGCAGCGGTCTGGGCCGCCAGAACCACCTCGTAGAGCTCACGCTGTTCCGGTGAGAACTTTCCATTGATCGGAAAGGTGCGCGTGATGTCCGATGCATAGCCGTCGAATTCCGCCCCGGCATCGATCAGCAGCAGTTCGCCATCCTTCAGTTCGTCGCGGTTGGCGACGTAGTGCAGCACGCAGGCATTCGCCCCGCCGCCGACGATGGGCAGATAAGAAGGTTCGCAGTGGTGGCGCGTGAACGTGTGCAGCAGGCCGGCATGGATATCCGCCTCGTTGAGCCCCGGTCGGCAACCGCGCATCGCGTGCTCGTGCGCTTCGATCGACACCCTGGCTGCGCGCCGCATCACGGACAATTCTTCCCGGCTCTTGTAAACCCGCATGTCGTGAATCATGTGGTCCAGCGCGTGGATCTCCTCGGGCGCATGAAAGGTCTTGCGCGACGCGCCCCGGAATTCGTTCAGCCACCCGATCAGGCGTTGATCGAACAGCGGATCGCGCCCCAGGTCGTGGTAAATGCGTTCGCGGTCATGCAGCATTTCCTTCAGGCGTGCGTCGACTTCGCCGATGTCGTAGGCCTCGTCCATGCCATACTCCGCGACAGCGCCCTCCGGGCCCACCATCGCGCCGTCCCACATTTCCCGCTTGGCATCCCGTTTACGGCAGAACAGGGTGCACTGGCCTGCCGAGCCGTCCGGCACCATCACCAGCAGCGCGCTGTGCTCGCGAAATCCGGTGAGGTACAGGAAATCGCTGTCCTGCCGATAGGCATAGTGGGCGTCGCCGTTGCGGACCTGCTGCGGCGCGGACTGCAGGATGATGATGGAGTCTTCCCCGGCCATCCGCATGAGTTGGCGTCGTCGCCGCGCGAATTCCTTCTGCTTGATCACGATACTCCTTACCTTCGGACAGGGCGGCCCGGGGGGCGCGCCGGTCAGTGAATCACCTCGTTGGCCTGCGGCCCGCGGAAGTCTTCGCGCAGAACCAGAGCGACCACGCGCACATACTCCACGATTTCCGCATAGGCGGCTTCATCCTCCTCGTTGCGGGCGTTTTCGTTCGCGGCGGACGATAGCTCCGCGCGGGCGATCTCCTGCAAATCGGCGATCGCCTCCCCCGCTTCCTCGGTCAATGTCTCCAGCGGACCGCCGCTGCCGAGCCCGACCAGGAATCCCGAGCACCAGCGGGCCAGCGCGATGGTCCGTTCCTCCAGCGGCTCGTCGTCGTCGGGCAGCCACAAGGCGAAACCCATCTCTTCGTCGTCGAATTGTGCCACGGTGCTCCGCCAGGCCTCTGTCAGGGCCGCGTGCAATGCCCGATCCGGGTCAGTGACCAGGCGCATGGCCTCCAGGTGGCGCAGGAAATGCGCGGCATCCGGGCTGGATTCCCGGCACACCAACCCACACAGCAATCCATGGCTTTCGGCCAGAATCGCCGCATCGAGTTCACCGCCGCCCAGCTGCAGCGTGCGCTCGAAATCAGGAAGGGAAGGCGCAGACATCTCACCGCTCCGGGGACCGCTGTCAGAAACCCGAATACTATCATCGTTGAAGCCCCGGCCACAGCCGCCGGGCCGCGCCCCGACAGAACCGTTTGACGCTCTATGCAGCGCCAACTATAGTTGCGGCATGGACTCCCTTGAACAGACCGCCAAGGACCTGGACCGGCTGGAAAAACAATTGCAGAGCCTGCTCGACCAGTGCCGCAAGTTGCGCGAAGAAAACCAGTCCTTGCAGAATCGCCAGGAATCGCTGGTCGCCGAGCGCGCCTCGCTGGTCGCCAAGAACGAGGAGGCCCGCAGCAAGGTCGAGGCCATGATCAATCGCCTGAAGGCGCTCGAACAACCCTGAGGACTTCCCACTCAGCGAGCGCCCGACCCATACCATTCGACGGATAAACATCGATGAGTCAGTCCCCGGAACCGGTTTCGGTCATCATTCTCGAGAAGAAGTATCAGTTCGCCTGTGAGCCCGACCAGCGCACTGAACTGGTCGAAGCGGCTCGACAGCTGGACGAATGCATGACCGAAATCCGCGAGGGGGGGCGACTGATGTCGCTGGAGCGAATCGCGCTGCAGGCAGCCCTCAATTTCAGCGCCGATTTGTTGCGGATGCAGCGCAACGCCACCACGAGAAAGGAAAAAATCGACGACCGGATCCGTTCTTTGGCCGATCGGATCGATGATGCGCTGCAGGAGTGATCAGGTTATACTGATTTCGCCCCCTGTGGTGTTCGCCAGCGGGACCGCTCAATGCCTTGTCCCTACATATTGACCTCGGGGTAGCTGATCAGAGAGCCGGTGTGCATGTTCGCTCTGAGCGAAAAGCCTGAGGCCTCGTAAGCCACCCCACCTGAACCTTTGGTTCAAGGTCACCGGACCGTAGCGGCACCACGGAGGGTTTATTTTATCTGCGGCCGATGAAGATCG
>JBFFUJ010000144.1:0-6474 GCA_041571375.1 Lysobacterales bacterium | reverse complement strand
GGGGCACCTGGATGCCGCGGCCCTGCAGCACGGACTGGTGACAACAGCGGGCGTGGTGTCGCATACGGGTGTCGGCGGCTTTACGCTGGGCGGTGGCTTCGGGCGCCTGAACCGCAAGTTCGGGCTGGCGGTGGATAACGTGCTGGCCGCGGACATCGTTACCGCAGATGGTCAGCTTCGGACGGTCAGTGCCGAGCAGGATCCTGACCTCTTCTGGGCCATCCGGGGCGGGGGCGGCAATTTCGGCGTCGTCACCCGGTTCCATTTCCGGCTGCACCCCTTCGACCGGAATGTGCTGTCGGGAATGATCGTATGGCCGGTGGAGCAGGCCCGCGAGGTGCTCGATTTCTACGGCGACTGGTATTCGGGACTGTCCGACGAGCTGTACGCGGGACCCGGAATGATGACCATGCCGGACGGCACCTCCGTGATCGCCATGGAAGTGCTGTTTGCAGGAGATCCCAGCCAGGGCGAGAAGGAGTTGGAGCCGCTGCGCAAGATCGGTCAGCCGCTGGACGATGGCGTCAAGCTGCAGGACTATACGGTCATGCAGACAGCCAATGATGGTCTCGCAGCGCATGGCGTTCGTTCCTATGCGAAGAACGGCATGGCGCGGGAGGTCACGCCCGGGCTGATCGATGCAATGATCGAGGCGTTCCGGCCGGATCCGAGGTTTGCGTTCCTGACCCATACCTCCGGCGGAGCGGTCAATCGCGTGGACGATCTGGCAACGGCCTTTCCGCACCGCAACGCCGAGACCATGGTGCTGCTGGTCAGTTTCTGGAACGATCAGGCTGAGGACGAGGAGGCGATTTCGATCGCGCGCGAGTGGTTCGGACAGATCGAGCCGTTCACCGGCGGCTTCTACGACAACATCGAGTTCGATGCCAAGGACCCTGCTAACCAGAACTACGGCCCGGCCCACGCGCGCCTGGTCCAGGTCAAGAACCAGTACGACCCTGGCAACCTGTTCCGATTGAATCGCAACATCAAGCCTGCGGTGTGATCGTCTGCAGCCAGTGCCCGGCGCAGCGCATGGCTGTGCCGGGCCCTGTGCGCTGAGGATGCTATTTGTGAGCGGCCGTGGGATGATAGGCTACCGTCCGCTGCGAAACCCGGGGTTCCGTCCGCCAAATGACCGTACCCATCTGGATAGGTTTCATCGTTCTCATCCTGTGCCTGGTGGCGCTCGACCTGGGCGTCTTCCACCGCAGGGACAGGGAGATCACGCTTCGCAGCGCGCTTGGCTGGAGCAGCCTCTGGATCAGCATGGCCATGCTGTTCATGGTGTTCGTCTACCTGTTGTACGAGAACAACTACCCCTGGTCGAGCCTGCCCACGGAGCACATGGATGGTCGCTCGGCAGTGATGCAGTTCCTGACGGGCTACCTGCTCGAGTACTCGCTGTCGCTCGACAACGTCTTCGTCATTGCGATGATCCTCTCGTACTTTCATGTGCCCCAGGTCCTGCAGCACCGCGTGCTGTTCTGGGGCATCCTCGGGGCGGTGGTGCTGCGCGGCGTGATGATTGGCCTGGGCGTGGCCCTGATCAACCGCTTCGAGTGGGTCACTTACTTGTTCGGCGCCTTCCTGCTGTACTCGGCCGCCCGCATGCTGATGCTGAGGCACGAGACCGTCGATCCGGCTGACAACCCGCTGGTCAAGCTGGCGCAGCGTCTCATCCCCGTGACGAATGAATTCCATGGACACCACTTCGTAGTGCGCCTGGACGGCAAACTGATGGCAACCCCGCTGTTGCTCGCCCTGCTGCTGGTCGAGAGCAGCGATGTGATGTTCGCCGTGGATTCCATTCCGGCGATTTTCGCGGTGACGCGCGATCCCTTCATCATATTCACGTCCAACATCTTTGCGATCCTGGGCCTGCGCTCCCTGTACTTTATCCTGGCCGCGTACATGCAGAAGTTCCGTTATCTGAAGCAGTCGCTGGTATTCGTGCTGGCCTATGTCGGCGTCAAGATGATCGTCAGCCACCACTACCCCATTCCTGACGCGGCCTCCCTCAGCATCATCGCCGGCATCCTGCTGGTCGGTGTCGTGGCTTCCATCAAGGGGGCGAGCAAAGACCCGGTGCCGCTGCGCTCGCCCTTCGAGTGAGTCCGGGCCGGCGTCGGCTTGCAGAGCGAATACCCAAGCATTCCGCCCGGCCTGCGCCGGCACGATGAGGTCGCCCCCTGAAGGTTCCCGTTCCGCGTCGCCCTAGCGTGCAAAGAAGGTGTCGACTGCGCTCTGCCATCGGGCATCGTCCATCTTCTCGAGCGCGCCGATGCAAAAAGATGCCGGGTCGTAGTGTCCGCTGTCGTCGGTTTCCTGCAGAAAATCCTTGAAGCGCTCGATTTCCGTTTGAAAAAAATCGACGGCGGAGTTGCCGATTTTCAGCTGTGGCAATTCGACGTCCAGGTCTGCCCCTTCGATCACGCAGATCCAGTTGTTGCCGTAGGATCGCGACTCGAATTGCCCGGGGTTCTCCCGCAAGCCTTCATTGACTCGCACCACCTTGCCGCTCAGCGGCGCGCGGAACGGCGCGCGTCGCTCGCCTTGCCTGACGCCGTAGAGTGGTTCGCCGGCCCTGACCACCTGGCCCGTTTCGGGCAGGTCGATCGCGTCGACATGGCCGATCAGCTTACGCGCGAAATCATCCGCTCCGATCCTGACGGTGCCGTCCTCGGCGAGGCTCGCCCAACAGTGGCCGCCCGAGACCAGAACGCCGCCGGGAATGGTGAATTCACCATTGATGCCGCGGCTCGTTTCCGATGGGCCTGTGACACGCACCTGCGGCTTCAGCCGTCTTTCGATCCGGTCATGGCGCTTGATCAGCGCATGCCTGACGAATTGCCGCAATTCGTCCTCGGTGAACGGCTTTTCGATGTAGTCCATCGCGCCATGTTTCATGCACTCCACGGCAGACTCGACCGTCGCGAAACCGGTGATGATGACGACATCGATGTCCGGGCGCAGATGTTTCACTGCCTTCGCGACCTCGGTTCCGGACATTTCCGGCATCTTCAGGTCGGTGAACACGAAATCATAATCACGGGTCTGAATCAGCCCGAGGGCCTCCTTTCCTGTTTCGACCGTGTCGACGCTGTAACCGTCCAGGACCAGTATCTTGCGCAGGCTGTCGAGGATGATCTCCTCGTCATCAACGCACAGGATGCGCGCCGTCGGTTCCTCGACGTCCACGCGCTTGAGCGTTTTCGATTCACGGGTGAAATCGAGCCGCAGGCTCTCCTGCAGTGCTTCCTCGCGCTCGGCCTGGCGTTTCATCTCGTGATATTTCCGAAACAGCTCCCTGGAGAGCAGGTTCAGGAATATGAACAGGATGATGGCCGGGATGAGGAGTATCAGAAACAGTTTGGTCGTCATCTCACTCTCCTTTTGCGCAGTCTGCCGCCCGCCTGCGGCACCTCATGAAGTCAGCCACCGCAGGTTGCTCTCCGGATTCGAAGGGAGGACGCGGTACAACCAGCCCTTGAAATAGGGGTCTTTCTCGACCAGCGAGGGTTTTGCCAGGGCCTCGGCGTTGACTTCCAGCACTTTGCCGCTCATCGGGCACATGATGCCGTGCTCGGAACCATCGGGAGATGTGGCGACGGCGCAGGGAATACCCTGCACGAGGTCTTCCCCGGGTTCCGACAGGGACAGGTCCCGGATGCCCTCCGTCGCTTTCAGAAACAGGTCACAAATGCCGATCCTCGCGGTACCCTCGTCTTCCATGAGCACCCAGCTGACGTATCCCAGGCGATAGTAATGATCGGGGCAGGAGACATATTCGACGGAATTCCGTCGCTCCAGGCCGGCTGACTCGGCCACCGCGAGTATTGCGCTGGAGCGGAGACTGCGCCGGATAGCCGTGAGCAATTCATCGGCAGTAAACGGCTTGGGAATATAATCGATGGCGCCTGCTGCCAGGCTTTTGACGGCGTTTTCCACCGTTGAGTATCCCGTCATCATGATCACCGGCACGTCGATGCCGGCGCGGGCCAACTCCTCCAGGAACTGAAAACCGTCGATCCCCTGCATCATGATGTCGCAAAGCACCAGACGGAATGTGCCGTTCTGCAGGCGTCGAAGGGCCTCGCTCGCGTTATCCACCGCGGAGGCGGTCATGCCTTCCTCTTCGCAGACCATCAATACCGCCTGGGTGACTGACAGTTCGTCTTCGATGACCAGGATGTCGCGGGCGACGCTCATGCTTCCACCGGGATCCGAACGATGAATGTCGTTCCGGCTCCGACCTCGCTTTCGACGGAAATCGTGCCGTTGTGGTTGTCGATGATGCCCCAGGTGACCGCCAGGCCGAGGCCGGTGCCCTTGGGGCCCTTGGTCGTGGCGAATGGCTCGAACAGCCTCGCGATCTGCTCTTTGGGAATCCCGCAGCCGTCATCCTCGACGCGGATCTCGACGAATGCGTCGCTCCAGTTCCGGTCGATCTGCTCCCAGTGCTGCCAGCCGCAGTCGTCCCGCAGGCAGCCCTGGACCATGCCTTTGAGGGGGACCTCGAATGAGTAAATCGCCGCGTTACAGTTCGGGCAGCGCTCGCCCTCGGCGATCAGTGACGTCGAACATGTCGGGCACTGCAGTTCAACGCCCTGCTCGAACGGCGGCATGCCGTCGAGCTGATGCCCGCTCGAGCCGTACACGGGGTCGAGGTGAATGAGCCCGTCCTGGTCTTCATGCCGGAAGCGCATCGTGATGGCGGGCTTCGTATCGATCTCGAACCTGCGGTCCACCAGTTCGTGCCGCTTGCGGCACACTGCGGTCTTGATCTGCAGCACGCCTGATGGCTGCAGGCTGATGGCCCTGCTGGTCACCTTGATGGTCCCTTCCTGCTCACCGATCGCGTCCGCTGCATTCACCATCAGGTTGATGAAGACCTGCTGAATCTGGTTGGCATCGACCGTCACGGCGGGCAGGTCCGGTTCCAGGTCCATGAGCAGTTCCACGCGGCCGAGTGAAAGCTGGTTCTCGATGACCTTGGTGGCGCGGGAGATGATCTCGTTGATGCTGGCCTTGCGTTTCTTGGGCACCGTCTGGCGGGCAAAGTCGAGCAGGTTCCTGACGATTTCCCGGCAGCGGATCGTTTCGGAAACGATGACCTGCAGGTCCTTGTGGATCTCGGGCCGCCCCTCGGAACGCTTCAGCAGGTAGCTGCTGTAGGTAAGGACCGCTGTCAGCGGGTTGTTGATTTCGTGTGCAACGCCCGCGGCCAGCCGGCCCAGCGAGGCGAGCTTGTCCGACTGAAACAGCTGCAGCCGCGCCTGGGCCAGTTTTTCGGTCATGTTGTTGAAGGCGCCGGCCAGCTGGCCGAGTTCGTCATCGCGCTTGACGGTCAGCCGGTAGCCCAGGTTGCCGCCGGCCACGTTCCGGGTCGCCGTGACGAGCGCCTGCACCGGGCGGTGAATCCACCAGCGCACCATCAGGCCGACGATCAGGCTGAGGACGAGGATGACGCCGATCGCCAGTATGATCGCCGCGATCTGGCTGAGGCGAATGTTCCGATCCACCTCCGTGAGCGGTATGGTCACGTCCAGCACGCCGAGCACGGTCTGTGTTTTCGGGTGCGCGTGGCAGTCGGCTGTCCAGCACGACTCGGAGTTGTAGATCGGGTTGATAATGCCGAGCAGGCGCGGCGATTCGGCGTTGGGGTTAAAGACCCGCGTGCGCTCCTCGGTCTCCAGGTGCTCCAGGGGTTTGCCCATGGAGTGGCAGCGGTAGCAGCTCTCGGCCTGCTTGTCGACCATCTTGCCGATGTCGGCGGCGTCGCTGGAGTAGATGATCTCTCCCGACTTGTTGAATACGCGGATACGGTCGATGCTCTCCTGCTGCCCGACCCGCCGGATGCTCTCGTGGATGCGCTCGCGATCGTTGCGCAGCATGTCGTATTCGGTGTCGGACTTCACCGCCTCGCTGAGCTGGCTCGCGTGACGCTCCACTTCGTGCAGCAGGCTTCGACTCTGGGACTGGATATTGAACCAGGCAAAAATGCCGATCGTCAGGAGGACCGTCAGGCCCACACCAAACGTCAGCTTGAAACCTATTTTTTTACCCAGCATGTCTTGCTCGCTACGGCTGCCATTGTGTTCGTCGCGCCCCCAGCTGCACGGCGCGCCGCCACGGTCCTCCGCGCGTCGGACTCACCCCGAGCCGATGCGCTTTTTCGGTGGCTTCGACAGGTACCGCACCAGGAATATGAACAGCACCCAGAAACTCAGCAAAAGCAGGTACTCGAGACCCTTGGTCTCGAAGATATTGATGTAGGTGAAAGAGTCCATCTGTGTCCCTCGAAAATCCGTGGGCTAATGCCCCGGGGCGAAGACCGGCATCCGGGTGACGATCCAGCGGAAGATCCAGATCTCGGCGAAAACCACCATCAGGGTCACGGTGATTTCCTGCCAGGATGGGTAGTAGTGCACCGCCTCGTACCATTTGAAGGCGATGATGGAGACGTTCAGC
>JBFFUJ010000143.1:0-6516 GCA_041571375.1 Lysobacterales bacterium | reverse complement strand
CCTCACCGGACCGGTCGACCTCCTCGCCGGCAACACCCGCCAGCGCCCTGGCCAGTTGCTTCTTGAATTCCAGTTGCGCCTGGCGGGCGATCTGTACCCTCTGGGCCTGCGGCGAACCGGCGCCGTGCAACGACTCCGTCAGGTAGCCCACGGCGTTGCGGCCCAGGGTCATGTTCTCGATCAGGCGCAGGATGCGCACGCGCTCCTCCGTCGACGCGCCCGCCCGCCCCTGCAGGTATTTCTCCAGCCTGGGGCCAAGTTCGTCGTGCTCGAGGTCCTGCTGTGAGGGTAAGGTGACCACCAGGCCGCCGGCCAGGTCCTGGGCCAGCCGCGCCAGTTCGTAGGGAATCCGCGTCACGTGGTGCTTGCAGACGTTGGCGATCATGTCGTCGCACTGCCACACGCCCGATTTCATTTGTTGCGACTGGTAGGAGGATGCGATGCCGGTGCTGTAGATCGTCTCGTTCTGATGGGTCATCTCGACCAGCTTGTCGCGGATATGCGAGGCCTTTTCCACGCCGTTGCAGTCGGCGATCGCCGCTGCCGCGCCTATCAGCACGTCACCCACGCCCGACTTGCACACATAACTCCGCCGGTGATAGCAGGTGAAGCGCTCCACCAGCAGGGCGGCGAATTCGTATTCGCCGTTCATGAAGATGGATTCGTTGGGTATGAACACGTCCTCGAAAAGGACCATCGCCTCCTGGCCGCCGTACTTCGCATTGCCCACGTCCAGGCCGCCCTCCTCCATGCTGCGCGTGTCGCAGGACTGGCGCCCGTAGACGTAGGTGATGCCGGGAGCATCCACGGACAGCGCCCCAACGATCGCGTAGTCCCGATCGGCCTCGCCGAGCCGCATGGTCGGCATGACGATCAACCAGTGCGAGTTGATGCATCCGGTCTGATGGGCCTTGGCACCGCTGATGTAAACCCCCTCTTCCGTCCGCCGTGTCACGTGGACGAACAGGTCGGGGTCGGCCTGCGCATGGGGCGGCCTGGAGCGGTCACCCTTGACGTCCGTCATCGCCCCGCCGATCACATAGCCGCGGGACTGCATCGACTTCACAAAATCGAGAAAGCGCTGGTGATAGCGAGTGCCGTGCGCCTCGTCGATCTCGTAGGTGACCGAATGCAGGGAGTTCAGCGCGTCCATGCCGACGCAGCGCTGAAAACAGGTACCGGTCAACTGCCCGAGGCGGCGCTGCATCTTGTTCTGCATCACCACGTCGTCACGGCTGGCGGCAATGTGCAGGAAGCGGTTCACGCGCTCGCCGGTGAACGGCGAGATCGCCGAAGCCAGCTCGGGATTGGAAATGGCCAGATCGTAGGTCGCGGCCACGGCGTTGATCGAGGGCCGGATCATCGGGTGATCGACCGGCTCCTCCACGCGTTCGCCGAACAGCCAGACATCCAGATTCCGGCCCCTCAGGCTGTCGATGTACTGCTGTCCCGTGCGGATCGTCTGCTCACTCATCATGCGGCCCTCTCAGCGGTTGCGGCCCAGCGCCTCGTGACTGCTGACCCAGTCGCCAGCGAGCACCGCGGCGGTCAGCGACACGTCCCCGGCCAGCACGACCGCCGCGACGATCTCCGCGAACTTGTCCGCCTTGCCGGCCCCGTAGCAGCCGAGCAGTTCCAGGCACTCCCGTTGGGTGGGCAGCCCCGTGCCGCCCCCGTAGGTGGCGCAGATCAAGGCCGGCAGCGTCACCGACCAGTAGTAATCCCCATTGTCCAGCAGTTGTCCGTAGGTGAGACCGGCATGCGATTCCGCCACGTTGGCCTCGTCCTGGCCGGTGGCGATGAACAGCGCCGCGATGCCGTTGGCCGAGTGGGCCCCGCTGTAGGCGGAGCCGGACTGGAGCGCGCCCACCGCGGCAATCTGCCGGTAACGGTAGAGATCCGCGGTATCGATGCGCAACATGCGGCGGGCAATCTCGCGGTTCAGCTTGAACTCGGCAATGACCCGCTTGCCGCGCGTCCGGATCATGTTCATCATCGAGTGTTTCTTGTCGGTGTCGATCGCCCCCGACAGGATATAGCGCGGCCGCAATGGGTGATGAGCCCTGATCCACTCGCAGGCAGCGAAGGTCGCGCTCCCGGTCATGTTCTGGCCGGCCGCATCGCCCGTCGTGTAACAGAACCGCGCATACATCATGTTGGCGACGGGGTACTGCTCGATCTCGAACAGCTTACCGGAACGGGTCGTACGCTCCGCTGCGGCCCTGATGGCGTCGAATTCGGCCTCGAGCCAGCGCCCGAAATCCCGCGCCTCCAGGGCATCGCCGAACAGGAATACCGGGGCCCGCTGCATCGAATGCTTCATCACGGTGGTCTTCACCCCGCCACATTCGCTCACCACCCGCATGCCGCGGCTGTAACTGGCCACCAGCGTGCCTTCGGTCGTCGCGAGCGGGACGTAATAATCGCCCCGGGCATGCTCGCCGTCGATCCGCAGCGGACCCGCCAGACCCAGCGGCATCTGCACCGTCCCGATGAAATTCTCGACATTACCGCGGGTGGCCGCGGGATCGATCGTATAGCTGCCGATCCCTGCCAGCGAGGCGCCGGTCCTGGCGGTCGCGAACTGCCGGCGGATCGCCGCCTGTTCCGGCGTGTAGTCGTTCTCCCCGTCGCGGGGGATCGGGTCTGCTCTGGACATCTGTTTCTCCGGTCGGCGCTTCCGGTTAATTATGCAGCCAGGGCTGTGCCCGGTGCTGCGCGAAGGCCGTTGCGGGTGTGCCCGCCGGCCTCGCACACGCGGAGCAAGCCTCGCCTTGTTCCGCATAGCGGCATATTATTCCGCATATTGACTGGCAGTTTATTCGACGCTATCTTCCGATAGCAAGGTCACGCGCACCGCCAAGTGCGACCAACGGGGAGACAAAGCGATGTCATCAATGAGGCCTTCAGCTTTAACTCGAATCGCCGGGCGGCGGAGCCCCAGCTGCCGATCGACTGCCTGCACACTTGGCTTCTTGATACTGGCTGCAGCCGGCGGCGCCTCGGCACAGGAGGAACCGGCGGAAGACCAGAGACGGAGTTCGTCCGACCTGCTGATGGAGGAGGTCACCGTCACCGCGCGCAAGCGACTGGAAGGGGAGCAGGAGGTTCCGCTGTCGATTTCGGCCTTCTCCAGCGAGCAGATCGAGGCGCTCAAGGTCCGGACCTTGCAGAGCCTCACGGTCGGCATGCCGAACGTCGCAATGGACGACATCGCCACCGCGCGCGGCGTGGCCAACTTCTCGATCCGCGGCCTGGGCCTGAACAGTTCGATCCCCGGTATCGACCCGACGGTCGGCGTTTTCGTCGACGGCGTGTACCTGGGCTCGACGGCGGGCACCGTGATCGACATGTTCGATATCGAGACCATCGAGGTATTGCGTGGCCCGCAGGGCACGCTGTTCGGACGGAATGTGACGGGCGGTGCCGTGTTGATCAACAGCAAGCAACCAACCGATGATTTCGAAGCCTCCTTCCGGGCCGCGGTGGACGGCAATCCGGATGGCGACGGCGGCCTGAATTACTACATCATGGGTGCCCTGTCGGGAGGCCTGACCGACACGCTCAGCGCCCGCATCAGTCTGTATCACAACGAGGACAAGGGTTGGCACGTGAATCTGTTCGACGGGTCCGATCACGGCGCCGCCAGCAGCACCATTTTTCGGCCGGTTGTGGTCTGGCAGCCCAGCGAAGACCTGCGCCTGATACTGCGCTGGGAGCATACCGAATCGGACGGCGACGGCCCTTCCGCGCAGTCACACACCAATGGCCTCGGCCAGCCCGGATTCTTCACCAACTTCGAACGGGACAGCTTCGATTTCGCGATCGACGAGCCCGGCTTCATCGATTTCGAGCTCGATCACCTGAGCCTGCAGCTCGACTGGGACGTCGCACCCGGAAACGGAACCATCACCAACATTTTCGGCTGGCGCGAGTACTTCCACGAGACCTACGCCGACATTGACGCGCAAACCGTGTGGCTGTTCCATTCCGGCACGATCAACGACTACGAGCAGTTCAGCAACGAATTGCGCTACAACGGGACCTTCGGCCGCGCCAATGTCACGGCCGGCGTGTACTGGTTCAGCAGCGACCTGAGTTACTCCGAAAGCCGCGAACTCGGTGGTGTTGCCACCGGGGGTGCGGCGCCGCTGCTGACCCAGGATGGCGGCGGGCTGCTGGACGTGGAGTCGCGGGCCGTGTTCGGCGCAGTCGACTATGACCTGAACGACGCGTGGACGCTCAACGCGGGCTTGCGCTACACCAGCGAGGACAAGGACGCGCAGATTTCGATCCTGACGCTGAACACCAACCGCCCCTGCGTCGTGTACGAAGGCAGCTGCACCTATCATTTCGTGGACGGCGATGACTGGGATGCGTGGTCCGGTAAGCTCGGCTTCACCTATCGGCTCAACGACGACAGACGCCTCTACGCGCACTGGTCCCGCAGCCATCGGTCCGGCGGTTACAATATGCGCAACACGGCCGTCGACGTCGTCAACCTCGGCCCCGGGCCCTTCGACCAGGAGACGGTCGACAGCTACGAGATCGGTTACAAGTCCGAACTGGGAAATCTCGGGCAATTCAATGCCGCGGTGTTCTACACGACCATCGACGACATGCAGCGCGAGGTCAACCGGGCGGACCCAATCGCCGGGGTCGTTCAGGTCATCCGCAATACCTCCGACGCTGAGATTTATGGCGCTGAACTGGACGGCACCTTCGCCATCGGCGCGGACACGGTGCTGCTGGCGTCGCTGGGCTGGGTCGACCCGTCCTACACGGCCGTCCGGTTCGACCTCAATTCGGACGGCGTCATCGATGAAAAGGACAAGGCACTCAAGCTCCCCCGCGCCGCGGAATGGACCTACTCCATCGGCGTCAACCATGACTGGTTCTTCGACTCGGGCAGCTCGCTGACCGGGCGCATCAGCTTCGCCTACCGCGACGACGCCTTCTACACCGACAGCAATCTGGGCTACCTGCTGTCCCAGGAAATCCTGGATGCCGGGCTGGATTACCGTACTTCCGACGGCCGCTGGATTTTCTCGCTGTACGGGCGAAACCTCCTCGACGACGTCAATCACGGAGGCGACACCCAGCTACCGGCCACCCTCGGTGGGGTCCTGCCCTGGGGCGGCACATTCTCGCCGCTGACGCGGGGACGCGTACTGGGCTTCGAAGTGAACTTCAACTACTGACCGAGGCTCGTACGGGGCCGCTGTTCAGAGAGGCGGCCGCTCACTGCACAGATGTCACCGACGATAAGACCCACCGCAGAAAGCCCCGGCAAGGCCCGGGACCGTCGCTATGCCACCACACTGGCCAAAGGGCTCAGCGTCCTGCAGGCCTTCGCCCCGGGCGAGCGCTCGCTGGGCAACCGAGAACTGGCCCGCCGCACCGGCATGCCGCCCTCGACCGTGGCCCGGATGACCTATACGCTGACGCAACTGGGTTTCCTGCAGCAACTCGAGGCGGAAGAGGCTTACTGTCTCGGCCCCGCGGTCATGGCGCTGGGCTACTCGGCGCGGGCCAGCCTGTCTTTCCTGCCGACCGCCGAGCCGCTTATGCAGGAACTGGCCGATGAGGTGGGCGCCCTGGTGGCACTGGCGATGCGCGACCGGCAAGCGGCCATGCTGACCCGTTGCTGGCGCCCACGTAATACCCCGGCGATCTGGCTGACGGAAGGCCATCGGCTGCCGCTGACCCGGAGCGCTACGGGCCGGACGCTGCTGGCGGCCAGCGCACCGTCGCCTGACGACACAGGGCAGACCCGGGAGGACCGCGCCATGCTGCAATCACGCGGTTTCCTGGTCTCCATCGGCGCCTGGAACGACCACATCAACGCCTGTGCCGTCCCGTTGTGGCCCCACCCGTCGCAGGAAGCGGCCGTCTTTCTGTGCGGCGCCCACGCCGACGTCCTGCCGCGCGAAGTACTCGAGGCGAACATTGGCCCCAGGCTGCTGGAGCAGGTGCGGGAACTCGAGCGCGCCCTCGGCCTGACGCGCCCGCGGGTGATCTGAGCCCTGCCCGCGGGGCCTGCTCAGCGTCCTGCGTAGCGCTGCAGGATACGGCGGCTCTGCTCGTAGTAGCCCCCGCCGAACAGGTTGAAATGGTTCAGCACGTGGTACAGCTGGTAGAGGTGCACGCGCTCTTCCTGTCCTGCTGCCAGCGGAAACTCATCCTGGTAGGCAGCATAGAACGAGCGGTCAAAGCCGCCGAACAGCCGCGTCATCGCCAGATCGGCCTCACGGTGGCCGTAATAAACGGCGGGGTCGATGAGGCAGGCCTCGCCGCGTTCGTCGACGATGTAATTGCCGCCCCAGAGATCGCCATGCAGGAGCACCGGCGGCTCGACCGAACCGTCCAGCAGGTCGGCAATGCGCGTTTCCGCGCGGTCGAGCAGACCGGCCAGGGCGCCGCCGTCCTGCCCGGCGGCCAGGCCGGCCTGGTAGCGCAGGCGACGCTCGATGAAGAATGCCGTCCAGCCGTGGCCGTCGTCGTCCGCGGCACGAT
>JBFFUJ010000142.1:0-6552 GCA_041571375.1 Lysobacterales bacterium | reverse complement strand
TTACGCAGTTTTGTATCGGTGCAGTCCAGCCTGTGCATGCACCCCATTCACGCCTACGGTTTCGAGGAGCAGCGCCAGAGATGGCTGCCGGGAATGGCGGCCGGTGAAATCATCGGGTGCTTCGGTCTGACCGAGTCCCACGGCGGTTCCGACCCCGCCAATATGAAGACCCATGCCCGCCGGGACGGTGACGACTGGATCGTTAACGGCTCCAAGATGTGGATCACGAACGGCAGCATCGCCGATATTGCAGTGGTCTGGGCCAGGACCGACGAAGGCATCATGGGTTTCGTGCTGGAGAAGGACATGCCGGGTTTCGAGGCCCGCTCGATCAAGTCCAAGATGTCGCTGCGGGCATCGGTGACTTCCGAGCTGTATTTCGACAGCGTGCGCGTCCCGGAGGCCAATCGGCTGCCGAATGCTTCGGGCCTGAAGGGGCCGCTGGGTTGCCTGACGCAGGCGCGTTACGGCATCACCTGGGGCGCCATCGGGGCCGCGACGGCCTGCCTTCAGGAAGCCCTGGACTACACCGCCGACCGGGTGCTGTTCGGGCGCCCCCTGGCGGCCAACCAGGCCATGCAGATCCGTCTGGCGGACATGGCACGGCGCATCACCAGCGCGCAGCTTTTGTCCCTGCAACTCGGGCGTCTCAAGGACGCCGGCAGGATGCGCCCGGCCCAGGTCAGCGTGGCCAAGTGGAACAATGTGCGCATGGCTCTGGACATCGCGCGGGACTGCCGCGATATCCTCGGCGGCAGCGGCATCACGACCGAGTACCAGGCCATCCGCCACATGCTCAACCTCGAAAGCGTGATCACTTACGAAGGCACCGAAACGGTGCACCAGCTGGTGGTGGGTCGCGAATTGACAGGCATCAACGCATTCTGAGGCGTTCTGCCCGCGATTACGGCTGGATCGTCAGGGGTTCCCGCAATGGCCGGGGACTATTGCGGAAACTCGACCAGCGTCGGCTCGGGTTCGAGTTCGACTTCGAAACGTTCCGCGACCGCGTTTTTGACGTGGTCCGCCAGCCGCGCGATGTCGCGGCCACTCGCCCGTCCATGGTTCACGAGCACCAGCGCGTGTTGTGCTGACACGCCGGCGTCGCCCTGGCGAAGGCCTTTCAGCCCGCAGCGCTCGACCATCCACGCGGCCGAAAGCTTCGACCAGCCAGGCCTGGCCGGCCAGATCGCCAACCCGGGATGCTGCCGGGCGAGCGTGCGTCCGCGCTTTTCACTAACCAGCGGGTTCTTGAAGAAACTGCCCGCGTTGCCGATGGCTTCCGGGTCGGGCAGTTTCCGGCGGCGCAGGCGTATGACCGCGTTGCTGACATCCCGAGCCGAAGGCTTATCCAGGCCCATGGCGGATAACTCCGAACGCAGCTCAGGGTATTCGAGCCGCGGCTCGAATCGTCGCGACAGTCTCAGACGAATGGAAGTGATCAGGTAGTGGCCCGGTGGCCCGGACCTGAACAGGCTGTCGCGATACCCCAGCTGGCAGTCTTCGCGAGTGAATCGGACCCATGCAGCGCGCTGCCAGTCCCAGGCGGTGACGCTGTCCAGCACGCTGGACAGCTCCGCGCCGTAGGCGCCGATGTTCTGGATGGGCGCGGCGCCGGCCCGCCCGGGTATGAGGGCCAGGTTTTCGAGCCCGAACAGTTCCCGATCCAGCGCCCAGCAGACCAGGCCGTGCCAGTTCTCCCCGGCCCCGACTTCGATGAGGGCGTGCCCGCCATAGGATTCGATAATCTCCTTGCCCAGGAGTCGATTGTGGTAAACCGTTCCCGGCACGTTGCTGACGAACAGTGTATTGCTGCCGTCGCCCAGCAGGTAATCCCGGTTGGGGTCGAAGCAGGGGAGTTCGAGGACGTCTTCCTCTTTTTCGATGCCGATCAGCAGACTGGCGTTCGCTTCGACGCTGAAGGTGTTGAGCGCCTTCAGGGAGGGTTTCTCGATGACCTTCATTCCTGCCTGCGCGCCGCGATGGCTCGCAGGCACTCGTCCACGAGGTCGGGTCCACGGTAAACCATGCCGGTATAGAACTGCACCGCCTGGGCGCCGAGTTCGAGCTTGTCGACGGCGTCCTGCCCCCGGGTGATGCCGCCGACTCCGATCAGTGAAATGGCATCGGGCAGTTCCGCGCGCAGGGCAGCGAGCACCTGGTCAGCCCGGTCCTTCAGCGGGGCGCCGGAGAGCCCGCCCGACTCGTCGGCATGCTTCATGCCCTCGACTCCCTCGCGGCTGATGGTCGTGTTGGTCGCGATCACGCCGTCGATGCCATGGTCCGTGATCACTCTCGCGATCGCGCGGACCTGGCCGTCGTCGAGGTCGGGTGCCACCTTGACCGCCAGGGGCACACGCCGGCCGTGCTGCTCGCTCAATCCCGCGCGCCTTCGCTCGAGGGCGTCCAGCAGCTGCTCGAGTTCGGTCTCCTGCTGCAGATCCCGCAGATTCTCCGTGTTCGGGGACGAGATATTGATCGTCACGTAGTCGGCATAGGGATAGACCCTGTCCAGGCAGTGCAGATAGTCGTCTGCCGCATTCTCGATCGGGGTGTCGAAATTCTTGCCGATGTTGATGCCCAGGATGCCCTCGTAACGGCGCTTCCTGACCTGACGAACCAGGTGATCGACGCCCTTGTTGTTGAATCCCAGGCGGTTGATCATGGCCTTGGCCTCGACCAGCCGGAAGACCCGGGGCCTGGGGTTCCCTGGCTGCTTCCTCGGAGTCACCGTGCCGATCTCGATGAAGCCGAAACCGAGGTCGCCGAGAGCCTCGAAATAATCACCGTTCTTGTCGAGTCCGGGCGCCACCCCCACTGGATTGGGGAACTCGAGCCCCATGCAGCGCACCGGCAGGCTCCGCGTTTTGCAGAATAGCCGGGTTGCGCCGAGTTGATGGCCCAGTTTCAGGCTCTCCAGAGACAACTCGTGGGCCGTCTCGGGATCCGTGGCGAACAGCGCTTTGCGGGCAATCTCGTAGAGCATGGGTACGGTGATTGGGAGCCGGGTCAGAGCTCGAAGCGGATACCCTGGGCGAGCGGTAGCTCATTGCCCCAATTGATCGTGTTCGTCTGCCGGCGCATGTACGCCTTCCAGGCATCCGAACCGGATTCGCGGCCGCCGCCGGTCTCTTTCTCGCCACCGAAGGCGCCGCCGATCTCCGCCCCGGATGTGCCGATATTGACGTTGGCGATGCCACAATCCGATCCCACCGAGGAGAGAAACAGCTCCGCATGACGCAGGTCGGAGGTGAAGATGGCCGACGACAGCCCCTGCCGGACATCGTTCTGCATGCGGATGGCATCGGCCAGGTCAGTGAACGGGATCACATACAGAATCGGCGCGAAGGTCTCTTGCTGGACGATATCCCACTCGTTTCGGGCCTTGATGACGGTCGGTTGGACAAAGTTGCCCGGGCCTTCGATCCGCTGGCCGCCGGTCAGGACCTCGCCACCGGCATCGCAGGCGTTGGCCACGGCCGCTTCGAACCGCTGGACGCTGGCTGGGTCGGTCAGCGGCCCCATCAGGGTATGCGGATCCAGGGGGTCCCCGATTCGGACCTGCTCATAGGCGTTGACCAGCGCCTGGCTGACGCGGTCGAGAATGTTTTCGTGCACAAACAGGCGCCGGGTGGTCGTGCAGCGCTGACCGGCTGTGCCGACCGCGCCGAAGACGATACCGGGTACCGCCATCTCGAGGTCAGCCGTTTCGTCCAGGATGATGGCATTGTTGCCGCCAAGCTCCAGCAGGCTGCGCCCCATGCGGGCCGCGACCCGCATGCCGACCTTGCGCCCCACGGCCGTGGAACCGGTAAACGACAGCAGATCGATTCGTTCGTCGTCGACAAAACGTTCCGCCAGGGAGTGCCCGGGTTCCATGAAGCTGAGAAAAACCGGCGGAAATCCGCCCCGGTCGAGGGCCTCGTTGCAGATCTTCTGGACGGCCAGACAGCACAGGGCCCCCTTGGGTGAGGGTTTCCAGACCGTTGCATTGCCACAGATCGCGGCGATGAAGGCATTCCAGGCCCAGACCGCAACCGGGAAGTTGAATGCTGAAATGACGCCGACGACGCCATACGGATGCCACTGCTCGTACATGCGGTGGTTGGGGCGTTCGGAGTGCATGGTGAGTCCATACAGCATCCGGGACTGTCCGACCGCGAAATCGCCGATGTCAATCATCTCCTGCACCTCGCCATCGCCTTCGGCCTTGATCTTGCCCATCTCCAGGCTGACCAGGCTGCCGAGCGCATCCTTGTACCGCCGCAGGGCCTCGGTACACAGGCGGACGGCCTCGCCACGGCGTGGGGCGGGCATTACGCGCCACTCCTCGAACACGCCTCTGGCGGTGTTGATGACCCGGTCGTAGTCGTCGACCGAGGCGCCGTAGACCTGGGCGATGGTCTCGCCGTTGGCCGGATTGATGCAATCGATAATGCCCTTGTCCTGCGTCAACGCCCATTCGCCGTGGCCAAAGCAGGCCCCGGGATTGTGTGCCTCGATGCCCAGTTTTTCGAGAAATTCCATAGGTGAGTCCCAATCCTTTCCAGGGTTTCGGAGGATGCCCGATCCAGCACCGCATTATCGCATTGGCCCCGGCAACTTGCATCCCGGCGTTCCGTCAAGAAACTGACATTCTTAGGGAACTCCACCCGGGGGTTTCTGTCATAGGCCTCAGTAAGAGCAGGACCCATGCTATGCTCAAGCGAGGGAGCCAATGGTGATAACGGCGCAGAGGGTTTCGCAGCTCCGGGTGGTGGCATCCGGTTCGAGCAGCGAAACCGTGCAGACTGCCTGGCAATGCAACGAGGGAGAGCCGGAGCGTGCGCGCATGAGCGAAGCGCAGGTCGACCAATTGCTGGTCGAGCGGGTGCAGAAGGGCGACAAGAAAGCCTTCGACCTGCTGATCAACAAATACCAGCATCGAATCATCAGCCTCGTGGGTCGCTACGTGTCGGATCCCGCCGAAGCCATGGACGTGGCGCAGGAAGCGTTCATCAAAGCCTATCGCGCAATCGACCGCTTCCGGGGGGACAGCGCTTTCTATACCTGGCTGTACCGCATCGCAATCAATACGGCTAAGAACTGGCTGGTTTCACGCAAGCGCCGGCCGCCGTCGACGGATATCGACGCCGCAGATGCGGAACAATATGACCTCGAAAGTCGTCTCAAGGAGCAGGGGACACCGGAAAATGAACTTCTCAGGGAAGAGATCAAGCAAACGGTGTTCAAGACGATCGCGGCCCTGCCAGATGACCTGAGAACGGCCATCATGTTGCGGGAAATGGATGGCATGAGCTACGAGGACATCGCGGTCACGATGGATTGCCCAATCGGTACCGTTCGTTCACGTATTTTCAGGGCGCGCGAGGCAATCGATCAGAAATTGCGGCCCCTGCTGGAAGGGGATTGAGGTTGAATCAAGCACGGACATGGCAATGAGCAAAGAATCGCATGAACATCTCTCCAGTCTGATGGATGGCGAGGTCAACCGGGAAACCGGCCGCTTCCTGATCCGTCGCCTGGGGGCAGACGATGAACTGTGCGCCACCTGGGCGCGCTATCACCTGGCGCGTGACTGCCTGCGTCACTCGGACGGGAGCCTGGCGGGACACAATCTGGCCGAAAGGCTGCGGCTCGCGATCGAGCGTGAGAACGCGCCGAGCACTGGCCGTCGTTTCACGTCCGGCTGGCTGAGGCCGGTCGCGGGAGCCGCCATTGCGGCTTCGGTGGCCGTCATGGCCGTACTTGCCGTGGCGCCACTCGGTCAGGAGGGAGCGCCGGCAGGAAACCAGGTCGCGCAGCCTGCCGGGGTTCCCGCATTCACCAGCCCGCAGAGCCTGACTCCGGCGCCGGCGTCCCAGCAGGCGAACCTGTCCGGAAAATCGGCCGGCGACAGCCGCATGAATGCTTATTTGCTGCGCCATTACCAGGCAGCCGGCTCGTCCGGTGCAAGGGGTTTTGTCACATTTGTACCCATCGTGCTCACGCCTGCTAAGGGCTCCGGGGAATTGCCCGAGCAGGCTGCGGAAGACCGGCGGAGTGCCGACGCGGAAGACACCAGCGAGGCTCGATGAACCGGGGGCATATCTCGGCACTGATTGCGGCCACCTTCCTGGGCTTCGCGGCGGGTACCCAGGCCGGCAATCCGGACTCCCCAAGGGAATGGCTCGAAAGGATGTCCGCGGCGATGAGCCAGATGGACTATCAGGGAACTTTCGTTTACGTCCAGGGTGACGACGTCGTCACGATGCGCATCACGCACGTCGCCGGCGAAGAGGGCATACAGGAGCGCCTGGTGTCGGTGTCCGGTGCGCCGCGCGAAGTCCTGCGCGACGCGGACGGAGTTCGCTGGGTCCTTGGAGACGATCACTCCGTGCTGGCCGATCAGGCCTACAGCCGGTCATTCTTTCCTCGGTTGCCGCCGGACCAGCAGGCGCAGACCGAACGGTGTTACGCACTCGAACTTGGGGGCACCAGCAGGATCGCCGGACACGCGGTGCGCGGCCTCAGTATTCTCCCGCGGGATGACTATCGCTACGGTTACACACT
>JBFFUJ010000141.1:0-6718 GCA_041571375.1 Lysobacterales bacterium | reverse complement strand
TGAATATGGACCTCTGGGGAATCGACCGTTCCGACGCCGCTGTTCGCGTCGTTCCTGAGAATCGGCGCCGTAATGCTGAGCCGGACGTCTCCCTGCTCGTCCAACAGCAGCCCGCTGAATTCGTACAGCGCATAATTAAGCCGGATATCCGGTTTCTCGGGCGGCTGCAGGGAAGGTTCCGATGGGCCGCGCGACACGTGCCAGGTCACCGCCGCCAGGATCGCCCAAAGCAGTATGCCGCGCCAGGTCCTCGCCTGGATCACGGCCCCAGGATCCTGTCGAAAACCTGTTGGTCCAGCCCCTGTGCCGCCAGAATCAGGTCGCAGATTTCGCGGACCGCCCCATGACCGCCCGGCCGCTGCGTGATCCAGTGCACGTGGCGCTTGACCACCGCATCGGCATCCGCGACGGTCACGGCCAGGCCGACGCGATTCAGCACCGGCACGTCAAGCCAGTCGTCGCCCGCGTAGCAAGTCTCCGCCGCGTCGAGTCCGGCTGCCGCCAGCAGTTCGTGGAATGCCTCCAGCTTGTCGTGGCGGCCCTGGTAGACATGCTCGATGTTCAGGTTTGCCGCGCGGGCCGCGACAATCTGCGACTGGCGTCCCGTGATCAGAGCCACGAGCAGGCCGGCCCCCTGCAGCTCGCGCAGCCCGAGGCCGTCGCGCGTGCTGAAGGCCTTCAATTCATTCCCCTGGTTATCGAAGTACAGCCGGCCGTCGGTCAGCACGCCGTCGACGTCGAGCACCAGCGCCTTGATTCGGGACGCTCGCTCCACCAGCAGCGGATCGACGGCCGAGATGTCGATGACCGGCATTCAGACCACCCCGGCGCGCAACAGGTCCTGGAAATTCAGCGCCCCCACGAGGTCGCCTTCGGCGTCGACGACCAGCAAACCCTGAATCGAGTGTTTCTGCATCAGATGCACGGCCTCGACCGCCAGCGCGTCGGGCCCGATGGTTCTGCCGCCGCGCGTCATGACATCGCTGACAGGCGTCGTGTGGGGATCGAGTCCGCTGTCGAGGGTTCGACGCAGGTCGCCATCCGTGAAAATGCCGACGGCGCGTCCGTCGGGGCCGGTCACCGCGGTCATGCCGAGTCGTTTGGCGGTCATTTCCACGATGGCCTGGCTGACCGAGGCATCCTGCGGGACGCGCGGAATGCCGTCGTCCCGATGCATGACGTCCTGAATGTGCAGCAGCAACCTGCGCCCCAACTGTCCGGCAGGATGCGAGCGGGCAAAATCCTCCCTGGTAAAGCCACGGCTCTCCAGCAGCGAGACGGCAAGCGCATCGCCCATCACCAGGGCGGCCGTGGTGCTCGAGGTGGGGGCCAGACCGAGGGGGCAGGCCTCCTTTTGCACGCTGACGTCCAGGTGGGCGTCGGCGTGCCGCGCCAGGGTCGACTCGCCGTTGCCCGTCATCCCCACGATTTTGACGCCGAGGCGCTTGAGCAGCGGCAGGATGACGTTGACCTCGTCGGTCTCGCCCGAATTCGAGATCGCCAGGACGACGTCTGCGGCCTTGATCATACCGAGGTCGCCATGGCTGGCCTCTGCGGGATGCACGAAAAAAGCGGGCGTTCCCGTACTCGCCATCGTGGCGGCAATCTTGCTGCCGATGTGGCCGGATTTGCCCATCCCTATGACCACGATACGCCCTGTGCAGCTCAGCATCAGCGAGCAGGCATGCAGGAACCCCGAGTCGATTCGTTCGGCAAGGTCGGCTATGGCGCCGGCTTCGGTCTCGATGACTGCCCGGGCCAGCGATTCGATGGCAGCTTTATTCATCGGCTTATTTTACCAGCAAGGCCGATTCAGACGCCCGTCTTCGTGGCTACGGGCAAGGCGGTCATCCAGATCAGTATCTGGTAGGCGATGAAGAGACAGAGCAGCAGCAGGGCGGACCTGCGGCTGATCTGACCGGGACCATGCAGTCCGTAGGCCATGAAGAACAGCAGGATCGTGAACAGGAACATGACCGGAAAGTCCTGTTTCAGCATCAGCATGTCGATTTCGACCGGATGGACCACGGCTGCGATACCGAGCACACCGAGGATGTTGAACATGTTCGAACCGATGACGTTGCCGATGGCCAGGTCATCCTCGTGCCGCAAGGCACTGGTCAACGCGGCGGCCAATTCCGGAAGGCTGGTCCCCAGCGCCATGATGGTCAGCCCGATCACCGCCTCCGATACGTGCAGGCTGCGGGCGATGAATACCGCGCCCTCGACCAGAAAGCCGGAACTCAGCGGCAGGATGATCAGGCCCACGAGCAGCCAGCTGACGGCTCGCCGGGTGGGCATGTCCTTGGGTATTTCCGCGGCGAACTCCGCCGCCAGCGGATCGTCCGCGCCGCGCCGCAAAGCGAACCTCACCATCCAGATCACCAGGGCCACGAGACCGGTCAGCAACAGGACGCCTTCGGTTCGGTCGTAGAGGAGGTCTGCCGCCATGATGACGCTGGCGATCATGATCAGCGTCAGCAGCGGGTATTCGCGCTTCAGGGTCTCGGATTCGACGCGGAGGGGATAGATCAGGGCGGTGACGCCCAGGATCAGACCGATGTTGGCGATGTTGGAGCCGATGGCGTTGCCGACTGCCAAGCCCGGGTTGCCCCGGTACGCGGCCACGCCGGATACGATGAGCTCCGGCGCGGATGTTCCGAAGGCGATGATCGTGAGGCCGATGATCATCGGCGAGACGCCCAGGTTTCTGGCCAGCGCGGAGGCGCCCGCTACCAGGCGATCGGCGCCCCAAACAAGCAGAATGAAGCCACCGGTCAGCTGGGCGATGGCCGTCAGCATGGCCGGATTCCGGTCATGTGGTGCGCGGCCCGGTCGCGCCAGCAGATGCCGCAGCCCGGATGAAAATGGCTTTCAGTGATCCCTGCGCTTCCATTATGATGTCCGGCTCTCATGGCCTGAGCGCCAGAGCTTTTGGATAAGGACACGATGGTAAACAGTCTATGGATAGCGCGACAATAGAGCAAATGATCCGAACCGGGCTTCCGGATGCTGAGGTCCGGGTGAGCGGAGACGACGGCGTGCATTTCGAAGCAGTGGTGATCAGCCCCGCATTTCAGGGCCTGCCGACACTCAAGCGGCATCGCATGGTCTACGCAACGCTGGGTTCCCTGATGGGCAACGAGATTCATGCGCTGGGCCTGCGCACGCTCGCGCCGGAGGAGCAGGCCTGAGTGGCCATGATCGAAATCAACGGTGGTGTGCCGCTGCACGGAGAGGTATGGATTTCCGGGGCGAAGAACGCCGTGCTGCCGATCCTGGTGGCCAGTCTGCTCGGGGACGGTCCGTCGCGGGTCAGCAACGTGCCGCACCTGCAGGACGTGACGACCACGATGGAGCTGCTTGGGCGGATGGGGGCGCGGCTGAGTATGGACGACCGCATGCAGATCGAGATCGACCCGAGCAGTATGCTCCACTACGAGGCGCCGTATGACCTGGTCAAGACCATGCGCGCATCGGTTCTGGTGCTCGGCCCGCTGGTGGCAAGGTTCGGCCGTGCCCGGGTCGCGCTGCCGGGCGGTTGCGCCATCGGCTCGCGGCCGGTAGACCTGCATCTGCACGGGCTGCATGCCCTGGGGGCCGAGGTGGAGGTCCGTAACGGCAACATCGAAGCCCGCGCCAGCCGGCTTCGCGGGGCGCGAATCCTGCTTGACACCGTCACGGTCACCGGCACCGAGAACATCCTGATGGCGGCCACGCTGGCGCGGGGAACCACCGTCATTGAGAACGCGGCCCAGGAGCCGGAGGTTGTCGACCTGGCCAATTTCCTGATTTCCATGGGGGCGCGCATTTCGGGCGCGGGCAGCAACACGATCACGGTGGAAGGTGTGGATCGATTGCAGGGCAGCGAGTACGCGGTGCTGCCGGATCGCATCGAGACAGGCACCTATCTGGTCGGCTGCGCGATGACCGGGGGGCGGATTCGCTGCGTCCGGGCGAAACCGGCGCACCTCGATGCCGTGCTGGAAAAGCTCAGCGAGGCTGGCGCGGAGATCACCACGGGGGATGACTGGATCGAGATGGACATGGGTGGCCGGCGGCCGCGTTCGGTGGATATTACGACTGCCCCGTATCCCGCTTTTCCCACCGACATGCAGGCCCAGTTCACGGCTCTGAACACCATCGCGGACGGCACTGCCGTGATCACGGAAACGGTCTTTGAAAACCGCTTCATGCACGTCCAGGAACTGCAGCGGCTCGGCGCGGACATCCGGCTCAAGGGAAACACCGCCATCGTCCGGGGCGTGCCGGGGTTGACCGGTGCGCCGATCATGGCCACCGACCTGCGCGCTTCCGCTTCTCTGGTGCTGGCCGGCCTGGTGGCAGAGGGGGTTACCACCGTGGACCGCGTGTATCACATCGATCGCGGCTACGAAATCATCGAGGAGAAGCTGGTCGCCCTCGGTGCCCGCATCAAGCGCGTCCGCTCCACTTCAGTCTGAAGCAGGCGAAGCCTGCGCGCCTTCATCCGCCAGGCGGGCCGCGGTGACCCCGGCCTGCACGCGCTGCGCGAGCTCGGCGGGCCTCGACAGACGAACACCCAGGCTCAGCTGGGCCTGCTGTCCGGCAGGCAATGGTCCGGCGAAGCTCCGGCGCCCCTCCCGCGGCGTGCCCTGATCGTCCAGCCAGGCGAAGCGGACTTCGATGTCCGACAGGGCGAGCGGGGTGGCGTTGCCCAGTTGAACCCAGACCTGGTTTTCCGGGTCCACAGCGAGCCGCAGGGCGACGTAACGTGACGGGTTCTCGGGCAGGTCGAGGATCAGCAGCTCCCGAGCCGCAAGCAGCCCGGTCTCCGAGTCCGATTGGGCGGCCGCCCGGAAATGCTGCATCGCGCTGTCGATCTGGCCTTCCCGGCGGTCCAGGATGCCGAGCAGGTAGTGCGCCTCCGCCGTCGGCATCAACTCGAGGCTTGCCTGCAGGCCCGCTCGTGCCCGCCCGGGACGGTCCGTTCGGTAGTTCATCTGGCCCGTGCGCAGGTGCCCGTAAAAATATCCCGGGTTGGCGGCAACTGCTTCCTCGTAGGCGCCGAGCGCGCGCTCACGGTCGCCGTCGAGCGCGTAGAGATCCCCCTGCAGCGCAAGAAACAGAGACTCCCGCGGTTCGATCTCCAGCGCCGCGTCGAGCTTTTCCTGGGCCCGCTGCGGCTGGTCTTCGGCCAGGGCTTTCTGGGCCTCGTCGTAGGCCGCGTAAGCCGGCTCCACTTCGCGCAGGTAGTGGATCATGTCCCGGTATCGTTCGGCAGCGACCACGCCGGCCTGCGGCAGGCGGGCCGCGGTGCGCCGGTTGTTCTGGACCCGCTCGCGCGATGGCGGGTGGGAGGCGAACAGGCCGCTGATCCAGTCGGGGTCACGGCCTTCGGCCAACTGCAGGAACGTCTCCTGAAGCTGCACGGCGCCCTGCGGGTCATACCCGGCCTCGGACAGGTAGAGCATTCCGTACTCGTCCGCCTCGCGTTCAGCGTCGCGGCCATATTTCTGGGTCAGGAGCTGCGCGCCCAGGGCAGGCACCATCATGGCCACTTCACGGGCTGACTGGGACGGGATCGCACTGCCGAGTATGACCATGCTGATGACCGCGCCGGCCTGGGTCAGCATGCCCTTGGATTGCGCATGTGCCCCGTGGGCCGCGTCCGCATGGACGATCTCATGGCTCAGCACGGCGGCCAGCTCCGCCTCTGAGCTCAACTCGGTCAGCAGGCCGCGGTTGATTACGATCTTGCCGCCCGGAAGCGCCCAGGCATTCGGCACCGAGTCGTGGAGAATGCTGAACTCGAAATCCAGTTCGTCGCGGCGCCGCGCCCGCGCGGCCACCCGGTCACCGACTTCCTCCAGGTAGGCCGTCAAGCGGGGGTCGAGCACGAAATCTCCGCCCTGTGACTGTTTCATGGGCATATACATCCGGGCGCCGACCTCGCGTTCCCAATCGCTGCCCAGCAGCTGCAGCTGGGTCTGCCCGGTCACCGGGTTGACTGCGCAGCCCGCCGTGAGACCCGCCGCAGCCAGGGCCAGCGCGAGCAAGCCGCTGAGTCTGCGGGCTTTCATCGCTCTTCGTCCGGAAGCCTGCCGCCCGGGCCGCTTCCGCCGGACTGTCGGGCCGCGCAGCCGGGTCTGGGGACGATGTCGATGTCGTCGAGGGCCAGCTCCGTGATACGGACCTCGTGGTGGCTGCCCCCGGTCTTGCCATGCTCCATGCGAACCTCGACGAAACCCAGGTCGGGAGCATGCCAGGCGCGGGTGTAACGCTTGCTTTCGTGGCGGATTTTCTCCACGGGTATGGTCAACAGGCAGCCCAGGCTGGTTTCCAGCCACTCGCCCGGCAGCCTCCGGAAATTCTGCTCGTCGATTTCGTCTTCTTCGACCATGTGGAAGCGAAGATCCTGCCCGGCCCGCCTCAGACGCTGCCGCATCTCGAGTTTCAGCGACAGGGGATCCAGCGAGTCGCCAATCATCTGGATCCAGAGCGTGTCGTGCCTGTCATGCTGAATGCCGACGCGACGCGCGGTCCAGTCGAATTCGACCTTCCAGCGGTCGTCGATTCCCGCCCATCGCGTGTGACGCGTGTAGAAATCCGGGCGGAAGCGTCCCTCCAGCAGGCGGCCGAGGGCCTGTTCGCTGTCGCTGGCGGCCAGGATCCGGGCGAGTCCATGGGTGCCGCTGCCACTGCTGCGAATGATCCAGCGATCGCCGTGCCGTTCCAG
>JBFFUJ010000140.1:0-6765 GCA_041571375.1 Lysobacterales bacterium | reverse complement strand
AGTCCCGGCCGACCAGCGTACCGTCGGAGGCATCGAAGTCAGCCAGCAGCAGCGCCTCCTCGCACAGCGGACCGGTAGCGGAGACCTCGCCCGAAGCGTCGATGAGCATGCTGCGCCCGTCGAACACCAATTCATCCTGGCCCCCGACCAGATTGCAGTAGACGACGGGCAGGCCCGCCTCGGCATGGCGCTGCTGCAGAGCCCCGAGGCGCGCCCCGTACTTGTCGTCACGGTACGGTGAGGCGTTGGCGATCAGCAGCAATTCGGCGCCCGCCTCGCGCGCCTGCCGGGTGGGCTCCCGCTCCCAGGCATCCTCGCAAATGATCACCGCAACGCGCACCCCACCGGCCTCGACCACCAAAGGCTCGCCGCCCGCCACGAAATAACGCTGCTCGTCGAACACCAGATAGTTGGGCAGATACCGCTTCGCGTAATGGCCCAGGACGCGACCGCCACGGATCCAGGACACGGCATTGTGGCAGCCCCGCGGGCTGCGCAGCGGATGTCCGATGACGACGTCGAGGCCGCTCACGCCCGACATCAGTTCGGACAGGGCCCGATCAGCCTCGTCCAGAAACCCCGGTCGCAGCAGCAGGTCCTCCGGCGGGTACCCGGTCAGCGCCATCTCGGGGAACAGCAGGATGTCGGCTCCCGCGTCGCGCGCAGCCGACACGAGGCGCAGTGCCTTTTCCAGGTTGCCCCTGATCTCGCCGACCAGGAAGTTGTGTTGGGCCAGGGCGATCCTGAGCATGTCGGCTTCCGCCGTCGTGTGATCAACTGCCCTGCAAGCGGTCCACCAGCGCACGGCCCAGGTCGGCAGGCGACCGCACGGTGGTGACCCCCGCTGCTTGCAACGCCTCGAACTTGGCTTCGGCCGTCCCCTTTCCGCCCGCAATAATGGCGCCCGCGTGCCCCATGCGCTTACCCGGCGGCGCGGTGACGCCGGCGATGTAGGCCACCACCGGCTTCGTGACATGCTCGGCAATGAATTCGGCCGCGTCTTCCTCGGCCGAACCGCCGATTTCACCCACCATGATGATGCCGTCCGTTTCGTCGTCCTGCTGGAACAGGTCGAGCACGTCGATGAAGTTCATTCCCTGGATCGGATCCCCGCCAATGCCGATACAGGTGGACTGGCCCAGCCCGGCCAGTGTGGTCTGGTAGACCGCTTCGTAGGTCAGGGTGCCCGAGCGCGAGACCACGCCCACGCGCCCCTTGCTGTGGATTTGCCCGGGCATGATCCCGATCTTGCATTCGCCCGGCGTGATGATGCCGGGGCAGTTGGGGCCGATGAGCCAGGTATCCGGCAGCTTGTCGATCACCGTCTTGACCATGATCATGTCCTGCACCGGGATACCCTCGGTGATGGCGACGATCACCCGCACGCCGGCATCGGCGGCTTCGAGTATCGCGTCGGCGGCGTAAGGCGGCGGCACGTAAATCACGCTGGCGTCCGCGCCGGTTTCAGCCACCGCCCCGGACACGGTATCGAAAACCGGCAGGCCAAGATGGGTCTGCCCGCCCTTGCCGGGGGTGACGCCACCCACCATACGGGTGCCGTAATCCAGGGCCTGTTTGGAGTGGAACGTACCCTGATTTCCGGTGAAACCCTGGCAGATGACTCGGGTCGCGCTGTTGATCAGTACACTCATCGGATGGGTCCCCTCTGTCAGGCCGCGGCCGCGGCAACGGCTTTCTGAGCCGCATCGTTCAGATCGTCGGCGGCAATGATCGACAGGCCGCTCTCCTCGAGCAGCTGCTTGCCCCGGTCGACGTTCGTGCCCTCCAGGCGCACCACCACCGGCACGCCGACCTCGACCTCGCGGACCGCCCCGATGATGCCCTCGGCAATCTCGTCGCAGCGGACAATCCCGCCGAAGATGTTCACCAGGATGGCTTCCAGGTGCTCGGCCTGCAGGATCAGCTTGAACGCCTCGCGCACCCGCTCGACGTTCGAGCCTCCGCCCACATCCAGGAAATTGGCCGGCTCGCCGCCATTCAGCTTGATGACGTCCATCGTGGCCATGGCCAGTCCGGCCCCGTTCACCATGCAGCCGATGTTGCCGTCCAGGGTGACGTAGTTGAGATCGTGCTTGCTGGCGGCCGCCTCGGTCGGGTCTTCCTGCGACTCGTCGCGCATGGCTGCCAGTTCGGGGTGGCGGAACAGCGCGTTGTCGTCCGCATTGATCTTGGCATCCAGGGCCAACAGGTTGCCGGCCTTGTCGACGATCAGCGGATTGACCTCGATCAGGCTGAGGTCCTTATCGCGGAACAGGCGGTACAGCCCGGCCATGATTTTGCCCAGTTGCCGGACCTGCGACGCATCCAGGCCCATGCCGAACCCCATCCTCCGGGCCTGGAAAGGCTGCAGGCCGGCCGTGTTGTCGACCTTGACCGTGATGATTTTCTCCGGCTCGGTGGCGGCGACGTGCTCGATATCGACACCGCCGGCCGCGGAGCCCATGAAGGTGACACAACGATTCACCCGGTCGATCAGCGCGGAGAGATAGAGCTCACTGTCAATCTCCACGGCTTCCGCGATCAGCACCTGATTCACCGGCAATTCGAATCCGCCGGTCTGGTACGTGCCGATCTTCATGCTGAGCATGCGTTCCGCTTCGCTGCTGACCTCCTCCAGACTGCGGGCCAGTTTGACGCCTCCGGCCTTGCCCCGCCCGCCGGCGTGGACCTGGGCCTTGACCACCCAGGCTTCGCCGCCCAGTTCACGGGCAGCCTCAACGGCGGCCAGGGGCGTCGATGCCACCGCACCGGCCGGCACAGGAATGTCGTAGGCGGCGAAGAGCTCCTTGGCCTGGGATGCGTGAAAATTCATGCTGTCTCCTGAAGGTGAATCGGCGCCGAAATTGCGACCGGAGGAAAGCGGACCAACCGCTCCCCAGACCATGAAATCGCTCGATGGGCGAAGGTTGCAAGATTTTTCATTTTCCTCTGAATCCAGTACGAAATCAAAGCCGGAAAATCGGGATCGCTTACAGTGGATGGTATACTGCGCAGGCGTGCCATTTTGTGGCATGGCCCCAGGCGGCCACAGCGGAAAAGGAACGATTCCGAGAGCTACCCAACATGACTAGGACCGTCGAATACACATCCTGGCCGCTTCCGGAACTGCTTACCCGGAAGATCGTCGCTTACCTCAATATCTACCGCATGGTGATCACGCTGCTGCTGGGATTCTCCCACTTCAGCGGTCTGAGCGAGGCTGTCGGGGGAGGAGCCAGAACCTCACTCGCCAGCGCCGTGCTCATCAGCTACATGCTGTTTGCCGCCTTCCGCCTGTTCAGCGCCCGCAAACCCGGGGCAAACTGGTACCGGGTCGCGTCCTATTCCCTGGCAACGGACGTGGTCTTCCTCTGCCTGCTCGTGTTCGCCTACGCCGGCGTCAACGGGGGCATAGGCATCCTTCTGGTCTTCACCAGTGGCGCGGCGGCCGTGCTGTTGCCGCTGCGTATGGCCTTGCTGCTCGCCTCCATCGCCAGCCTCAGCATGGTCGGCACGTCGCTGATCCACTTTGCCCTGGGTGATCAGTCCGCGGAATCGATGGTCCGGGCGGGACTGTTCGGCGTGACGGCCATGGTCACGGCCGTCATAGCCAACCGCCTGGCTTACTGGGCGCGTGATTTCCGACTGATCGCCGAAAAACGTAAGGTGACCCTGACCGAACTCGAGCAGGTCAACGAGTTGATCATCCGGCGCATGCAAACCGGTGTCATCGCCATGGATGAGACGAACCTGGTCCGTGTCATGAACGAATCGGCCTGGTTCCTCATGGGCAGCCCATCCGACCGGCATCGATCGCTGCGTTCCCTTTCGCCCAGGCTGGAGCAGGCACTGGCCGAATGGAAGAGGCAGCCCGACAAGGAGTCGCGGCCGGTCATCCTCGAACCCAGCCAGGCCCAGATCCTGCCCAGCTTCGTTGCGCTGCCGAGTGATACGGGGCTCGGCTGCATGATTTTCCTCAATGACAACAATGTCGTGGCGAAACGTGCCATCGAGCTCTCGGTCAATTCACTGGCCAAGCTTTCCGGCAGCATTGCCCACGAAATCCGCAATCCGCTGGCGGCCCTGAACCACGCCGCGCAATTGCTGGAAGAGTCGCCCCAGATCCGCCTGTCGGAGATGCGCCTGATCCACATCATCCAGAACCACGCCAGGCGAATGAACGGCATCGTCGAGAACATCCTGCAGCTCTCCCGCCGCGAGCAATCGCGGCCGGAGCTCGTGCCGCTCCACACCTTCCTGCCCGAGTTCGCGAACGAATTCGAGACTTCACAGGTCAACCGGGCGATCGATTTTCAGTCCACCATCGATGCCGAGGAAACCTACGTGCTGTATGACAAGAGCCAGCTCAGCCAGTGCCTCTGGAAGCTGCTGGACAATGCCGTTGACCATGCCAGCAGGGACAAATCGATTCCCAAGGTCAGGCTCGCGCTGGCCCGGGACCCGGACGCCGGATTCTGTGTCATCACGGTGGCGGACAACGGCCCGGGAATCAGCCGGGCCCAGCTCAGCAAGATATTCGAACCGTTCTACACGACGCGCAAGGAGGGGTCCGGGCTCGGCCTCTACATCGCCCGGCAGCTTTGTGAAGCAAACCAGGCCGAACTTACGGTAGACTCCGAACCCGGCGAAGGCGCATATTTTCACATTCGCCTGGCGCTGGCCCGGGCCGCGCCAATCCAGGGGCAGGAGCCTGTGCCCGCTTTGCAGCGATAGCAGGGGGCAGTCGGCAGCAAGGGAAGAGACCATATGGCACAACAGGTACTGGTCATTGACGACGAACCGGACATCAGGGAACTGCTCGACCTGACACTCACGCGCATGGGCCTCGAGGTCACCACCGTCGAGGATCTCGCCGGAGCGCGGCGCGAGCTGCAGGACAAGGAATTCAGTTTCTGCCTCACCGACATGAGGCTGCCCGACGGCAACGGGCTCGACCTGGTCGAGGAGATTTCCGAAAACCACCCCAATCTGCCAACCGCGGTCATCACCGCGCACGGTAAAGTCGAAGACGCCGTTTATGCGCTCAAGATGGGCGCGTTCGACTTTGTGTCGAAGCCGGTCGATCTGGCGGTTCTGCGCAAGCTCGTCAACACCGCCCTGAAACTGCGCCGGGATGAAAGCCGTGACGGTGCACCGGCGAGTGGCAGACCCTCGAAGGAGGGGGCTTCGGCCCTGAACCGTCTGATCGGCGCCTCGCCGGCGATCGAGCAATGCAAGCAGATGATCGCGAAACTCGCCCGCAGCCAGGCTCCCGTGCTGGTGAGTGGTGATTCGGGTTCCGGCAAGGAACTCGCGGCCCGGCTCATTCACGAACTCGGCCCCAGGGGCGACGGGGCTTTCATACCGGTCAACTGCGGCGCCATCCCCAGCGAGCTGATGGAAAGCGAATTCTTCGGACACAAGAAAGGCAGCTTCACCGGCGCCAATGCGGACAAGGAGGGACTTTTCCAGGCCGCTGATGGCGGCACGCTGTTGCTGGACGAAGTCGCTGACCTGCCCCTGCACATGCAGGTCAAGCTGCTGCGCGTGATACAGGAAAAGGCGGTAATGCCCATCGGCGCGCGCGAGGAAGTCCCGGTCGACGTGCGCATCCTGAGTGCGACGCATCAGCCGCTCAAGCCGCTGGTAGAGAGCGGGAGATTTCGCAGCGATCTGTATTTCCGCCTGAATGTCATCGAACTGCACATGCCCGGCCTGCAGGAACGCGTCGAGGACATCCCGCTGCTGGCTGAACGCTTCCTGGGGGAGATTGGCGAGCAGTGGGGTGAAGGCGACACGCCGGTCATTTCGGACGCCGCGATGGAGGCGTTGAAGCGCCATCGCTATACCGGCAATGTCCGTGAGCTGATCAATATTCTGCAGCGGGCGGTGACCATGTGCGAGGGCAACGTGATCCAGCCGTCCGACCTGCTCCTGGAGCATGTCGAGGTGCACAAGTCGGCGCAGTCGGAAGGCGTCGCCGCCAAGGACGAGGACCAGTCCCTGGACACGTACATCGAGGGCATCGAGCGCAAGATGCTGGAGGACGCCCTGCAGAAAGCCCGGTACAACAAGACTCGGGCAGCCGAGCTGCTCGGGATCAGTTTCCGCTCGTTCCGCTACAAGCTGAAAAAATTTGGCATCGAGTAGCGCGGCAGAGGCAGGCCCATTTTACGGCGGCCGCCGAACGGACGTGGCGGTCGGTTGCCTGGCCGCCGTGCTGCCCGGCGGCTATCTGCTGGTCACTTCGACCACCCATCTCGTTTCCGGTGTCTGGCCCTATGACGTCAAGCGGATGCTGCAGTTCCTGCTCCTGCTGCTGCTGTTCCTGCTGCCCATGGCCAACCGCCGTATTGGCATCGAATTCGGCTGCGTCCTCGCGGCCATCCCCCGCTGGCTGGGCCTGACCGTCGGCGGGATCTTCGGTTGGGGAGCATTGTCAGCGCTGGTCAACGCGCGGGCGCCGATGCACCTCGTGAACTCCCTGTCGGAAGTGGCGCTGCTGGGCCTGCTGGTGCTGGCCATTCCGGTCATTGCCGCCTGCCGCCGCGTCGGCGGCGTCGGGTTCGACCGGCTTGCCGTGGGAATGCTCGCCCTTACCGGCCTGGTGGTCGGAGTCCAGGAATTGCTCGGTGTCGCGGCAGCGCACGCCGGCGGCGTGGAGTTCAGCTTTCGCGTCTCCCTGCTGCATTTCTCCTGGCCCCGATTCTACAACCAGGTACAGAGCTGGATCGTGCCTGTGACCGCCGCGCTGCCGCTGCTGTT
>JBFFUJ010000139.1:0-6797 GCA_041571375.1 Lysobacterales bacterium | reverse complement strand
CTGCGGAATCCCTACGTCGACCCCCTGCACCTGCTGCAGATCGACCTGCTGCGTCGCTGGCGGGCGGGCGGGCGTGCCGACGACGGCCTGCTCGAGGCACTGAAAGCCACCGTGAAAGGGATCGCGTTGGGTATCCAGAACACCGGCTAGAGCGATCCCCAACCCCAACCCCGGGAAGGGGCGTCTCCCCGGCAACGATATTGCCATTCAGCGTGATCTGGGCGACAATGACTGACCGACCGTACGGTCAGCAATATTCGCCTGGAGCACACCTTCCGATGTCGCCGAACCTCGCCACCAAACAGCCTCCGGCGCAGTCTGCCGGGGAAATCGCCATTCTGGACGCCGCCGTGCGATTGTTCTCGATACATGGCTACGACGGGGTGTCCATGCGGCGCATCGCCGAGGCCGCGGGCGTCAGCAAGGCGAACATCTACCATCATTTCTCGTCCAAGGAAGCGCTGTACTTTGCGATCCTGAGGCACAGCGCCAGCGAACTGACGGCGCTGATCGAAAACCTCGCCGAGGGGCAGGGCTCGTTCAGCGCGCGGCTGCAGGGTTTCACCGCGGCGCATGTCGAGCACCTCTTTGCGCACTCGGCCCGGGTACGCCTGGTGCTGCGGGAGGCTTTTTCCGGCGACGAGGAGAAGAGCCGTGCGGTCGTGGAGCAGATGCTGAACGGGGTCGTGAATCGCATGATCGCGATTTTCGAGGCCGGCCAGCAAGCGGGGCTGCTGCGCGCCGACCTCGATCCGGCACTGTGCGCGACGCTGCTGATGGGAGCCGACCTGTTCTATTTCCAGGCGCAGCCGCTGCTGCGGCAGATACCCGAGGCGGGTTTCGCCTGCCATCCCGGGCAGTACTCACGACAGATGACGGATATCCTGTTGAACGGCATGCTTGCCGGCCGGGCGCCCGCGGGGGCAACGACATGAAAGTCAGCAGACGGTTGTCAGTCACGCTGCCGGCTTGCGTGGCTCTGCTGCCATTCCTGCTTGGGGGCTGCGGAGACAACAACGCGACCGAAGCGGCGCGCTCGGCGGAGCCGCGCGCCGTTTCGGTGACCATTGCCGAGGCTCGGCAGCAGGAGGTTCGGGTGGAGCTGTTCTCGGTGGGCCGACTGATCAGCCTGAATGCGCCGCAACTCGCGGCGGAGACCGACGGACGCGTCGTCGATGTGCTGGTGGAGGAGGGCGACACCGTCGTTCAGGGACAGGAGCTGATCCTGCTCGATACGACCGCACTCGAATTGTCGCGCCGCGAAGCCGAGGCGGAGATTCAGCGCCTGCAGGTAAGCATCGCGAACGAAGAGCGACGCGTGACGCGTTACCGTGATCTGAAGACCCGCGACGTCATGCCGCAGGAACGTCTCGACGATGCGGAGGCGCAGCTGGCTGGCTACCGGGCGTCACTGGAAGCGGCCGAGGCGAGGCTGGCCATCGTCGGGGACCGGCTGCGGAAAGCACGCTACCTGTCCCCGGTCAACGGCGTGGTCGAACGCCGGCACGTTTCGATCGGAGATTTCGTGAAGGTGGGCGCCCCGCTGCTGACGGTGACGGATACCGTGGCGTTGCACGCTGAGTTGCCTTTCCCGGAGACGGTTGGGGCACAGATCCGGTTGGGCCAGACGCTCTATATCAGAAGTCCGCTGGCGCCCGATTTGCAGGTGGAGGCGCAGGTCGACCAGATTCGACCGCAGGTGGGGACGATGAACCGCTCGCTGCTCGTCGTTGCCGACATCATCAACCCGGGTCCGTGGCGGCCGCAGGCCACCATCGAGGCCCGTATCGTAGTGGAGCGGCGGCCGGGCGCAATCATCGTGCCGCTGCTGTCGGTCGTTCAGCGGCCGGCCGGACAGGTCGTTTACGTGCTCGATCAGCGCAACGGCGGCACCGTGCGCCAGCAGTTGGTCGAAACCGGTGTTCGCCGGGACGGCTGGATCGAGATTCGAAGCGGAGTCGAGCCGGGTACGCCAGTGGTCGCCGAGGGCGCGCATTACCTTACCGACGGCGCCGCGGTCAACGTTGCGGAGGAGGCCTGATGAGCGGCACCGCTGACGCGACCCGGGGGGACCCGCTCCTGCAGCGCGCGGGCAAGAGCCTGCCCGAGCTGTCGATCCAACGGCACGTGTTCGCCTACATGCTGTCAGGGGCGCTGCTGCTGTTCGGCGTGATCAGTTTCGACCGTATCGGTGTCGATCGCTTCCCGAAAATCGACTTTCCGGCGATCTCGATCCGCACGGTGCTGCCGGGCGCCAGCCCCGAGATCATCGATTCCAGTATCGCCAATATCATCGAAACCTCGGTCAACAGCGTGCCGGGAATCGAGCACATCCGCTCGACCGCGGCGCCGGGCGTATCCGTCGTCATCGTCCGCTTCGGGCTGGAGAAGGACGTCGATATCGGCTTCAACGAGGTGCAGGCGAAGATCAACCAGATTCTGCCGCGCCTGCCCAAGGAAGCCGACCCACCGGTGGTAGCCAAGGTGGAGTTCGGCTCGATGCCGATCCTGTGGCTGGCGCTGACCGGCGACAGGACGCTGCAGCAACTGAACGAGTACGCGCGCATCGAAATCAAGAAGCGCCTGGAAACTATCGACGGCGTCGGCGAGGTGCGGCTCGGCGGCGAGCGCGAACGTACGATCCGGGTCAATCTCGACCTCGAGCGGATGGCGGCCTTCGGCATTGCCGCCAACGACGTGATCGGCGCGTTTGCGACCGAGCACGTCCGGCTGCCGGGCGGATTCCTGGTCGGCGGGGCGCAGGAAAAGCTGGTCCAGCTGGACCTCGAATTCCACAGCCCGCTCGAACTGGAACAGCTGATCGTGGCCTATCCCGAGGGTGCGCCGATCCGGTTGCGCGACATCGCCGAGGTCGAGGACGGACTGGCCGACCGGCGCGAGTTCGCGAGCTTCAACGGCCGGCCGACGGTGGGGCTCGGTATCATCAAGGTGCAGACCTCGAACACCGTGGCCATCGTCGACGAGGTAGAACGCCGCGTGCGTGACGAGATCCTGCCCACGCTGCCGCCGGGCCTGCAACTCGACGTCGCGTTCAGTGACGCCGACCTGATCCAGGACATCGTCAGCGCGCTCGAAGAGCACATCGTGCTGGGCACGCTGCTGACCGCGCTGGTCGTACTGCTGTTCCTGAAAAGCCTGTCGGCGACCCTCATCATTGCCGCGGCGATCCCGGTCTCGCTGCTCGGTGCCGTCGCCGTCATGTACTTTTCCGGTTTCACGTTCAATACGATGACTCTGCTGGGCCTGCTGCTGCTCATCGGCATCGTCGTCGACGACGCGATCGTCGTGCTCGAAAACATCTACCGCCAGCGGGAGCTGGGCAACCGCGACCCGTTCCGGGCTGCCATCCGGGGCAGCCGCCAGGTGGTGTTCGCCGTGCTGGCCGCGACCCTGACGCTGGTGGCGATCTTCGCGCCGGTGATTTTCATGGAGGGCATCATCGGCAGTTTCTTCGAGTCCTTCGCCGTGGTGGTTACCGTCGGCGTATTGGTCTCCCTGTTCGTGTCGCTGACGCTGACGCCGGCGCTGTGCTCGCGCCACCTCGGCTACTCCGATCAGCATGGCCGTCTCTACCGGGTGATCGATGGCCGGTTTCGCGCCATGGACCGGGGTTATCGACAGCTGATTGCAGCCAGCCTGCAGCGGCGCTGGACGGTGGTTGCCGCGGCGGCGGGGGTCGTCGTAGTGAGCGGTGTCATCTTCGGCTGGATCGACAAGGGATTCATGCCGGAAGAGGACGAGGGGCGGTTCATGATCACGGTCAAGGCGCCGCTCGGTTCGAGCATCGAGTACACCGAATCCCGCATCCGCCGCATCGAGTCGGTGCTGTCCGAATACGACGCGATCGACAGCTCCTTTGCCACGATCGGGGACGACCAGGCCCGGCAGGTCAGCCTGGGCACCATCATCGTGTCACTCGTGCACTGGGATGACCGCCCGGTTTCGCAGGCGCAGATGATGAACACCGTTCGCGAGCGCGTTCTGGAGATTCCCGGGGTCGAGGTGTTCGTCACCGAGATGCCGATCGTCGGCGGCGACCGTGGCGAGCCGCTGCAGTTCATCCTGCAGGGCCTGGACTTGACCCGGGTCGCGGAACTGGCCAGAGAATTGAAAGCGCGGCTGGACGAGGTGCCCGGGCTGGGGCCGCTCGACCTCGACCTGAAGCTGGAGCTGCCCCAACTGGAGATGGCCCCAGCGCGCGAGCGTCTGCGCAGCCTCGGGCTCACCACGCAGGACGTCGCGCTGGCGGTCAACGTGCTGTCGGGTGGTTACGACGTCGCCCGGTACAACGACGACCCCGGCAACGGCGAGCGGTACGATGTGCGCCTGAAGGCGGGCGAGGGCAGCCTCACCCAGGTGCCGGACCTGAGCCGGATCCATTTGCGTACACCCACCGGCGATCTGGTGCGCCTGGACAACCTGGTCGCAATAGAGGCCGGCGAGGGGCCGGCCGTCGTGTCGCGCTTCGATCTGCAATACGCGGCCCTGTTCCTCGGTACCCCCAAGATGGCCGAAGCGGCCGCGATCGATGCCGTTCTCGAGGTTTCACGGGAAATGCTCCCGGCCGGTTACCGGGTCAAGATGACGGGGCGCGCCGAGGAGTTCGGCAAGACGGCGAAATACATGATGTTCGCTTTCGTGACCGCGATGATCCTCGTCTACATGGTGCTGGCCAGCCAGTTCAACTCCTTCATCCAGCCGCTGATCATCATGGTGGCCCAGCCGCTGGCGATCATCGGCGGGGTTGGCGCGCTGTGGCTGACCGGCCATTCACTCAATATCTACTCGATGATCGGATTGGTGCTGCTGGTTGGGCTGGTGGCCAAGAATTCCATTCTCCTGGTGGACCTGACCAACCAGATGCGCGCCGACGGGTTCGGTATCGACCAGGCGCTGAAAGAGGCCTGCCCGATCCGCATGCGGCCAGTGCTGATGACTTCGGCGACGATCATTCTCGCCCTGTCGCCGGCGGCGTTCGGCCTGGGCGCCGGCGCCGCGACCAACGGCCCGCTGGCGGTGGCCGTGATCGGCGGCCTGATCAGTTCGACCCTGCTGACCCTGGTCGTGGTCCCCTCCGTTTACTCACTGGTCGAACACCGGTTGGAGCGATTCCGGCGCCGCGCGGGTTCAGGTAAGCTGGCGGAAACGGCCACCGCAGAGTCGTGAGAGGAGGACCCATGGCGGGTTTGTATTTCGAGGAATTCGAGGTCGGGCAGGTTTTCGACCACGCCATCAGGCGCACCATCACCGAAACCGACAACGTGCTGTTCAGCACGATGACCCATAATCCCGCCGCACTGCACCTCGATGAGGAATACTGCCGCGAGCACAGCGAGTTCGGACAGCGCGTCGTCAACAGCTGCCTGACGCTCAGCCTGATGGTCGGGATTTCCGTCAACGACACCACGCTGGGCACCACGGTCGCGAACCTGGGCTGGGACGAAGTCCGATTTCCGAGGCCGCTGTTCCACGGTGACACCATCCGGGTGCGAACCGAGGTGCTGGAGCTCAGGGAAAGCCGTTCGCGTCCGAACAACGGCATCGTCATTTTCGAGCACCGGGCCTACAACCAGCAGGACGAACTGGTGGGCAGCTGCAAGCGCACGGCGCTGATGCTGAGGAGGCCCCAGCCATGACGCCGGATCAGGACACCGCCATGCGCTCCCTGCTGTTCGTGCCGGGAGACAGCGAGCGAAAACTGTCGAAGGCCGACGGCGTGGCGGCCGACGTAATCATCCTGGACCTCGAAGACGCCGTGGCCCCGGATCGCAAGGCCGGGGCCCGCGGGATGGTGCGCGAATACCTGACCGCGCGGCCGGAGCGCCCCCGGCAGCAGCTCTGGGTGCGGATCAACGCGGTCGACCAGGCCGATGCCGGGGCGGATCTCGGCGCCGTCATGCCGGCGCGGCCGGACGGCATCGTGCTGCCCAAGACCCGCTCGCCGGACGACGTCGAGCTGCTCGGCCGCCGCATCGGCGCCTACGAGGCGGAATACGAGATCGCCGTCGGGTCCACGCGCATCCTGCCGGTTGCAACCGAGACCCCGCAGGCGCTGTTCACGCTGGGAGAGTATGCGCGCTGCGGCAAGCGCCTGGCCGGGATGACCTGGGGCGCCGAGGACCTGGCCGCGGCCGTCGGCGCCTCGGCCAACCGCGAACCGGACGGTCGCTGGACGGCGCCGTACCAGTGGGTCCGCAGCCTGTGCCTGTTTGCCGCGCATGCCGCCGGCGTCGCGGCCATCGATACCCTGTTCGCGGACTTCCGTGACCCCCAGGGGCTCCGCGCCTCCTGCGACGAGGCCCGCCGGGACGGTTTCAGCGGCAAGCTGGCCATCCACCCCGACCAGGTGGAGGTCATCAATCAATCCTTCACGCCGAGCGCCGACGAAATCGAGCGCGCATCGCGGATCGTCCAGTTGTTCGAGGCCAATCCGGGCGCGGGCACGCTGGCCCTCGATGGCGTGATGCTGGACCTGCCGCATCTGCGCCAGGCGCGAAGAATCCTCCAGCTGGCTCACATGGCACAGACCGAAGGCGACTGAACCCGCCCCATAACGGAAACCACGCGATGAATCGATTCAAGCTGCCCGTCCTGCTGGCTTCGCTGCTGTGTGTCGCGGCATGCCGGCCTTCCGCGCCGCAGCCCGGGGTAGACATGGACGCGTTGCGAGCGGCCATGCAGGAGCACACCGAGACGCTGCTTCTGATCCACTTCAAACTGGACAACGCGCGCAAGGAGATTTCCGGCGCCGAGCAGCGGTCCGCGACGGGCGAGTG
>JBFFUJ010000138.1:0-6802 GCA_041571375.1 Lysobacterales bacterium | reverse complement strand
GGCAGGCACCCGTTTCAGTCGAAAGGCCACACGCGGTCGAACCAGCTCCGCTTCTTCTTGCGCCCCTGAACGTAGTAATTGTCAGGATAGTTCAGCTCCAGCACAGCCATGGGGCCCTCGGCCAGCTCGGGCAGGTTCAGTTCAGTGTATGCCTTGTGCATGACCACCAGGGCTTCAGGGGTCTGGGGCGTGTTCGGGTAGACCTCCAGCGCATACCGGGCACGGTTGGCAGCGGCGATATAGGCCTCGCGACGCAGGTAGTACTCGGCGACGATCAGCTCGTACGCGGCCAGGTTGTTGCGCAGGAACACCATGCGCTGGCGCGCATCCGGCACGTATCGGCTCTCCGGAAACCGGCGGATCAGCTCGCTGAAGTCGAGGAAGGCGTCCAGTGCCGCGGACTGGTCGCGATCACGCACGCGGGCCGGCATCATCCGCTCGAGAAAACCCAGGTTCTCCTCGTAATTGACGAGTCCTTTCAGATAGTAGGCATAATCCACGCTGGGGTGCGCCGGGTAGGTGCGAATGAAGCGGTCGAGCGTCGACAATGCCTCCTCGCGGCCGGAAGCCTTGAAGTAACAGTACGAGAGATCGAGCATCGATTGCTCGGTGTACCGACCGAAGGGATAGCGGGTCTGCAATGCCTTGTAGGTGGCGATCGCCCGATCCCAGGCCGCCATGTCCAGGGATTTCTTGGCCTGCTCATAGAGCTCCTCGGCGCCGCGGTTGTCCAGGCTGCCGCGGTCTTTGCGGCAGCCCGACAGCCCCAGGGCCAGGCCGATGGCCAACAGGGTCACGACGATCAGCCGGCCGGCGACGCGCCAGGGAGACTCTGAGGCTGCGGGGAAAAATGGCTGCATGGGTGAGCGGGACAATCTAAAACGGCTTCGGCAAGCCGGAATGATAGCCGAATCCGCTGCGCAACAGAAGCGCAGTATTCGCCGGAACTGTGGGAGAATGATGATGCCGAGGCTCGCGCCCGGGAGAAAATGATGTCCACTGGGGACAGCAGAATCAGGAAGACGGTGAAGGTCGGGCCGGGCCGCGAGGGGATGCGGTTCGACCAGGCGGCTGCGGAGCTGTTCGATGACTACTCGCGCGCCCGGTTGCAGAAGTGGATCCGCAGCGGGGAGCTGTGCGTCGACGGCCAGGCCCGCAAGCCGACCTATCGCGTCCTGGCGGGGGAGGTGCTGGAACTCGACGCCGTTCCCGAGCCCGTCGAGCTTCTGCTGCCGCAGGACATTCCGCTCGACATCATCTTTGTCGATGACGACCTCATCGTGCTCAACAAGCCTGCCGGACTGGTCGTTCACCCGGCCGCGGGCAATCCGGACGGAACGCTGCTGAATGCCCTGCTGAATTTCGACCGGGACCTGGCCTTGCTGCCGCGCGCGGGCATCGTGCACCGGCTGGACAAGGATACCAGCGGCATCATGGTGGTTGCGCGCAGCCTGGGTGCGCACAACAGCCTCGTCAGGCAGCTGCAGTCGCGGGAAATGAGCCGGATCTACCGGGCGCTGGTGATGGGCGAACTGATTTCCGGCGGTACGGTGGAGGCGCCGATCGGACGCCATCCGCGCGACCGCAAACGAATGGCCGTGGTCCCCGGCGGGCGTCCCGCGGTCAGCCGTTACCGGATCATCGAGCGCCTGCAGGGGTTGAGCTACGTCGAGGTGCGGCTGGAAACCGGGCGGACACACCAGATTCGGGTGCACATGGCCCATATCGGGCACCCGATCGTAGGCGACCCGGTTTATGGACGGGCGAGCCGGCAACGGCGCGGCATGCCGGAGGAAGTGGTCAGCCTCGTCCGGGAATTCCCGCGTCAGGCGCTGCATGCACTGGAAATCGGCCTGATGCATCCTGCGAGCGGGGCGCCGATCCGATTCGAGGCGCCGCTGCCAGGTGACCTGGAGTCCCTGCTCGCCGCCTTGAGGGCGTTGTCGGGATGAGGACCGACTGGCTGCGTCCGGACTGGCCGGCCCCGGCCAGCGTTCGGGCGCTGTCGACGACGCGTCATGGCGGCTACAGCCGCGGCGCCTGGTCCAGCATGAACCTCGGCGAACATTGCGGTGACGATCCCCGATCCGTCCAGCGCAACCGCGACCGCCTGGCTCGTGAATTGCCGGCTCCTCCGCAGTGGTTGCGGCAGGTCCACGGAGCGGGCGTGCTGCAGCACCCGGGGCATGCCATATCGCCGCCCGAAGCAGACGCGATCGTCTCTTTCCGGCCGCGCGAAGTGTGTGCCGTCCTGACGGCGGATTGCCTGCCGGTTCTGTTCTGCGACCGGGCCGGCCGCCGGGCGGCGGTGGCCCATGCCGGCTGGCGGGGCCTGGCGGCGGGAGTGCTGCAGTCCACGGTGGACGCTCTGCTGTGCGACCCGGGCGACCTGCTCGCCTGGCTGGGCCCGGCAATTGGCCCTCAGGTCTATGAAGTCGGGGACGACGTTGCGGCTGCGTTCCCGCGGGAGTTGGAGTCGGCCTTCAGGCCGCACGGTGACCGGTGGCTGCTCGATCTGTTCGCGGTCGCACGCGGCATACTCGCCGCGGCGGGGATCGAGTCGGTATTCGGCGGCGCCATCTGCAGCTACAGCGATCCGGATCGCTTCTTTTCTTTCCGCCGCGATGGGATCACCGGCCGGATGGCCACGCTCATCTGGCTGGAGTGAGGCGGTGTGGCTAGGGGGCTACCGCAGCAATTGCTCGAGCTTGGCGGCGTCGCCCACTTCCCGATAGTAGCTGGCCAGCGCTGAGGTCAGGTCCGGATTACCTGGATGTTCCTCGAGGGCCTGTTCCAGGGCCGCAATGGCTTCCGTGCGCCGGCCGGCCTCCCAGAGGGCCACGCCGTAGACGTAAACGTAGCGGACCTGACCCGGCTCCAGCCGGGCCGCCCGCTGCAGGTAGGGCACCGCCGCATCGAGGTCTCGCTGGCGGATCAGCAGGAGACCCATGGCATGCTGAGGCGCCGCCAGATCCGGCGCCTGCTCGATGGCGCGCTGCAACAGGGGGCGGGCCTGCGCGTCCAGGCCGTTGGCCCGGTAGAGGTCCGCGAGATTGAGCAGGGCGGGCACGAACGCCGGTGCCAGGCTCAGGGCCTCGCGATAGGCTTTCTCGGCCGCCGCCGGGTCGCCCGATGCGGCATGAAAGAGCCCTGTGTTCAGCTGCTCTTCGGGAAAGTCGGCGTTGTGTCTCAATGTTTCGAGGTACTCCTGCCGCAGGGCGTGGAGAGCCCTGGCGTCCCCGGGCGCCAGCTCGTCGGCGCTGGCGTCGGCGAGCTGCCTGGCCACCGCCATCCTGACGGACTTGGCGGAATCGGTCATCAGCGCTCCGAGCAAGGCCAGGCGCTGCTCCGGCGGCAGCGGTTCCAGCGCCCTGACGGCGCCCTGGCGGATCAGGTGGTCGTCCGCGTAGAGCAGCTGGACCACGGTCGGCAGTGTTTCCCGCAGGGAATAGGATGTCGTGGCGAGAACCGCGCTGGCCCGAATGATCGGCGGCCGGCTCTCGTCTGCTGCCAGGCCCAGCAGGCCGGGCAGGGCGGCCGGCCGGCCCGCCCAGGCGTCGGCAAGGATCGAGGCATGTTCGGAACGAGGCTGCGTTGGCAGCTGCCACTGCTGCATCGATTGCACCGCCCATTTCGGGTCGCGGTCCAGGTGGCAGCCGTTGCAGGCGTTGGGAACACCCAGCGCCTCGCTCAGAGCGGGGTCGGGGATGCGAAAGCTGTGGTCGTGCCGGTCATCCACCACCATGTAGCTGCGGGTGGGCATGTGGCAATTCACGCAGGCCGCCCCCGTGCTCTGGGCCTCGTGACGATGATGGGCTTCCTTGTCGAATACCGGGGCCGAATGGCAGCGCGTGCAGAGCGCGTTCCCGTCGGCGCGCAGTGTTGTGCCGTGCGGCTCGTGGCAGTCGCTACAGACCACTCCCGCCGCGTGCATCTTGCTCTGCAAAAAGGAACCGTAAACGTACACTTCCTCGAGGATCTGGCCGTCGGGGAAGTACAGTCCGGGCTCGATCAGGGACAGGCGATACAGGTCCCCGAAAAGGGCCTCCGGATCATGGTCATCGAGTTCGCTGCGTCGCGCATGGCAGGCGGCACAGGTTGATAGCTGGCGCGAGGGCCGCTGCTCGTCCAGCCGCGCGAGGGTCGGGCCGGCACCGTTCGGGGGTTGGCCGAACGCCCCGCGGTCACTGAGTGAGATGGCGAAACCCCTGTTCGGCGGGGGTTCTTTCGCTGACCCTTCGCTCGCCGCCGAAGCGTCCTGGGCCCACCGGATATGGGCGCCGGCCGGGCCGTGGCAGGCTTCGCAGGCGACGTTTATTTCCCGCCAGGTGGTGGAGTAACTCCGCGAAGCGCTCGAGTAGTTTTTTTCTAGGCCGGTGGAGTGGCAGGCCGCGCAGCGGCCATTCCAGTTCTGGAAGGAACCGGTCCAGTGAACGATGTCCCGATGGGTAACCGGAGGGTCGCCGCCAGGTGAATCCTCCGGATAAAGGTGGATCCATCGCTGGCCGCCCTGCTCCTCGACGCGGCTGTCCCAGACGATGTTCAGCGCCTGATAACGGCCGCCCGGGAACGCGATGAGGTATTGCTGCAGCGGATGAAAGCCGAAGGTGTAGGCGACTTCGAAGGTTTGCAGATTGCCGTTTTCGTCGTCGGTTTCCACGATATACCGGCCGTCCTCACGGAAGAAACGGCTGGTTGTGCCGGCATATTCGAAACGACGGCCGTCGAAAGCGCCCAGGACGCTCGTTTCGTCGGCTGGCCGCATGGCCTGGAAATGGTGTGAGCCCTGCCAGGCACGGTAAGCCTCCGCGTGGCAATCGGCGCAAGCCGCGCTGCCCACCCAGCTGCGCTCGGCCGACTGGGCCGGAAGCGCGCACAGGGCGAGCAGCATGAACGCCCCGCAAAGAGCAGTCCGGCAACGGATTCGGCATTTCTTCATGGATGGCGCGATTGCGGTCAGCCGGCCATCGCTTCGCAGAGTGCAGCGGTTTCGTCCGGCAGCGTGCTGTGGGAAAACACGAAGCGGGCCAGATCGTCGCGCCCGGGCCAGGTCAGGAACTGCACGCCGGCACCTTCCAGGCGCTGAAAACCTTCCGCTGTCCACCGCACGAAGACCTCGTTCGCCTCGACGGTGTACTCCAGGCGGGCCTCGCCATGGGCCTCCACGGTACGAGCGAACTGCTCCGCCTGTGCATTGGCATGGCGTGCCATGTCCAGCCACAGGTCGTCGCGGACATAGGCCAGCAGTTGGGCCGAGACGTAGCGCATCTTGCTCAGAAGATGGCCCGATCGCTTGCGGAGGCGCTCCGCCCGCTCCCGCAGCCCGGGGTCATCGAAGATCAGCAAGGCTTCGGCTGCCATGCAGCCGTTCTTGCTGGCGCCGAAGGACAACAGCTGGATGCCGGCGCGCCAACTGGCGTCGGCGGGCCGGCAGCCGAGGGCGGCGATGGCGTTGGCGAAGCGGGCGCCATCGAGATGGGTGGACAGGTCGTGACGATGTGCCGACTCGCAGATCGAGGCGATCTCGTCAGTACGATACACCGTGCCCGATTCCGTGCTCTGCGTCAGGCTGACGGCGGCTGCTTCGTAGCTGTGGACGCCGAAGCCCTCGGTCGCGCGTATCGCCTGCTGCAGGCTGCCGGTCGTGAATTTGCCGTCCGGGCCGTCGATGGGCACCAGCCGCAGCCCATTCCCGTAGAACTCCGGGGCGCCGCTCTCGTCGTGGAGGATGTGCGCATTGCGATGGCAGAACACGGAGCCCCAGGGCGGCGTGACGGTCGCCAGTGCGATGCTGTTCGCCACCGTACCGGTGCTGACCGGGATGACGGTCGTGCGGGTTTCGAACAGTTCCGAAAACGCCTGGTCCAGTTGCTTCGACCAGAAGTCCTCGGCATAGGCCCAGGCCGTTCCCTGGTTGGCCTCGAGTACAGCCTGGATGATCGCCGGCGCCGCGGGGGATTCGTTGTCGCTTCTGAAGTTCAGTTCCATCCGGCGATTATATGCGGCGTCGCCAACCCGCGTCTTGGTTTCGCACGACCGGGCCGTTGCGGGATAATACGCCGCCGTGGACCTAGCTGCCGCCATCCGGGAACTCCGAAATCAGGCCGACGCCGTCATGGCGGTCGATGCGGCCTGGTGTCGGCAGCGCCTGAAGGCACTGCAGGGAAAGATGCAGCGGGGGCAGGGGCGGTCGCTGGAGCCGGCCCTCGGCAGCATCATGCGGCGCATCGAGGAGTCGCAGGCCCGCGTCGCGGAACGTCGTGCCGGACTGCCACGGCCGGACTTCGATCCGGCGTTGCCGATCACGGCCCATCGCGAGCAGATTGTCCGGGCCATTGCCGAACATCAGGTGATCGTGGTTTCCGGGGAAACCGGTTCCGGCAAGACCACCCAACTCCCCAAGCTCTGCCTCGAAGCCGGGCGCGGTACCCGCGGCCTGATCGGTTGCACGCAGCCGCGGCGCATCGCCGCGCGGGCCATGGCCGAGCGCGTTGCAGAGGAACTTGGCTGTGCACTGGGCACCGCCGTTGGCTACCAGGTGCGTTTTCGGGAGCGCAGCAGCCCGGATGGCTACGTCAAATTCATGACGGACGGCATTCTGCTGGCGGAAATGGCGCGCGACCGATACTTCGATGCCTACGACACCCTGATCATCGACGAAGCCCACGAGCGAAGCCTCAACATCGACTTTCTGCTCGGGTACCTGAAACGACTACTGCCCGGGCGGCCGGACCTGAGGCTGATCATCACTTCGGCCACCATCGACACGGAAAAATTCTCACGACACTTCGACCAGGCACCT
>JBFFUJ010000137.1:0-6812 GCA_041571375.1 Lysobacterales bacterium | reverse complement strand
TCCAGGAAGCGCCGCGCGCGCGCTTCGAGCGCGGCGTGGTCGAACGGTTCGACGGCGCCTTGCGGGAACATCGCGGCCATGATCTCCGCCGCGCCGCCGTGGTCCCAGGCGACGAGCGGTCGACCCAGGCAAAGGGCTTCCAGCACGGTCCGGCCGAAGGCTTCGGGTGGTTTGCCGGACAGGTTGAAAACGATTTCCGCCGATGACATCCAGTCCCGGATGTCCAGGCGGTCGCCGGTAAAGGTGATGCGCTCGGTGATACCGAGGTCGCTGGCCAGCGTGCTCAATTCGCTGACATAACGGGAGCCGGGCTTGGCGCTGCCGACCAGCAGTCCGTGGAGGTCCGGATAATCGTGCTGCAGCGCAGCCAGCAGCCGCAGGAAATCGGTGTGTCCTTTCCAGCGCGAGATGCGTCCCGGAAGCAGCAACCATCTTTTTCCGGCCAACTCCGGAAACTGACGTTCGACGTCGGGCCGCCAGCCCGGGGAGGGGCCATAGCCGTAAGGAAAATCTGCCCGGCTGGCGCCACCGTGAATGGTCACGATGTCTTCGGGTTTTGCCGCGGGATAGTTTTTCAGGGTGTAGTTTCTGATGTGTTCGGATACCGCGATCGTGCGGGCCCCCTTGGCCATCACCGAACTGTACGCGCTGACCGAATAGTGGCCGTGCATGGTGGTCAGGAAAACCGGCCGATGGTCGCTTGCCACACGCCGTAGGGCCAGCCAGCAGATCCACGCCGGAAAGCGGGAGTGGACATGAACGATGTCCGGTTGCTCGCGCCGGAACCATTCCGCCAGCCGCGGAATGTAGCGCAGCGTCGGAATACGCTTCTTGCCAATCGGCCAGTCGAGGTGACCGGCGCCGCTGCCCCTGACTCGTGCCCCCAGTGGTCCGTCCGCGGCGACGGCCGTGACCCGGTGTCCGCTGGCGACCAGGAATTCGCAGAGTTCGGTCGCGACCAGTTCGGATCCGCCGACGTTGAGGGACACCAGCGCCTGGACTACATGCATGGAAGCTCCCGCCTTCGAATGCCTGAGCGATCATTGTAACCTGTGGCCGTGGCCGTGCCAGCGGGAGTCTGCGGCGGCTGATACGCTGCGCGCGATGTGTCATCATCTTCGGAAACATGGCGACCGGCTCAGCGTTCGAGCATGGTCCGGAACCGTAAGGGATCTGCGATGAAAGTCAGCTGCTTCAGCTTCATCCGCGACGGCGTCAAGCTGGGTTACCCCTTCGAGGAGAGCATCCGATCGGCATTGCCGCTGTGCGATGAGTTCATCGTCGCCGTCGGTGCCTGCGGTGACGGCACCTGGGAACGCCTGGAAGCGATGGGGGAGCCGAAGCTCAAACTGCTCCCCACCCAATGGAACGAACAGTGTCGCAGCCACGGCTTCGTCTACGGGCAGCAGAAAATGATCGCCCAGTACAACTGCACGGGTGACTGGGCCTTCTATCTGGAAGGCGACGAGGTGTTACACGAGGACGACCTCGGGCGCCTGCGGGCCGCGATGGAGCATTACCTCGATGACGGGGAGGTGGAGGCGCTGGCTTTCGATTACTTGCATTTCTACGGTGATGCCCGGCACCTGCACATCTCCTCGCAGGCCTATCGCAGGGCGACGCGCATCATCCGCAACCGGCTGCGCAGCATCGCGCCGGACGGACTCTACTGGGCCGTCATCAAGGACCGCACCTGGCACGGGGGGCGGAACAAGCGGCGCACCCGCTACCCCAAAGCGGCCGCGCTCAACCTGCCGATCTACCATTACGGCAATGCGCGTCACGAGCGCTTTCTCAGGATCAAGGCGGAGACCGGCAATCGCTACTGGGCGTCGGATGTGTTCGCCGGTTCATACGGCGACATCGATCCGCAGCAGATCGGCCCGTTCGAGGGCACGCATCCCGCGATCATGGCATCGTGGCTGGAGACGCACGCCCATCCGGGCTTCGATTTCAATCCCGGTCACCGACTCACGCGCCGGGAAAGGAAGCATCGATTCCTCGCCAGGCTCGAGCGGCGCTTTGGCTGGGATTTCAGCAAGAAGCACTTCCAGGTCATTCGCGAATTCGAATGACCTCGAGCCCCGGGTTGGGAGTTCAGGGCTTCAGGCTGGCGAGAACGCTGCCCATCCAGGAAGTCAGCCGATTGCCCCCTGACGCGGCTGCGGCATTCTGAGCGTAATCCGGATCATTGATGACGTCGGCCTGCGCCGGAACGAAAACCGCCCCCATGTTGCCCAGTTTGGGGCCACGGCCGACCACGATCTGAAAAGCCGTGATTTTGCCGACACCCACGATGTTCCTGAGCGGTTCGACCTGGAATACGGACTGCTGGATATTGCGTTGCATGGTTTCAACCCCCTTGAGCTTTCTTGTCCCGGTTTTCAGCCGGTTTCGTTTTCTAACATGCATATGTCGTGCCAACATGGTTTGGCTGGCACAGGAGGGGGGAGAATATCATAAAATTCATCTGTTTATGCCTTCCTGGCCATCAAAGGCAGGATTTTCCGACACTGGCAAGGCTGTCCGGGTGACCGGAATCGACCACGCATCTGACAAAAATTGTCAGTCGCTCGCAGACTCCGATTGTCCGCCTGGATTCAGCTAGAATGCCCGGTACGCCATGAACCGCAGAAGCTTAATCCAGCATGAAGGTTAACGGTACGCCTTACCGGTCGATCTGGTTGAATGAGGACGGCTGGTCGGTCGCCATCATCGATCAGACGCGCTTGCCGCACGAGTTCATCGTGAAGGCCATCGACTGCGTCGAACAGGCGGCAGAGGCCATCAGCCAGATGCGGGTGCGCGGGGCTCCGCTGATCGGTGCCACCGCCGCCTATGGCGTCGCGTTGGCGATGCACGACCGACCGGATGACGCGAATCTCGAACGGGCCGTCAAGCTGCTGTCGGCGACCCGGCCGACGGCCATCAACCTGCGCTGGGCGCTGGACCGGATGACACGGCGCCTGCAGCCGCTGCCGCCGGGGCGGCGGTGTGCGGCTTCCTATGCCGAGGCGGCCTCGCTCTGTGAAGAGGACGTCGACATCAATCGACGGATCGGTGAACAGGGGCTGGCTTTGATCAGGGCCATTGGGGCCCGGCGCCCGAACCGGGACGGCCCCCTGCATATTCTCACGCACTGCAACGCGGGCTGGCTGGCGACGGTCGACTGGGGAACCGCGCTGGCGCCCATTTACCTCGCGCACGACGAGGGGATAGCGGTGCATGTCTGGGTGGACGAGACCCGGCCGCGGAACCAGGGGGCCGCGCTGACCGCCTGGGAGTTGGCGGCGCACGGCGTGCCGCACGACCTCGTCGTGGACAACGCGGGAGGCCACCTGATGCAGCGCGGCCTCGTGGACCTCTGCCTGGTCGGCACCGATCGCACCGCGCGCAACGGCGACGTCTGCAACAAGATCGGCACCTATCTGAAGGCGCTGGCGGCGCATGACAATGAGGTGCCTTTCCACGTCGCACTGCCCGGACCGACCATTGACTGGAGCATTGCCGATGGTGTCCGGGACATTCCGATCGAGGAGCGGGACAGCGCCGAAGTCACCGACGTCCCGGGCCGGTCGCCCGGTGGCGATTTGACCTCGGTGCGCATCACGCCGGCGGGTGTGACGGCCCGGAATTTTTCCTTCGACGTGACACCGGCGCGCCTGGTCAGCGGCTTCGTCACCGAACGCGGTCGGTGTGCCGCCAGCGAAGAGGGTTTGCTGTCGCTCTATCCCGAGCAGCGGAGGGCCGGGGCATGAGTCAGGCCTTACGGGAGCAGTTGGTCGCGATTGCGCGGGAGACAGTCCGCGCGGGGCTGAACCGGGGCAGCTCGGGAAATCTCAGCGTGCGCGACGGCGCAGGATTCCTGATCACGCCGTCCGGTCGCCCCTACGAACGGCTGCAAGCCGCGGACATGGTGTTTTTCGAGGACTGCAGCAGCCCTGACCCGAGGGTCGCGGGCGGCAGGCCGTCCAGCGAATGGCGCATTCACCGTGACGTCTATGCCGCGCGCCCGGACGCCGAGGCCATCCTGCATGCGCACCCCGTGCATTGCACGGCGCTGGCCTGCCTGAACCGGCCGCTGCCGGCTTTCCATTACATGGTCGCCGTTGCCGGGGGGCGCGACATCCGCTGCGCGGCGTACGCGACCTTCGGCACCCAGGCGCTCTCGGACAGCAGCCTCGAGGCGCTGCAGGACCGCCGCGCATGCCTGATGGCCAACCACGGCTTGCTGTGCCTGGGCCGCGACCTGGAGCAGGCCCTGTCGCTCGCGGTGGAGATCGAGGACCTCGCCCGCAGCTACCTGGCCTGCCTGGCCGTCGGCGAGCCGAGGATCCTGGATGACGCCGAGATGGACCGGGTGCTGGAAAAATTCCGCGACTACGGGCCGCCGAGGTAATGCCGCCGGGCGCGCTGGCTGAGCCGGGTCAGGATCTCGTAGTTCATGGTGCCTGCCAGGCTGGCCACCTCTTCGAGGCTGATCCCGGGACCGATCAGGTCCACCAGGCGGCCCGGCTGAACGATTTCGTCCGGCAGGCCGCTCACGTCCAGCGTGATCAGGTCCATCGATACCCGCCCGATCACCGGCACGCGCCAGCCTTCGATTACCGCGATACCGCGATTGCCCAGGGACCACGGATAACCGTCGGCATAGCCGGTGCCGACCGTGGCGATGCGGGTCCCCGGCTGCGCCGTGAAGCTGGCGCCGTATCCGACCGGGGTGGCCTCGGTGATTTCGCGCAGTTGCAGGATGCGGCTCTGTACACGCAGCACCGGGGCGGTCGGGTGACCGTTGTCCAGGAAGGGGTCACCGCCGAACAACGCCAGGCCAACCCGGGCCAGATCGCCGCAGGATTCGGGTCCGAGCAGCGCACCGGCTGAATTCCCGATGCTGGTGGGGGCGTCGGGCAGCAAGCGGCGCAGCCGTTCGAATCGCCGCAGTTGCTCTCCGACACTGGCCGAACCCCGGTCATCCGCGCAGGCCAGGTGGGTCATCACGTACCGGAGTTCCAGCCAGTCCAGGGTGCCCTCGCGGGCTGTCAGTTCGGCCAGTTCGGCTGCGCCCATCCCGAGACGGGTCATGCCGGTGTCGATATCGATGACTGCCGGCAGGGCCCGCCCCGCCCGTTTTGCCTGCTGCGCCCAGCTTGCACCCTGGTCGGGAGTGATCAGCACCGGGATCAGCCGGTGCTCGAGAATCTCGTCGGCGCTGTGGTCCGCGACACCTTCGAACACGAAAATCTCGGGCTCGGCGAGCAGCCGGCGCAGGGCGATGCCTTCGCGGTAGGTGGCCGTGAAGAAGTGGCGGCAGCCGGCATGATGCAGCGTTCGGGCAATGCGCTCGATGCCGAGTCCATAGGCATCGGCCTTGACCACTGCGGCGCAGCCTGCGGGGGCGACGGCATCGCGGCAATGATGGTAGTTCGCGGTCAGCGCATCGAGATCGATGGTGATCAGCGTGCTCACGTCGAGGCGCTACCCGTGGTCGAAGTCTGAATCACGGCCTTTCAGGCGGCTCCCATCACCGCCTTGATTTCCAGGAAGTCCGCCAGGCCGTGGGCACCCCACTCGCGGCCGTTGCCAGACTGCTTGTAGCCTCCGAATGGCGCATGGATGTCCGTGGGCGCGCCATTGATATGGACCATGCCGGTGCGCAGCCTGGCCGCGACGGCCATCGCCTCGGCCTCCGTGCCGGCATACACGTAGCCGGACAGGCCGTAGTCGCTGTCGTTCGCGATGCGCACGGCCTGGTCGACGGACGCGTAAGGAATCATGCAGAGCACCGGGCCGAAGATCTCCTCGCGCGCGATGGTCATCCCGTTGTCGACGTCGCGAAAAACGGTCGGCTTTACGTAATAGCCTGTCTCCAGTCCGTCCGGCTTGCCAGGCCCGCCCGCAACGACACGGGCGCCTTCGGCGAGACCTTTCTCGATCAGGCTCTGAATCCGCCGGTACTGGGTCTCGCTGACCACCGGGCCCAGCTGAGTGCCTGCATCCTGGGGGTCGCCGACCACCGTTTCCGAAGCGGCTTGCGCGGCGATGGCCACCGCGTCCTCGTAGCGGTCGGCTGGCACCAGCATGCGGCTCGGCGCATTGCAGGACTGGCCGGAATTGGAAAACAGGTTACGTACGCCGGAAACCACGGCTTCCTCCAGCGGGGCGCTTCCCAGGATGATATTGGCCGACTTGCCGCCCAACTCCTGGGCCACGCGCTTTACCGTAGCGGCTGCCGCCCTGGCAACCTGAACGCCTGCCTGGGTGGATCCGGTGAAGGACACCATGTCGATGCCCGGATGGGCGGAGATGGCTGCGCCGACGCCGGGCCCATCCCCATGCACCAGGTTGAAGACGCCCGCCGGCACGCCCGCCGCGTCGAGTACCTCGGCGAAGAGGGTTGCGTCGACCGGCGCGATCTCGCTCGGTTTCAGCACCATGGTGCAGCCTGCGGCGAGGGCAGGGGCCACCTTGCAGGTGATCTGGTTGATCGGCCAGTTCCACGGGGTGATCAGGCCGCACACCCCGACCGGCTCCTTCAGCACTGTGGAACGGCCGGCCAGTTCCTTGAATTCGAATTTTCGCAGCACTTCGATCGTCGCCTTGATGTGCGCGAGGCCGCTCCCGGCTTGCGCTTTCATGGCGAATCCGGCCGGCGCGCCCATCTCGGCGGAGATCGCCGCGGCGATGTCCTGGTAGCGCTCCTTGTAGGCGTCTGCGACACGATCCAGGAGATCCAGGCGCTGGGCCACCGACCACTGCGCATAGTCTTCGAACGCGGCGCGTGCCGCGCCGACGGCACGGTCCACATCCCCGGC
>JBFFUJ010000136.1:0-6819 GCA_041571375.1 Lysobacterales bacterium | reverse complement strand
GATCCGCGCCGGCGCAGAAACAGCCGCCCAGGCCGGTGAGTACCGCGACGTATTGGGATTCGTCGGCTTCGAAGGAGCGGAAGGCGGCGGCGAGTTGCCCGGCTGTCTGCCGGTCCACCGCGTTGCGTACCTGCGGTCGGTTGATGGCGATGACGCTAACGGCATCGCGGCGCTCCACAAGAACCGTGTCGGAAGCCATCCGGCCGTCCCGTAACAGCCCCGCTACTCGAGGCGCATCCGCGCGTAGACCTCGGCGAGTTCGCCGGATGCGCGCGCGTCGTCGATGCGCTGCTTCAGTGCGTCCGCCTCTTCCTGGCTGCCCTCCGTCATGATGAAATGCATGGGTTCATCACGGAAGACCGCGTTGTCGGCAATGTCGAGTTTGTTCACCCGGATGATGCCCTTCAGCCCGTCGACGTATTCCTGGCCGCGCTCCGAGTAACGCACAAGGCCATCCGCCAGCTGCAGGGAGGAGAGCGGCTCGCCCGCAGCACGCATCTCGGCGCGCAGGCGGCGGAAGTCCTCGTAGGCGGGGTGGGACATCAGGTTGATGAAGTAACCGCGCACGCTGTCGAAAGGCCAGTCGAAGGCCGCGACCCCGTAATTGCCCTTGCTCGCGCGCTTCTGTTCCGGCTGCATGCCGCCACCGCCGTAGGTCCACTGCCCGAACAGCGCATTGCCGTCCGCGGCGAACCGCGAGGTGCCGTAACCGCTTTCGTAGGCTGCCTGACCCAGCGCCAGCCCGGCAGGAACTTCATCCAGGCGGTACAGCATTTCCTCGATGATCTGCGGAAGTTCCGGGCTGTCGGCCGCCAGGGCCTCGGCGTCCTCGGCTGAACTGATGCGGAGGAGAACAGCCGCCGTTTTCAGCTGTGCCAGGTCTTCCGTGCCAATTCCCTTACCGGATGCGATGGCGTCGCGAGCCTGCATGAGCCCGGCGCGGCGGTCCCGGACCATCTCGTTGGCATGCATCACGAGCGGCAGGATCAGGCGATAGAAAATCGCCTTCTTCTGCTGCACGGGCAGGTCGGGGGCCACGACCCGCCAGTTCGGATGGATGCGGGCGATCATCAGGTGCGGCACCGTGAACTGCTCGTCCGGATTCACCTCACCCCACCAGTTCTCCTTCTTGAGATGCTCGATCAGACCATCCATCCCGACCAGGACGACGACCTCGGGCGCTTCGGCAGGTGCGGTGGCTTCTGCTGTGTCCGCCTGGGCAGCTTGTCCGGCGGCGACGGGGCCGGACGCGTCGCGGGAGCATCCGGACGACGTTAAGGCGGCCAGCAGGCCAAGGGTTGCAAGGGTTCGGAAAGGTGATCGGTTCATGCGTTTTCTCTGAAGATTCGTGAGGGCCGAAGTATAGCAATGCTGCGGTTGTTGGCAGCCGCTCAGGTGAGGTGGAATGCCTGTGCCTGTTCCATGGCGAGCAGGAATTCCTTGCGCCAAAGCCCGCCACCGTAGCCGGTCAGATCGCCGTCGGAAGCGACGACGCGATGGCAGGGGATGACGATGGAAATACGGTTGTCGCCGTTGGCTCGACCGACCGCGCGCATCGCCTCGGGCTGGCCAATGGCGCCGGCAATATCGGCGTAGCTGCGCATGACGCCATAGGGAATCTGCCGCAGGGCGTCCCATACCGCCTCCTGAAAGGCGGTGCCGGGCGCCTGCAGGGGAATGGAGAAATGGCGCAGACTGCCTTCGAAGTAGGCGTCCAGCTGTTTCTTGACGCTCTGCATCAGGGGGTGGTCGCCCGGCAGAAAAACGCGTCCCATGCGCTGCCGCAGGCGCGCCAACTGGGTTTCCAGCATGCGACGCTCGGCGAATTCCAGCAGGCACAGACCGCTGTCGTGCACGCCCATGACCATCGAGCCCAGCGGCGTGGCGATGCGGTTGATCCAGATCGAGGACTCCCTATCCACGGCCGAAGGCGGATTCCCGAACACCTGGGTGAAGGATTCACGGAACCCGCTCTCCGAGTCGAATCCCTGGGCGACAACCGCTTCGGTCACCGGGGTGCCGTGCTGGATCTGGCGCAAGGCGAGCCCCAGGCGGCGCAGGCGCGTGTACGCGTGAAAAGTCAGGCCGTGGTTGGCGATGAACCAGCGGCGCACGCCCGAGGAGTCCAGGCCCATCACTTCCAGGTCGTGATCGTGCCAGCGCCGCGCCGGATCCGACTCCACCTCGCTCATCAGGGGCAGCAGCCAGGCGGGGTCGGCCAGTCCGGTCTTCAGCGGCGAGCAGTCCTTGCACGGCCGGAACCCGGCGGCCAGTGCCTCGCGGGCGCTGTCGAAACTGCGGGACAGGGCGATATCGCGTTCCGCGCTGCCGCAGACTTCGGTGCAGAAGATGCCGGTGTGGGTGTTGGCAACGAGGTTCAATGAGCGCCTCTACGGATGTTGTTCAGGGCCTGGTGCACGATCATCGGCGCCATGAGCCGGTTTTACGCAACGGACGCCTGCCAGTGCCGGGAAACCGTCGCACAGATTGGCGCTTGGGCCGTATCGTCGATCGCGAACAAACGCCGCTCCTACAGTTCCACCACGATCCTGCCGAGGGAATCCCCCTTCAGCATACCACCGAAAATCCCGTCGAGATCGTCCAGGCCGACGATCCGGTTGCGAATCGTTTCCAGATGGCGCGGCTTCCACTCGCCCGCCAGTTTCGGCCAGATCTCCTCGCGAATCCGCAGGGGGCAAAGCGGCGAGTCGATGCCGATCAGGCTCACGCCGCGGATGATGAACGGCATGACGGTCGTGGACAGCCCGATTCCACCCGCCAGCCCGCAGGCCGCGATGTTGCCCCAAGGTTTGATCATCGCGCAGATTCCGCTGAGCATGCTGCCGCCGACGCTGTCGATGCAGCCGGCCCAGCGGCCGCTGGCCAGCGGGGCTTTGCCCCAGTCCAGGCCGTGACGCGAGATGCACTCCTTGGCGCCCAGGGCGGTCAGCCAGCCGAACTGCTCCTCCTTACCCGAAATGGCGTGAACCTCGTAACCGGCGTTGCTGAGGATATCGATGGCCATGCTGCCGACCCCGCCGCTGGCTCCGGTGACCACGATCGGCCCCATCCCGGGGTTCTGGCCGCTGATCTCCATCCGATACAGGGACAGCGCGGCCGTGAATCCGGCGGTGCCGATGGTCATGGCGTCGAGCGCGCTCAATCCCTCAGGCAGCGGGATGGCCCACTGGCTGTCCAGCCGCAGGTATTCCGCGTAGCCACCGTCGCGGGTTTCGGACAGCCCGGCTCCGGTCACCACCACTTCGTCTCCAGGAGCAAACCGTTCCGATTCGGACGAAATGACGGTTCCGGCGACGTCGATGCCGCCGACCATCGGGTAGGAGCGCATGATTTTGCCTTTGCCGGTTCCGGCGAGCGCATCCTTGTAGTTGATGCTGGAATAGCGCGTGCGGATGGTCACGTCACCCGGGCTGAGATCTTCCAGCCCAACGGTCTCGACCGTTCCGCGGTAACCGTCGTCGTCGTTGTGGACCCGGTAGGCCCGGAAACGGGTGGGTACTGCATCAGTCATCTTGCTGCTCCTCCGTCCGTAGCGGACGTCGCGGGATCATACAGCCCGCAGATACCATTCGAAATCCTTGGTCGGGATCTCGGCGTTGTAATGGCCCTCTTCCTCGCGGCGGCACGCGGAAAACAGGCCGCAGTAGTCCGCCCCGAGGTATTCCCTCAGCACGGTCCCCGCGTCGAAGGCGTCCAGGGCCTGGGGCCAGCGGATCGGGACGCTGACTTCGTATTCCAGTTCGGCGCCCTCAGGGGTCATCGGCCGCGGTTCGATCTGCTCCGCGAGTCCGCGATGCATTCCGGCCAGTATGGCGGCGACGACCAGGTAGGGATTGGTGTCGGCGCCGGCTACCCGGTGCTCGAACCGCGTATTGGCCGCTGACGCCAGGGGGATGCGCATCGCCACGCCGCGATGGTTGAGGCCCCAGGTGGGGCTCGCCGGCACGTAATTGCCCGGCGCGTGTCGCCGGTAGGAATTGGCGTTCGGGGCGAAGATCGCCATGCTTTCGGCCATCACTGACCCAATGCCTCCGATGGCGTGGCGCAGGCGGTCGGAAAAGGCACCGTCACGGCTGGTCCCGGCAAATACGTTGGCGCCATCTGCATCCAGCAGGCTGATGTGCACGTGCATGCCGCTGCCCGCTGCCTCGGCGAACGGTTTGGCCATGAAGGTGGCGCCGAGGCCATTCCTGGCGGCAGCGGCCTTGACGGCGCGCTTCAGCAGAACCGCATGGTCACAGGCGAGTTCGGGGTCGTCGACATGATGCAGGTTGACCTCGAACTGAGCGGGCGAAAACTCGGACAGGGCGGCGCCGGCCGGGATGTTCTGCGCCTGGCAAATGGCGTCCAGGTCCGCCAGGAAGCCATCGATTTCATAAAGGTCCTCCATCATGGCGTACTGCAGTCCTGGCTGCGGCAGGTCCGAGCCGGGGATGCGCGGCATTTTCGGTCGGAACTGCTCGCCATCGTGCTCGACCAGGTAGAACTCGAGTTCAGTGGCCATGACCGGTGTCAAACCCATGTCGCGCAGGGGCTGCAGGGCATGGCGCAGCACCGTGCGTGGGTCCCGCGGGTACGGTGTGCCGTCGAAGTTGTGCATCTCGATCAGGACCTGGGCGGTGGGCAGACTGACCCAGGGTACCGGAGCCAGGCTTCCGGGGACCGCCACGCCCCGCACATCGGGATCCCCGTCGTTGACCCCGTACGGAATCGTGTTGAAGGTATTCCCCCGGGTGTCCAGCAGGGCCGTCGCGGCGCACAGGTTCATGCCCTGTTTGAAGATCTTGGGGAAGTCGTCACGCTCGGCGCGCTTGCCGCGCAGGATGCCGTTCATGTCGACCGTCAGGGTCTCCAGAAAGCGGGTCTCAGGATGCGCTTCGAGGTAGTCTTCCAGTTCCTTTGTCAGGGCATCGACAGCCATGGTCCATCTCTCCAAATCGTTCAGTCGCCCGCTCAGCCGAGCTGGCGGTCGCGCCAGGCGATCGCGGCCCGGACGCCTTCCCGTTGCAGAATCTCATTGAATTTCCGCGATTCCTCGGTTTCAGTGGTTTCGATCAGGATATCCAGCTCGAGCGCGTGCTCCAGTGCCTGCCGCATGCTGCCCTGTTCGAAAGCGGCGTTGATCGCCTGCTTGGTCAGTCTGACCGCCAGCGAATCGTTGCGGGCGATCTCGCGCGCGAGGGCTCGGGCCTCGTCTTCCAGGCGATCTGCGCTGCACACGCGATTGACCAGACCCCAGGCCATGGCCTGTTCCGCGGTGACACGGTCATTGCCCGTCAGCAGGATCTCTTTGGCCCGTTTCGGCCCGCAGACAAAGGGCAGCAGCATGGCCACGATACCGCTACCGAAGCGGACTTCCGGTTCGCCCAGCCGACAGCCGTCGGCGGCCAGCGTGATGTCGCAGGCGACGGCCAGTTCCAGGGCGCCACCGAGGCAGTAGCCGTGGACTGCCGCGACGGTCGGCTTGGGGCTGTCCCAGAACCGCATGATCAGGTCGAAGTCGCGGCGCAATTCGCGCTGGGTCGCCGCGGCCCGATCCCCGTCGTCGGGGGAATCCCCTGCGGCGGGTTCCAGGTCGAAACCCGCCGAAAAGGCCCGCCCCTCGCCTCTGAGCACGATCACCCGCAGCTGTGTATCCTGTTCCGCCAGGTCCAGTGCCTCGTTCAACTCGTCCAGCATGGCCTGGCTGATGGCGTTCAGCTTGGCCGGGCGATCGAGCGTGATCCAGCCCAGCGGGCCCTCGGTCTCGTAGCGTATGGTCGAGAACCCCACGTCCCGGCTCAGTTCGGTTCCAGCCGGAACCAGGCCGATTTACCCTGCGTGTAGCTCTTCAGGCTCTCCAGGCACTTGTCGCGAGCGTGGCCCGATTGCTTGTAGCCGCCGAACGGCTGGGTCATGTCACCGTCTTCATAGCTGTTGATCCAGACCACCCCGGCCTCGATGTCCTTTACCAGCCGCATGGCCCTGTTCAGGTCACGGGTCCAGATGCCGGCCGCAAGGCCGTAGATGGTGTCGTTGGCAATCGCGATCGCCTCCCCGGCGCCGTCGAACGGTATCACGCTGGCCACCGGGCCGAAAATCTCGTTGCGCGCGATACTCATGTCGTTGCGCACGTCACTGAACAGGGTCGGGTTGACGAAGGCCCCGTTGGCCAGCGCTGCCGGTTCGTCGCCGCCGAAGTGGAGCCTGGCGCCCTCCCGGCGGCCGTCTTCGATCATTCCGAGCACCCGCTGCTGGGCGTCGCGATCGACCAGCGGACCCATGTTGGTGCCCGGATCGAGCGGATCACCCGGCACGTAGGCATCCGCACCGTCGGCAATAAAGCGCTCGACGAACTCCTGGTAAATCGGCCGCTCGACCAGAAGGCGGGAGCCCGCGCTGCACACCTCGCCCATGTTGGCGAACACGCCGTTGTAGGCGGCACTGACCGCCCGCTCCATGTCGGGCAGGTCGGCCATGAAAATCTGCGGGCTCTTGCCGCCGCACTCCAGTGCCACCCGCTTCATGTTGGACTGGCCCGCATACTGCAGGATCAGCTTGCCCACCTCGGTGGATCCGGTGAAGCTGATCTTGGCGACGTCCTGGTGCAGGGCCAATGCCTTGCCGGCCGATTCGCCCATGCCGTTCACGACGTTGAACACGCCCGGCGGTCCACCGGCGCGCAGGAAGAGTTCGGCCAGGCGCAGGGCGCTCAGCGGCGACTGCTCGGCGGGCTTGAGCACGACCGTGTTGCCGGCGGCCAGGGCCGGGGCGATCTTCCAGGTGGCCATCAGCAGGGGATAGTTCCAGGGCGAGATG
>JBFFUJ010000135.1:0-6874 GCA_041571375.1 Lysobacterales bacterium | reverse complement strand
TGCGGCGGTGACCGTGACCGCGGCAAGCGTCCGATGATGGCCAGTGTCGCGGAATCGCTGGCCGATGAAATCGTGCTGACGACCGACAATCCGAGAAGCGAGGAACCGGCGGAAATCTTCCGCGACATGCTCGCCGGACTGGCCCGCCCCGAAGCAGCCCGGGTCGTCGAGGACCGTGGCGCGGCGATTCGCGACGCCATCGTCAGGAGCCATGAAGGCGACATCGTGCTGGTCGCCGGCAAGGGGCACGAGGCCTCGCAGGAAATCAGGGGCCAGAAGATCCCGTTCAGCGATGAGGCCGCGGCGCGGGCTGCGCTGGAGGAGGCCGCATGATCCGCCTGCGGCTCAGCGAACTGGCGGCCGCCGCGGGCTGCCCGGCGCCGGATCGGGACATTGGCGTGGAGTCCATTGTCACGGACAGCCGCCGGGTTGATTTCGGCGCTCTGTTCGCGGCGCTGCCGGGCAGCCAGGTCGATGGCCATGACTTCGCCCCGGCGGCGGTCAGGCTCGGTGCGGTGGCGCTGCTGGTCCGCCGTCGCCTGGACCTGGATGTCCCCCAGCTGGTTGTACCCGACGTGCTGCAGGCCCTGGGGCGCATGGCGGCCTTTATGCGGCAGAAGCTGGATCCGCTGGTCGTCGGCATCACCGGCAGCAATGGGAAGACCACGGTCAAGGAGATGGTGACCTGTATCCTCAACAGGGTTGGGCCGGTGCTGGCCACCCGTGGCAATTACAACAACGAACTCGGCTTGCCGCTGAGCCTGTTCGCGCTCGAGCCCCGGCACCGGTTTGCGGTGCTGGAACTCGGCGCCAGCAAAGCCGGCGACATCGCCTACCTCGCCGGTATCGCCGCGCCGGACGTCGGGCTCATCACCAATATCGGCCCGGCGCACCTCGGAGGGTTCGGCAGCATGGAGGGGGTGGCCCGGGCCAAGGGCGAAATCTACGCCGCGCTGCCGGCGGCCGGCTGCGCGGTCATCAACGGCGACGAGCCCTGGACCGATTACTGGCGGCAGGTCAACCGGGCCGAACGCATCATCACCTTCGGCGCCGGCACAGCCTGCGATGTCCGGGTGAACGTGGACGAGAGCGAAGCCCGTATCGAGACCAACCGGGGATCATTCGGACTGCAACTGGCATTGCCAGGCATCCACAACCGCCTCAATGCCGCCGCGGCGACCGCGATCGGTCTGTCGCTGGACGTCGGACTGGACGACATCCGGGATGGCCTGGCGGCGGTGGAGCCGGTGCCGGGGCGTCTCAACCTCATTCACGCCGAGGCCGGCTGGACGGTGATAGACGACACCTACAACGCCAACCCGGCTTCGCTGTATTCCGCCCTGCAGGTCCTCTCGGAGATGCAGGGCAAGGCCTGGCTGGTGCTCGGCGATATGAAGGAGCTGGGCAGCAGCAGTTCCAAAATGCACCGCGAGGTGGGCGACGCGGCCAAAGCCATGGGCGTCGATCGCCTATTCGCCACGGGCGACTTGGCGCTGCACACGGTCGATGCCTTTGGTGACGGAGCCACGCATTTCGCCAGCCGCGAGGAACTGGCGACCGCGTTGCGCCGCAGTCTGCGCCCGGGCGTCAATGTCCTCGTCAAGGGATCGCGCTCCATGGGCATGGAAGCCATCGTCGAGGCCATCACGCAGGAAAACGACATGCAGGAGGCCAGCTGATGTTGTTCTGGTTCTTCCAGCAACTGGCCGAGGTAGACAGCTTTTTCAATGTCTTCAGTTACATCACCCTGCGGACCGTGCTGGCCGCCTTGACCGCGCTGTTGCTGTCGCTGCTGCTGGGACCCTGGTTCATCCGCCGACTGGTGAAGCAGCAGATGGGCCAGCCCATTCGCAAGCTCGGTCCGGAGAGCCATTTCACGAAAGCCGGCACGCCGACCATGGGGGGCGCCCTGATCCTGTTCTCGATCGTATGCTCCACGTTGCTGTGGGCGGACCTGGATAACCGCTACGTCTGGGTGGTGGTCCTGGTCACGCTGGCATTCGGGCTCATCGGCTGGATCGACGATTACCGCAAGCTGGTGCTGCAGGACTCTGCCGGGCTGCCAGCGCGCTGGAAGTATCTCGGCCAGTCCGTGGTCGGCCTGGTTGTCGGATTTTTCCTCTATGCCACGGCGGATGTGGCGGCAGCCACGGAGCTGATCGTGCCGTTCTTCAAGGGCGTCGCCTTGCCGCTGGGCGCGTTCTACATCGTCACGACGTACTTCATGGTGGTCGGTTTCTCCAACGCGGTGAACCTGACGGATGGACTGGACGGACTGGCCATCATGCCTTCCGTCTTCGTCGCCTCGGCGCTGGGGATCTTCGCGTACGTTGCCGGTCATTCCGTGTTTTCAGGTTACCTGGCGTTGCCCTTTCTCCCGGGCGCCGGCGAATTGGCAATCTTCTGCGGCGCTCTTGCCGGTGCCGGCCTGGGTTTCCTGTGGTTCAACACCTATCCGGCCCAAATCTTCATGGGCGACATCGGTGCTCTGGCGGTGGGCGCCGCGCTGGGCCTCATCGCGGTCATCGTGCGACAGGAACTGGTATTCATCGTGATGGCCGGTGTATTCGTGATGGAGACCGTTTCCGTGATCCTGCAGGTGGCGTCCTTCAAGCTCACCGGCCGGCGGATCTTTCGCATGGCGCCGATCCACCATCATTTCGAGCTCAAGGGCTGGCCCGAGCCGCGGGTGATCGTGCGGTTCTGGATCATCTCCGTCATCCTCGTTCTCGCCGGGCTGGCGACCCTGAAAATCCGGTGAGCAGGCCATGCGCAAAATGACCATGACCAGCAGGCGCAGCGGCAGCGGCAGGAGCCAGGCACTGCAGGCGGGACTGGCGCGCGTCCCGGTGCCGCCTGACAGCTGGGTGCTCATTCCGAGCCTGCTGTTGCTGGCGATCGGCATCGTCATGGTCGGATCGGCCTCGATCGCGGTCGCGGAGGGTCAGGGCGTTCCAAGCTACCACTACCTGCTGCGTCATCTCGTATTCATCGCGATCGGGATCGTGCTGGCGCTGTCGTTGCGGGTGATCCCCATCGCATTCTTCGAACGGAACAGTCGCCCGATGATGGTGCTCTCGGTGGTGCTGCTGCTGGCAGTACTCGTTCCGGGTCTGGGCCACACCGTGAATGGCAGTACCCGCTGGATCCGGCTCGGATTCATCAATTTTCAGGCCGTCGAGGCCGTCAAGCTGCTGACCGTGTTTTACGTTGCGGGTTATCTGGCCCGCAAGGCCGATTCCGTTCACTCCCGGTTTTTCGACACGCTCAAGCCGCTGCTCTTCGCCGCCCTGCTTTCGGCCATTTTGCTGCTGCAGCCCGACATGGGCAGTGCCGCGGTGATTACCGCCATCGTCGCTGGAATGGTCTGGTTGGCCGGGGCGGCCTGGCGACACATATTCGTGCTGGGCATGCTGACCCTGCCGGCGTTCGGTTTTGCGGCCATGGAGCCCTACCGGCTGAGGCGCATCGTCAGCTTCATGGACCCCTGGGCCGATCCCTTCGCCAGCGGCTTCCAGCTGACCCAGGCACTGATCGCCGTGGGACGGGGCGAGCTGTTCGGCGTCGGTATCGGCGCCAGCATTCAGAAACTCTTCTATCTGCCCGAAGCCCACACCGATTTCATTTTTGCGGTGCTGGCCGAAGAGATCGGTCTGGCGGGCGTGGTGCTCGTACTCCTGCTGTTCCTTCTCCTGGTTACACGGATCATGGTGATCGGCATCATGGCCCATCGCGGCGATCGCCCATTCGCCGCGTTCGTGGCATACGGCATCGGGTTGTGGATCGGGCTGCAGGCACTGGTCAGCGTCGGCGTGAACCTCGGCGTTTTGCCGACCAAGGGGCTCACCCTCCCGCTGATCAGCTCCGGCGGCAGCAGCATGCTGATGACGCTGGTCGCGCTCGGGGTCGTTCTCCGGATCAAGTATGAGCTCGACCGCGCCAATGGAGCCGTCACCGTGCGGCGCAAGGGTCCCAGGGAGTCGAGGTCATGAGCGGCCCGGCACAGCCCGTGTTGATCATGGCCGGCGGCACCGGTGGGCACATATTCCCGGGCCTGGCGGTTGCCGACAGCCTGCGTCGGCGAGGCGTTCCCATTCACTGGCTCGGGGCGCGAGGCGGCATGGAGTGTCAGCAGGTGTCAGCTGCGGGAATTCCGCTGGACGTGGTCGATGTCTCCGCTCTTCGCGGCAAGGGCCCCCTGCGCTGGCTGACGGGCCCCTTGATGCTCCTGCGGGCCGTGGCGCAGTCGTCCAGCGTGCTGGGGCAACGGCGTCCGGCCTGTGCGATCAGTTTCGGTGGTTATGCGGCCGGGCCGGGCGGTCTGGCGGCGCGACTCAGGGGCATCCCGCTGCTGGTTCACGAGCAGAATCGCGTCCCCGGACTGACGAACCGGGTTCTTGCCGGTTTCGCCGCGAAGGTGCTGCAGGCGTTCCCGGGCACCTGGGACGAGCGGAAAGACCCGGTGACCTGCGGCAACCCCGTACGCGACGCGGTGGCCGCGATCGAAGATCCGTCGTCGCGCCTCGCGGGCCGCCAGGGGCCGTTGCGGCTGCTTGTGACCGGCGGCAGCCAGGGGGCACGCGCCCTGAATCGCCTGGTGCCGCAGGCGCTCGCACGGCTGGCCGGGCACCCGCCCCTGGAGGTCCGTCACCAATGCGGCAGGTCGTGGGCTGCTGAAACCCGACAGGCCTATGATGCCGCGGCAGTGCCCGCCCAGGTCCTGGAGTTTATCGAAGACATGGCCGACGCTTACGCCTGGGCGGATCTGGCGATCTGTCGCGCCGGCGCCCTCACCGTGTCCGAGGTCGCCGCCGCGGGACTGGCCGCGGTGTTCGTGCCCTTTCCACGCGCCGTCGACGACCACCAGACCCGCAATGCGCGGTTTCTGGTCGAACGCGGTGCTGCAGTCCTGCTGCCGGAGGCCGAGCTGGATGCCCGGATTCTGGCCGACTCGCTGCAGGATTTGCTCGGCGACCGGCAGAAGTTGCTCGACATGGCCTGCCGTGCGCGCTCCGTCGCGACGCCTGACGCGGCCGAGCGGGTAGCCGGGCTTTGCGAGGAGTTCACAGCGTCATGAAAGCCGGCGGATCCCATCTGCAACCCATGCGACGCATCCGGCGAGTGCACTTCGTCGGGATCGGCGGCGCCGGCATGAGCGGCATCGCCGAGGTGCTGGTCAACCAGGGCTTCGAGGTTTCCGGGTCGGATCTCGCCGAAAGCCGCGCGACGCGTCACCTGGGGCGCCTGGGCGCCACCGTCCATCGGGGCCACGATGCGAAGTACATCAGCGGTGCCGACGTCCTGGTGGTTTCGAGCGCCGTGCCCTCCGACAACCCCGAGGTCATGGCCGCACGCGAGGCCAGAATCGCGGTGGTGCCGCGGGCGGAGATGCTGGCCGAGCTGATGCGCTTCCGCCGGGGGATCGCCGTGGCGGGGACCCACGGCAAGACGACCACCACCAGCCTGACCGCGAGTCTGCTGGCGGAGGCCGGGCTCGACCCGACCTTCGTCATCGGTGGCCTGGTGAACGCCTGGGGCAGCCATGCCCGCCTCGGCCAGGGAGAGTACCTGGTGGCAGAAGCGGACGAGAGCGACGCCTCTTTTCTGCTGCTGCAACCAGTCATTGCACTGGTCACCAACATCGACCGCGATCATCTGGAAACCTACGAGCAGAGTTTCGACAATCTGCGGCGGGCCTTCCTGGAGTTTCTGCACCATCTGCCGTTCTACGGGGCTGCTGTTCTGTGCCTGGATGACCCGCAGGTCGCCGCTATGATCCCCTCCGTTGCCCGGGCCGTGGTCACCTACGGCCTGTCGGAGGGGGCGGACGTACGGGCCTCGGATCTGCGTCAGACAGCCCGAACCATGCAGTTCACGCTGCATTTGCCCGATGGATCCGCACCGCTGCCGGTCACGCTCAACCTGCCGGGGGCCCACAATGTGCGCAATGCGCTCGGTGCGATCGCGATCGCCTGGGAACTCAGTCTGGACCTGCCGGCCATCCTGCCGAGCCTGGCCTCTTTCCAGGGTATCGGACGCCGTTTTTCCGAAGTGGGCGAGTTGTCCGTACCGAAGGGCAGGGTGCGGATCGTCGAGGACTACGGCCATCACCCGTCCGAACTCAGCGCCACCATGTCCGCAGCCCGCGAAGGATGGCCGGAGCGGCGTCTGGTGGTGGTGTTCCAGCCGCATCGCTACAGCCGCACGCGTGATCTGTTCGATGAATTCTCGCAGGTTCTGGCCGGCGCCGACGCGGTGATACTGACGGACATCTATGCCGCTGGCGAGGACCCGATCGACGGCATCGACAGCGGCGCGCTGTGTCAGTCGATCAGGGCGCGGGGGCGCGTCAATCCGATCCTCGTGTCGAATGTGGCCGATCTGCCCCGGGAGCTGCCGTCGATGCTGGAGGACGGCGATCTCGTCCTGCTGCTGGGGGCCGGCAATATCGGCGCGATTGCGCAGGCTCTGCGAGAAGACGGCTTTGCCGGGGAGGGGTCCGGATGACGCAGGTTCCTCCTCTGACCGTCACCGACCCCGGCGCCTTTGGACGCGTCGGCCTGGTCATTGGCGGGGACAGCGCTGAGCGCGAAGTCTCGCTGAACGGCGGGCGGGCGGTGGCCGCGGCCCTGTCGCGCAACGGCATCGAGCACGAGGTTTTCGATGGTCCGCTGGCCCTGTTCGGGGCCATCGGCCGCGGGACGGTGGATCGTGTCTTCAATCTGCTGCACGGGCCGGACGGGGAAGACGGCTCGCTGCAGGGCGCATTGCAGTTGATGAAGATCCCGGTGACCGGCGCCGACCTGGCGGCTTCCGCCCTGACCATGGACAAGGTCCGGTCCAAATGGGTGTGGGAGCGCAATGGAGTCAATAC
>JBFFUJ010000134.1:0-6901 GCA_041571375.1 Lysobacterales bacterium | reverse complement strand
GTGAAACGGAAGTAGGGCGCCTGCAGGAAGTCCTCGAACTGTCCCTGGCCGGTAAGGGCCAGGTTTGCTTCGTTACGGGCGAGGCAGGAGCCGGGAAGTCCACGCTGATCACCGAGTTCGCGAAGCTTGCGCAGGCCGGGCACGAAGACCTGCTGATCGCTGTCGGCAACTGCAATGCGCAGACGGGGATCGGGGATCCATACCTGCCGTTTCGGGAGATTCTCGGCCAGTTGACCGGCGATGTCGAAAGCAAGCTGGCGCAGGGAGCCATCAGCTCTGAGAACGCCACGCGGCTGAAAGGCTTCCTGAACGTTTCAGGCCGGGCGGTGGTTGAGCTGGGGCCGGACCTGATCGACATCTTCCTGCCGGGCGCCGGGCTCGTGGCCCGGGCCAGTGCGATGGTCACGGGCGAATCAGGCTGGAGGAAGCGACTGGATCGGTTGCGCGAAGAGCGTGCCAGCCGGCCGGATCTGGGGCTGGTGTCACGGCACGAGCCTGCCGGTGGCCAACAGCAGCATATATTCGAGCAGTTTACCCGCCTGATCGTCGAGCTCGCTGCGCAGAGGCCGCTGGTCATCGTGCTCGATGACCTGCACTGGGCCGATGAATCGTCGACCAGCCTGTTGTTCCACCTTGTGCGGCGCATCAGCGACAGCCGTGTACTGATACTCGGCAGTTACCGTTCCGAGGACGTCGCGCTGGGCCGCAGCGAGCGCCGTCACCCGCTGGAGAGCGTCATCAACGAGATCAAGCGGCTCTATGGGGACGTGCACCTGCCGCTGCAAGGCGACGATGCGGCGCAGGCGCGCCGATTTATCGACGCGGTGCTGGACAGCCGTCCGAACCGGCTCGACGAGTCCTTCCGCGAGCAATTGCTGCGCCATACGCACGGTCAGGCCCTGTTCACGACTGAACTGCTCGATGGGATGCACAAGCGCGGCGACCTGGTGGAGGATACCGAGGGCTTTCTGATCGAGGGCGCCACGCTGGACTGGGACGCGGTCCCGGCAAGGATCGAAGGCGTGATCGAGGAGCGGATCAACCGGCTGGCTCCTGAATGGCAGGAACTGCTCACGGTAGCCAGCGTGGAGGGCGAGGCGTTTTGCGCGCAGGTTGTCGCGCGCGTGCAGGGCCTTGGCGAACGCGAGGTAGTCCGCATGCTGGACCGCGAACTGGACCAGTTGCACCGACTGGTGCAGGAGGACAGCGTCAAGCGCGTCGGGGGGCGGCGGCTGAGTCACTACCGATTCCGTCACAATCTTTTGCAGCGCTACCTCTACAACCTCCTCAGCCGGTCGGAACGCGAAATGCTGCACGAGGATTTCGCGCAGATGCTGGAGGAGCTTTACGGCGAGCAGCCGGAGGAGATCACCGGCCAACTGGCGCGGCACTATGATCTTGCCGGCGTGCCGGACAAGGCGGCTTCTGCCTACCTGGCCCATGGGCAGCGCGCCCTGCGCCTGTTCGCCAATGAAGAGGCGGTGGACCTGTTCAGTCGGGGCCTGGAGCTGCTCGAGTCCATGCCGTCGTCCCGCGAAATCCTCCATCTCACCGCCCGACTGCAGCTGGCCCTGGGCCGGGCCCAGTGGAAACTGGGCCAGGCACCCGAATCCATGGCGACCTTCGAGCAGGCGGCGCTCACCGCGCGGCAGCTGAATTCCGCGGAATTCCTGGCCGAGGCCGCATTGGGTTATGACGACCCGCGGTTCCGCTTCAATTTTCCCACCGCCCCGGCGGTGAAGCTGCTCGAGGAGGCGCTGGAAGCGCTGGATGAGGAGAATTCCCTGCTCCGGGTGCGGGTGATCTGTGCCCTGGTCCGCGCCCAGGGCCACCGCATGCACGAGTTGGTGCGGCGCTCTCTGGTCGAACACGCTGTCGCGATGGCCCGTAATCTGGAGGATCCGCTGGCCATTTACACTGCGCTGCAGACCCGGGCGTTAGCTAACCCGGGCCCCGGGCAGGTCGAGAACCGTCTGGCCACCCGCGATGAAATCCTGGAATGGGCCGAGCGGATCGGCGAGCAGGCACCATTGCTGGATGCTTACGTGTACCGGATCGACGATCTGCTGGCGGTGGGCGATATCGCCGCCGTCGACCGGGACATCGAGGCGGTGGCAGACCTCGCCAGAGAGGTGGGCGAACCCTTCTACGACTACTGTGTGACCACGAAGCGCGCCATGCGGGCGCTGCTGGCGGGCCGATTCGGGGAGGCCGAGCAGCATGCCCGTCACGGCATGGACTGCAGCCAACAAATGGAGGTGGACAACGCCGAGGGTGTTTTCGGCATGCAGATGTTTTCGATCCGGCGGCTGCAGGGGCAACTGCAGGGCCTGGCTCCGGTCATCAGCCACTTTGTCAGCAGCCGTCCGCAGGCTTCGTGCTGGCGGCCGGGCCTGGCGCTGGTCTACGCTGAAATCGGTGATCGGGCGGCGGCCCGTCAGGAATTCGAAACGCTTGCGAGCGGCGACTTCAAGGGTATCCCGCGGGATTCGCTGTGGCAGACCTGCCTGTCCTTCCTGAGCGACGTCTGTGCTTTTCTGGGTGACGCGGACCGTGCCCGGCTGCTCTATGATCTGGCCGCGCCGTATGAACAGCTGACTTTTGTGGTCGGCAACTCGGTTGCCTGCAACGGCGCAGCCTCCCGGAGTCTGGGGCGGCTGGCGGCGGCGATGTCGGAATGGGAGCTCTCCGAGCAGCACTTTCAGCACGCGCTCCAGCTCAACGGCCGTCTGCGGGCCGCGCCCTGGCTGGCATATACGCAGGTGCAATATGCCCAGATGTTGTTGACCAGGGGCCGTCATGGCGATGGGTCATCGGCCGGCGAGTCCCTCGCGAATGCAAGGGAAATCGCCGCCAGACTGGGCATGCAGGGTCTGCTGGAGCAAATCGGGGCGATGCAACAGGGGCCTCAGCACGACAACAGCGTTTAGGCTATGCTGTGCGCTGGCAATGCGACCGAGCGGCGGCGGATGCCGACGGCTCGGACTGAATGTGACTTGGAGGAACTACAGGAATGCCCGTATTTCTGATCGAACGGAATTTTGCGGACCAGCTTTCGGTGAGTCCGGAAGATGCAAAGAATATCAATCGCATTAACGGTGAAGTGGGGGTGCAGTGGCTGATCTCCTTTCTGAGTGCGGACAAGAAGAAAACCTACTGTCTGTACGAAGCGAGTGACCCCGAAGCGATTCGCGAAGCCGCCGCGAAGGTGGGCGTGCCGGCGGACGTGATCATCGAAGTCGGAGAACTCCGTTCGACCGGCGAAACGGGGAACATTGTCCAGCAGCGATTCGCCTGATATCGGCTGCGACCTGACCCGGGCGGCAGTCAGGCTCCTGTCGGGTTTCCCGTGCCTTTCTATTCTCCGCCGTCGCGGGTCTTCGCCTGCGGGCAGTAGCTCCGCCGAATCGTACGGCAGGTGAAGGCCGTCTGACACTGGCGACCAGCGTGCCGACGACCAGCAGGCTCGGTCTCCGCCGGCCGGCGACAAAGAAATCCTCGAGGCGCCTGATGCCGCGGCGAGCGCGAGGCAAGCAGCCCGGGTGCCCTCCGAAACGCTGCCCCGATGCGGTTAGAATACCCGCGATAAAGCATTGGATTGCATGAGCCCATGCCGCTTGTTCTGCTGATCGAAGACAACCACGACATTGCCGAAATGGTGGGCGATCACCTGGAGCGGACCGGGTACGAGGTCGACTATGCTGCGGATGGCATCACCGGCCTGCACCTCGCTGTCAGCGAGGAATTCGATGCCATCGTGCTCGATCTGATGCTGCCCGGAATGGATGGCCTGGAACTTTGCCGCAAGCTGCGCACCGAGGCGGGCAAGGCGACGCCAGTCCTGATGCTGACGGCACGCGATACGCTCGAGGACAAGGTTGCGGGGCTGGACGCGGGGGCCGATGACTACCTGGTGAAACCGTTCGAACTGGCGGAGCTCGACGCCCGCCTGCGGGCCATCCTGCGCCGTGCGGGCGGCGAAGTGGCCAAGCAGATCCTGCGGGTCGGCGATCTCGAACTGAACACCGGGACTCTTGAGGTGTCCCGCGGCGGGCGGTTGCTGAACCTGACCCCGATCGGACTCAAACTGCTGACCGCCTTGATGCGGGCGTCGCCGAAGGTCCTCAGCCGACGGGACCTCGAGCGCGCCGTTTGGGGCGACGTGGCCCCGGACAGCGACGCCTTGCGCAGCCACCTGTACAACCTCCGCAAAGTCATCGACAAGCCGTTCGAGCGGCCCCTGTTGCAGACCAAGGCGGGCCTGGGCTACCGGCTGGCGGTGCGAGATGCCGGATAAGCGCGGGCTCACGCGGCGACTGGGCCGCGAATTGCTGCTGCAGGCGGTTTACATCAGCGTGGCGGTCGTCGTCGGCATCTTCATCGCCGCGATGCTGATTCCCGACTTCATGATGAAGCAGGCGCTCGAGGACGAGGCCGCGTACTACTGGGACCGGGTCGATGCCGATCCCCGCCACCCCTTGCCGGACACCAAGAACCTGACGGCCTACCGGGAGGGCGTGGCGTCGGGGGTGCCGCCGGCGCTGGCGGCGCTCCCCCCTGGCTTCCACCGCAGCGGGGCGCCGCGCGAGACGCTGACCTACGTCAGCGAGCACCAGGGTCAATTACTGTACCTGGTATTCGAGGTGGAACAGGTCAACGTGCTGGTGCTCCTGTTCGGCCTGATTCCACTCGCTCTGGCGCTCACGGTGGTCTACCTGGCGCTGTATAGCGGTTACCGCATTTCCCGGCGGGCGGTTTCGCCGGTGGTCAGCCTGGCGCAACGGGTCCAGGCGCTGGAGCCGGCGGCACCCGATGCATCGGTCCTGCAGCTGGAAGAGCTGCTGGAGGCCGACCCCGAAATCCGGGTTTTGTCCGATGCGCTGCAGGAACTCATCCAACGCGTCAGCAGCTTCGCCGAGCGCGAACGCCGCTTCACGCGGGATGCCAGCCACGAGCTGAGGACCCCGCTTACCGTAATCAAGATGGCGGCCGACCGGCTGCTCAAAGACTGTCCGCCCGATGATCCGGCCGCCGGCACGCTGCAGCGCATACGCAGTTCGGCCGATGACATGGAACGGCTGACTTCGGCTTTTCTGCTGCTGGCCAGGGAGTCGGAGCAGGGCTTGCCCCGGGACTGGGTCTGCCTGAATGATGTGGTGGCGGCCGAACTGGAACGCGCCCGGATCGTCGATCCGGAGAATCCCATCAGGGCCGTCATGGTCGAGGACTGCCGCCTCTACCTCCATGCCAATGAGAAAGTCATCGGCAGCGTGATCGGCAATCTGTTGCGTAATGCGCTGAGCTACACCGACCAGGGCAGTGTGCAGGTGCGTGTCCGACCGGATTCGGTCAGCATTGAAGACACCGGCCCCGGCATGGATGAAGGCGAGATCGAGGAAGCCTTCAAGCCCTTCCACCGCGGCGGCCGCCAACGCGGCGGTTTCGGGGTCGGACTGACCATCGTCAAGAGACTGACCGAGCGATTCGACTGGCCGCTGGCGGTGGACAGCGAACCAGGTCGGGGCACCCGGGTCTCCGTGCGATTCCCGCGGGCGACCACTGAGCGGCCCACCACGGGCGGCAACGGCGGCTGAGGCGCGCCGCGCCCGATTCTTCACGCGATCTTCACGCGGCCGGGACGGGGCCTTCACGGGCTGCGCGGCATACTGCACGCCAAGTTCGAATCCTACGGCTGGAGAATTTGATATGTTCCAGACAGCGAAAAATCTTGTACTGTTCAAAGCGGGTTGGGTGGCCTGCGTTCTGCTGGCGGCCCGCGGCATGCCCGAACTCGCAACCATCGCCGTCGCCCTGGTCGTGACAACCCACCTGGGCGGCGTCGCCGTGCCCGTCAAGGAAGCTCTGTTCCTGGCATGCGCCGCGCTGCTGGGCCTGGCCTGGGAATCTCTGGTTCAAGCAAGCGGCCTCTTGCATTACCCAACCAGCACTACGGCCAGCATCCTGGCGCCACACTGGATCGTTGCCATGTGGGTGCTGTTTGCCACCACGGTCAATCATGGCTTCAGTTGGATCAAACGCAATTGGATGCTGTCTGCCCTGATGGGTTTGATCGGCGGCCCGATGGCCTTCCTGGCTGGAGCGGGCATGGGCGCGGTGACCTTCAACAACACTGTACTGGCTGTCGCAGTGATCGGTGTGGGGTGGATGGTGCTTCTCCCACTACTGGTGCTGATCGCGGACAGCATCATCGACAGCGCCCTGCTGGAGTCGCGACCCCCCGCCCAGCGCAAGCTGCTTGTGTTCGACGGAGTCCAGACGGGGAGCGGCCAGAATGCCTAGCTCGCTTGCATGGATCGGCATCGTGACGGCGATCTGGCTCGCCGGCTCGGTGTGTGCGAGTCCGGCCGCCCATACGGGATCCTTCGCTGGCGAGGAGCAGCGCTGGCGCTTCCGTGTTCTGCTGGATGAGCGCGAAATTGGATACCACGATTTCAGCGTCCGACGCGAGGGGGCATCCGAGCAGGTCGAAATCCGGGCGCAGTTCGACGTCAGGTTCCTGTTCATCAACGCCTACCGCTACCGGCACGAGAATACCGAGGTCTGGCGGCACGGTTGCCTGGCCCACATAGATTCCCAAACGGATGACAATGGGGAGCGCCTGCAGGTTCTGGGTGCGGCAGCCGACAACGGCTTCTCGCTGACCACTAGCGGGGGGAGCTCGCTGCTCGAGAATGACTGTATCCGCACCTTTTCCTACTGGAACGCTGATCTGCTTCAGGAACGGCGCCTGCTGAATTCCCAGACCGGGGAGCTGGTCGACGTGCGTGTGGAAGAGCGGGGCGCCGACACGGTCCGTTTCGGCGCTACCGAGATCCCCGCGCGGCGCTACACCCTCATTCTGGAGGAGGGAGCGATCGACCTGTGGTACGCACAGGCTGAC
>JBFFUJ010000133.1:0-6952 GCA_041571375.1 Lysobacterales bacterium | reverse complement strand
GCTGGCGACCCACTGCAGCATGGCGCAGCTGGCGCTGAAGTTCACGCTGGCATACCCCGCGGTGACCACGGTAATCCCGGGGATCAAGGACCCGGCCCAGGCTTCCGCGAACATCGCCGCGGCGGAAATCGAGGTTGCGCTGGACGAAATCGACGCGGTCGTCCCGCCGGGCGGAGGCCGGAAAATCTGGCCGGCCTGATGCGACCTGCAGCAACGGCGGTCCTCGCCTATACTGCGGTGACCAGACGATCGGGGAGGTGGGTTATGAAAGGGCAGTTGTTCGCTATCCTGGGCCTGGTGTTGGGGGTGTGTGGTCCGTTACACGCGGAAACCGCGAGCGATCCCGGGCAGGTCTACCAGTGGATGAAGCAGCTCGAGGGCGAGTGGGTGCTCTCGCCGGGTGCAATGCAGGAAGGCAAGGCCTATCAGCATCCGGCCGTGGCGCCTATGGTCGGGGGCGATGCGACGGCCATCCGCTTCGGGCTGCTCGGCCGCGGCAGCACCGTGCACGAAGACCTTCTGCCGGGCACGGAGAAGCAGATGGCGACGATGTACCACTGCAGGGACAGCAGCTGTTCCGCCGTCAAGGCGACCCACTACTGCACCAAGCAGAACCAGCCGGAATTCCTGGCTTCGCTGGACAGTACGGCCGACCGGATCGTCTTCGAGTGCGACATGAGCACCGAGCTCTGCCAGTCATGGAACGATCATATCCACCGCATCACCCATGAACTGTCCGAGGACGGCCGGCACCTCCGCACCGTTTACTCGAGCTACATGAACGGCGAGCACAGCAAGGACACGATCTACCACTTCGACCGGCGCTAGGAGGCCGCTGCCCTCACGTCAGGCACAGCAGCGGCACGGGTCAGAGCTCCTCCTTCGGCAGCACTTTGAATATCGCATCCATGATGCGTTGCGAGCCGTCCCGCGCGGGCTGCTTGTGGACGGTCTCGTCACTGTTCACCCAGTACGGTTTGCCGTTGTCGTCCAGCAATACCTGCCAGGCATTCTCCGGCGCCATGTCGCGCTCCATAAGCCTTGCCAGGTCTGCGGCCAGCCCCGGGCTGTGGATGAAGGCTCCCGCCTCGGTGTTGATGTTCACCGAGCGGGGATCGAAGTTCATCGAGCCGATGAAGGCGTATTCCCGATCGACCACGAACGACTTGGTATGGAGGCCGACGAATCCGCCCTGCACCGGCGGCACGTCGACGAGCGACTGGATGGCCGCATCCGCACGCAGTTCGAACAGTTCGGCACCGGCATTGATCAGGTCGTCGCGCCAGTCCTTGTAGTGGCTGTTGACCGCCGGCACGTCATGCGAGGCCAGCGAGTTGGTCAGGATGCGGACCACCACGCCGCGGTCGCTCAGGCTCTGCACGAAGTCTATCGCCGGTTGGCCCGGGATGATGTAGGCGTTAGTGATCAGCAGTTCTTCCTGCGCCAGATCGAGCAGGCTGAACAGCCGGTTGGCCACGTTCTGTTCGACGGCTGCCCGGGTCGCCTCGTCGTAGATCAGGTCGCTGGTTCCGATGTGAAGTTCTTCAGCCAGCCGGTGGAGGGTCTGCGACCAGTCCGCCGGTTCGACTCCAAATGCCTCCAGCTCCTCGGCACCGCGATTCCTGGCCTGGAGTGCCTGCCACTTCTCCCTGGCAAATTCCGGGTCGGCCTCGAGCACCAGGTTTTCGGCCGAGACCACCCATTCACTGTTCCAGAAGCTGTCGAACATCCCGTTCGCCTGCTGTGCCACATGCCCGAAGGCCAGCAGATCCAGGTCGTGGAAGTTGTAGTCGTGGCTGAGGCCGAAGTAGTGGTCACCGATGTTGCGACCGCCGACCACGGCTGCATTGCCATCCGCGATCAGAAGCTTGTCGTGCATCCGCGTGTTCAGCCGCTCCATTTCGGCGATCATTTCACCGGCACGTCGCAGTGTGCCCCGGCTCTTCCACGGATTGAACAGACGGAATTCGATATTGGGATGCTGCTCCAGTTCGTAGATCACCTGGTCGAGTCCGATGGTCAACAGGTCGTCGACGATCAGCCGCACATGCACGCCGCGATTGGCCGCTTCCACGGACCGTTCGAGGATCAGCCGGCCGCTGTGGTCCGGGTACCAGAGGTAGGTCTGGATATCCAGGGAAGACACGGCCGAGTCGATCAGCGCCAGGCGCGCCGTCAGCGCGTCATGGCTGGGGTCCAGCAGCCTGAATCCCGAGTGCTCTTCGCCGTGCTCGCGCATGATGCCGTCGGCCATGCGCCAGAGGATGCCCTCCGTGGCCGGCGGGCTGGCGTAGCTCGGTGCCCGGTATAGCTTGTCTTCGCGCAGAGAGGGGCCGGCACAGGCCGATAACAGCAATGCGGCCAGCAGGAACAGGCTGTGATAGGAAAGACAGCAGCGCTGCAGGGGAACGATGGTGTCTGGCCTCATGCGGAGGTCTCCGATGGTTTGGGCCCGGGAGTCATTGTAGAGTCAAGGCGCGGGCCGCGGCCAGTCATGCGATATGGTGGGTCCATGCCAGATCCAGGCCGCCCCGTCCGGCAATCTTCCGTCCGGCGGGACAGGACACGGTGCCTTGCGACCGCCCGGGGTAGCCACGTTTCGTGCTCAACGGTTCTCTGCGCGGGGCCGGCGGCGTAAACTGAACCATTCAACCGAGCAAAGAGTCGCTCAACGCCATGTCTGCCCGATCGACTTTCCGTAAAACCAAGATTATCGCGACCATCGGTCCGGCCTGCGACGACGTGGGGATTCTGACCGGAATGATCCGCGGCGGCATGAACGTAGCGCGGCTGAACCTGTCGCATGGCACCTTTGACGAGCACAGCGAGCGCGTGCGCCGGATTCGCCAGGCCGCTGAGGCTGCCGGCGTGCGGGTGGCGATCATGATCGATACCCGTGGCATCGAGATTCGCACCGGGCGACTCGGGGGCAGTTACGCGGAACTGCGACGGGGCGCCGAATTCATTCTGCGTACCGATGGCCGGCCGGGCGACGAGGCCGGGGTCTCGGTGTCCTATCAGCGGCTGCCGCGCGAGGTCGCGGGCGGCGATGTCATTCTGCTGGACGACGGCGCGGTGGAGCTGGAGGTCAGGTCCGCGTCGGACCGGGAGATCCTGTGTCAGGTCATCCACGGCGGCATCCTCGGCCCCGGCAAGGGCGTCAACCTCCCCGGGACCCGCCTGTCGCTGACCGCTGTCGGACCCGAGAACCGCGCCGATTTCGTTCGTGAAATCGAATTTGCCGCGGTCAACGACGTCGACTACATCGCTGCCTCGTTCATCCAGAGCCGGGAGGACATCGCGCGAATGCGGGAGATCCTGGATGAGCGATCCGTCGACACGCCGATCATCGCGAAGATCGAAAACAAGGCGGGCGTGCTCAATATGGACGAGATCGTCGCGGCGGCGGACGGCCTGATGGTCGCGCGCGGCGATCTCGGGGTCGAACTGCCGTTCGGCGAAGTGCCGCCAACGCAGAAAAAGCTGATCCGCACCACGGTCATGGCCGGCAAGCCGGTCATCACCGCGACACAGATGCTGGCTTCGATGGAGAGCAACCCGCGGCCGACCCGCGCCGAGGCGAGCGACGTGGCCAACGCCATCCTCGACGGCACTTCGGCGATCATGCTTTCGGGTGAGACGGCGATCGGCAAGTATCCCATCGAAGCCGTGCGGGCGCTGCATGCGCTCGCACTGACGACCGAGTCCTGCCTGCAGGAATACGGCTACCTGCAGAAGATCCCGTTCCATTCCGCCAATGTGAAGACTGAGGCCATCAGCGGCGCGGTGCGGTCCATGGCCAACGACCTCGATGCCGCCGCCATCATCAGCCTGACGGAGACCGGCTTCACATCCCGGCTGATCTCCAAGCACCGACCGGAATGCCCCATCGTGGCGATCACCAGCTCCGAGCGGGCCGCGCGCAGGCTGTCGATGAACTGGGGGGTGGCCGCGGTCCTGTATACCGGAGAGCCCAGCGACGAAGACCGCATCCGCTTCGGCTCGGAGTGCGTGCAACGTATGGGATTTGCCCGTCCCGGGGATTTGGTGATCGTGACCGCGGGCCAGGCCCAGCGGACTGGCGGCACCGACATGATCCGGGTCATCACGCTGTAGCGCTGATGCACGTTTCGCAGCCGAGCGGAAACGGCCCGTCGGGCCACCGGCTGCCTCGAGGCCAACCGTGTCCAATGAACTGAGCGCATTGATTTTCGATGTTGACGGGACCCTGGCCGACAACGAACAGCACGGCCACCGGGTTGCATTCAACCGCGCTTTTGCGGACACCGGGCTGGACTGGTACTGGGACGAGCCCACCTACGCTCGGCTGCTGGAAGTGTACGGCGGCAAAGAGCGCATTCGGCACTTCATCGAAGCGCACCGGCCCGATTTCGACGCGCCGGCCGACTCCGAGGCCTTCGTTCGGGAATTGCACGCGCTGAAGACCCGTCACTACATCAGCCTGGTTGAGTCCGGTGCGATTCCGCTGCGGCCAGGAGTTGGCCGCCTGCTGCGGGAAGCCCGCGAAGCCGGTTTGCAATTGGCTATCGCAAGCACTACGACACGGGACAACGTGGCCGCGTTGCTGCAGCATGCGCTGGGTCAGGACAGCATGGGCTGGTTCGCGGCCCTGGCCTGTGGTGACGAAGCGTTGCGCAAGAAGCCCGCGCCTGACGTGTACGAATTGGTGCTCGCCAGGCTCGGGCTCCCACCGTCGCGGTGCGTGGCGATCGAAGATTCGGAGAGCGGGCTGGCGGCCGCCACGGCTGCCGGGCTGACAGCCGTCATCACGGTCAACGAAGCGACCCGTGACCAGGATTTCTCCGCTGCGGCGATCGTGCTGGACCAACTGGGTGAGCCGGGCCGCGGATTCGAGGTTCTCGCCGGTGATGCGCAGGGAGCCAGCCTGGTGGACGTCGCCCTGTTGCGTCGGCTGCACGGCGCGTTCAGTGCGGGCGGGAAAGCGGGTTATCATAGAGGGGTCTGAATTCCCGTACCCACGTACTTCGCGTTTCGTCATTCCAAGGAGTCAGCCATGTCCCGCGTGCCCGCTTTTGCCTCCGTAGACCCTTTCGACGGAATGACGTCCACGGCGCCCGGAGTGGTGCGCAACCTGCTGCGCGGTGAATGGATCGACGCCGATACATTCCGCGATGACCTGCCGGATCCGCTGCATGGCGGTCAGTTCCTGCAGGTTCCCGACAGCCGCGCGTTCAGGCCGTTCATCGAGAGTCTGCGCAGCTGTCCCAAGAGCGGCCGGCACAACCCGCTCAAAAACCCGGAGCGCTACATCGAGCTGGGGGCTGTTTGTGCGACGGCCGCGGGCCTGTTGGCCGAGCAGGACGTGAACGATTTTTTTACCCGCCTGATACAGCGCGTGATGCCGAAAAGCCGAGCGCAGTGCCAGGGCGAGGTCACCGTCACGCGGATATTCCTCGAGAACTTCACCGGTGACGGGGTGCGTTTCCTGGCCCGAGGGTTCTCCAACCCGGGTGACCGGACGGGCCAGGAGAGCCGCGGTTACCGCTGGCCGTGGGGTCCGGTAGCCGTCGTCGCGCCCTTCAATTTCCCTTTGGAGATCCCAGCCTTGCAGGTGTTGGGCGCCCTGTTCATGGGCAACCAGCCACTGGTGAAGGTGGACTCGAAAGTCAGCGTGGTGTTCGAGCAGTTTCTGCGCCTGCTGATCCACGCCGGCCTGCCGGCGAGCGACGTCGATCTGATCCACTGCCGCGGCGAGGTGATGGGGGAATTGATCGCAACGGCCAGAACCGATCTGCGCATGGTGCAATTCACCGGCTCAAGCGGCGTGGCCGAGCACCTCTCACGGGTCATGAACGGTCGGGTGCGGCTGGAGGACGCGGGCTTCGACTGGAAGATCATCGGCCCGGATTTCAGGCCGGATTGGCTGGACTACGTAGCCTGGCAGTGCGACGAGGATGCCTACAACGCATCGGGCCAGAAATGCTCCGCCCAGAGCATTCTGTTCGTGCACGACAACTGGCGAGATGCGCTGCTGCCGAAACTCGCGGAGCTGGCAGGCCGTCGCCGGCTCGAGGACCTGACTGTCGGGCCCGTTCTGACCTGGACCAACGAGCGGATTCGGGCGCACGTCGACGACTTGCTGTCCATTTCCGGCAGTGAACTGCTGTTCGGCGGCGGGCCACTGGCCGGACATGCCATCCCCAGCTGTTACGGCGCCTGGCAGCCGACTGCCGTCAGCGTTCCGCTGCAGGCCCTCGGCGGAGAGCACTTCGAACGCATAACGACCGAGTTGTTCGGCCCGTTCCAGGTGGTGGTGGCCTATGGTGACGACGAGCTCGACCAGGTGCTGTCGATCATGGAACGGATTTCGCACCACTTGACTGCCGCAGTGGTCAGCGCCGATCCGGTCTTTCAGCACCGTGTGCTTTCCGCAACGGTCAACGGCACGACATACTGCGGCCTCCGTGCACGCACGACGGCGGCACCGCAGAACCACTGGTTTGGACCCTGCGGCGATCCTCGCGCCGCGGGCATCGGCACCCCCGAGGCGATCATCAGTACCTGGAGCGGCCACCGTGAGATCATCTTCGACCAGGGTGCTGTGGAGGATACCTGGGAAGTGCCGCCGTCGCTGTAGCATGGAGCGGGAACCGACGTTGCGCTATGATTCGGAAGTTCGCGGCCAGTCGGGCGAATCGGGCAAAACGGGAGAGACATGCGGGTCCATTTGAAACGCAATCTGGGCTGGGTAGAGGCCGGTTTTTATCTCGGCGGCCTGGCGCTGCTGGCCGTCTACTTCACGGTGCGCTTCGAGGGCGAGAGTCAACGGGAGGCCGGCATACAGGCATTTCATCGGTCAGCCGCCTCGGCTGCGCCCCAGTTGGCAGCGGCGGAGCGGCGTGTGACGCTGGGTTCGGGTGGCGCCGGTGGGCGTCTGGAGGCCACGGTGGCGGCACCGGATCAGGCGCTG
>JBFFUJ010000132.1:0-7025 GCA_041571375.1 Lysobacterales bacterium | reverse complement strand
GTCGCCCCGCCGATGCCGGAGTTCGACTATGTCGTGATCGGCGCCGGCAGCGCGGGTTGCGTGCTGGCCAATCGGCTGAGCGCCGACCCGGCAAATCGCGTGCTGTTACTCGAGGCGGGCCCGCGCGATCGCCACCCGTTCATTCATATCCCGGTCGGGCTGGCGAAGATGATCCCCAACCGGCGCTACAACTGGGCCTACGAGACCGAGCCGCAGGCGCAGCTTGATAACCGCCGTCTGTACTGGCCGCGCGGCAAAGTGCTCGGGGGGTCGAGTTCGATCAATGCCATGTGCTACTGCCGCGGCCACCGGCTCGACTACGACGGCTGGGCCGCCGCCGGGGCCGAGGGCTGGAGCTTTTCCGAGGTGCTGCCTTACTTCATCCGGTCGGAGGACCAGGAGAACGGTGCTTCGGCCTTTCATGGCACCGGTGGTCCGCTGAGCGTGCAGGATCTTCGGCACCGCAACCCGCTGTCCGGCGTTTTCATCGAGGCCGCCGTGCAGGCGGGCCATCCCCGCACGGACGATTTCAACGGGCCGCGGCAGCGCGGTTTCGGCTATTACCAGGTCACGCAACGGAACGGGCAGCGCTGCAGCAGTTCGGTGGCTTACCTGCGGCCGGCGATGAAACGCCCCAACCTGACGGTGCTGACGCACGCCCACGTCACAAGGTTGCTGATGGACGGTCGGCGTGCGGCTGGCGTCGAATATGTGCACAGGCTGCGGCACCGCAAGGCGGCCGGGGGCCACGTCGTGCTGGCCGGCGGCGCGATCAATTCACCGCAACTGCTCATGTTGTCCGGCATCGGTCCTGCCGCGGAACTGAGCAAGCTCGGGATCGAGCTGCTGCATGACCTGCCGGGGGTCGGCAAGAACCTTCAGGACCACCTGGACATCTGCACGCTGGTGCACTGTCGCGAACCGATCACCTACGACCAGATCAGCGAATTCTTTGCCGGGCTGCGCTACCTCTTCGGTCGCAAGGGCCCGGCCAGCTCCAACATCGCGGAATCGGGCGGATTCGTCGTCAGCCGGCATGCGACCGATGACCGTCCCGACATCCAGATGCATTTCGTGCCGGCGTTTCTCGACGACCATGGGCGCAACCTGCTGCCCGGACACGGCATGACGATCCACGCCTGCGCGCTGCGGCCGGAGAGCCGGGGCGAACTGATATTGCAGTCCGCCGACCCCGCGCAGGCGCCGCTGCTGCAACCCAACTACCTCGAGCGCGAGTACGACCGCAGGTTGATGCTGGAATGCGTGCGGCTGGCGCGAGAGATCTTCGCGCAGGACGCATTCCGCGCATTTGCCGGCGACGAACTCTATCCGGGGCCGGGCGCTCAGAGCGACCAGGACCTGATGTCGTTCATTCGCCGCAAGGCGGAGACCATATACCATCCCGTCGGCACCTGCAGGATGGGCCTGGACGAGCTGGCCGTGGTCGATCCCGGACTCAATGTCAGGGGCCTGGAGGGGCTCTCCGTGGTCGACGCCTCGGTCATGCCAAGCCTGGTTTCCGGCAACACCAACGCGCCGACCATCATGATCGCGGAAAAATTCTGCGCGATGCAGTAACGAGCGCCCGTCCGGTCTCGGCAAGAACCGACCGGACCGTAGCTATTGTGGCTGGCCCTTCGCGGGCGCCGTGAGCAACGGCAAAGGTACGTGTATCAGGTCGCAGGTCACCCGCAGCAATTCGAGCTCCGCCGGCACTGCGCGCCCGTCGTGGGTTACGGCCGCGGCCAGGCCGCGCACCAGCTTCGCCTTCGCTTCCGGCTGCAGCTGATTGAGTCGGGGCAACGCGGAATCGAGCAGTTCCGGCCATTGCGCGGTATCCGGCATCGGGGCGGTTGTCTCCAGGCCCAGCTCGGCACAGCTTGCCTGGAATGCCAGAGCGGCTGTCGCCTCATCCGTATGGCCATGCCTCGCGATAACGGCCAGGACCTGCAATGCCTCTTTCTGGCGGGACCGCAACGAACGGTTCCCGCTGATTCTCGCCCGCTCGGGGTTGAACGCGTCCCACAGGTGCTGCGTGACCGAACGGACCAACAGGTACTCGAAAACCTCGATTCGGTCATCCGCGTCCACCATCGCCCTGGCGCTATCGAGCACTCCGGAAATGAAGTCCGGGGGATGGCGCTTCAGTGCGGGAAAGGCCAGCTCCAGCAGCGGCAGTCGCTGTTCAGCCGCGGGCGGCCCGGCTTCCCGGAGCAGGGTGCGGACCTGCGCCTCCTGTTCCATGCCGAGGCGGCGCGCGATCAGCAGCAACTGTTCTTCACGCAACGCCTCGTCAGAGTCGAGCAGGGTGTAGAGCATGACCGCGGGCGCCCAGCCCGGAGACCGAGCCGCCCTGCGCAGCGGGTCGGCCAGCGCGGCCCCCGCCATTGCCGCCCACAACAGCTGTTCCCAGCGCAGGCTGCCGATCTGTTCGGGCAATCGGCTGGCGTCGAAAAATGGCCGGCCCGCGTGTTCATCGGCCTGCCGTTGGCGCGCCGCTGCTTCCTGCTCGGCTTGCTGCTCGCGACGCAAACCGGCAGCCAGCTCCTGAAGTTCCTCGGGGCGGAAAGCAGGATCGATTCGCCGGATTCGTTCGTGCAGCGGCGGATGCGTCGAAAAGATGGTGGCCCGCTGGCCCGACCCAAACAGCATGTGGCCGATCTCCTCCGTATCGGCGGCCAGTTGGGATCCTTCGGCGTAAATCGCGATCTTTTTCAGCGCCCCGCCGATTCCTGTCGGATCGCGGGTGAACTGGACCGCGGCCGCGTCCGCGAGGTACTCCCTCTGTCGTGACACACCAGCCTTGATCCAGCGGCCAAAAAACAAACCGACGTAACCGACGGCCATCAGACCGAGAGCCACCAGCATGACGGCGGCGCCGTTCCGGTCGGACCTGCCGAATCGAGCGTGCATCAGCACCCGCCGCCCGATCAGGGCGAGCAGCAGGATGCCGAACAGCATGCCCATCAGACGGATGTTGATGCGCATGTCACCATTCAGGATGTGGCTGAATTCGTGCGCGATCACCCCCTGCAGCTCGTCCCGGTCGAGCTTGTCCAACGCGCCGCGGGTGACTGCGATCGCGGCGTCGGAGGGCGTGTAACCCGCCGCAAAGGCATTGATACCGGACTCCCGTTCGAGCACGTAGATCTCCGGGACCGGCACTCCGGAGGCCAGGGCGATTTCTTCCACTACGTTTCGCAATCTCCGCCTCTTGGCGTCCCGGGAACCGGATTCGACCAGGGTGCCGCCCAGCTGACGCGCCACCTGTCCCCCGCCGCTCCTCAGGATCAGGGTCTTGAACAGGCTGGCCAGGAAAATGACGCCCAGAGTCACCGCGGCGCCGGCAATCAGCAGGGGCTGATTCGCGGCGATTCGTTCCCGGATCGGGAGGCCCGGCACATGCGGCTCTCCGATGGACATCGTGGCGACAGCCAGCAAAATCCCGTCGACGGCCACAACGATCGCAACGACGGCCGCGATGAATGCGAGGATCAGCCGTCGGGACTGCTTGCGAGCGCGGTCCTGGTGCTCGAAAAAGTTCACGTCAGGCTAGAAGCTGACCTTGGGCACCTCGCGTTTCGCCTCGTCCTCGATGTCCAGCAGTTCTGCGGCCCGGAAGGCGAACCAACCGGCGACCAGGTTGTGCGGAAAAGACTCGCGCAGCGTGTTGTAGTCCATTACCGAATCGTTGTACGCCTGCCGGGCGAATGCCACCTTGTTCTCGGTTGTGGTCAGCTCCTCCGACAGCTGCATCATGTTCTGGTTGGCCTTGAGGTCGGGATAGGCCTCGGACAGGGCGAACAGCCGCCCCAGCGCCCCGGACAGTCCCTGCTCAGCCTCCGACAGGCGGCGGATCGCCTCGGGGTTGGTCGGATCGGCCGCCGCAGCCTGCAGCCCGCTGACGGCGACGTTGCGGGCGTTGATGACCGCCTCCAGCGTCTCGCGTTCATGCTTGATGTATCCCTTGGCCGTCTCGACGAGGTTGGGAATGAGGTCGTGGCGGCGGGTCAGCTGCACGTCGATCTGCGCGAAGGCGTTCTTGTACCGGTTGCGCCCCGCCACGAGGCGGTTGTAGATCGCGATCGCAAAGAGGACGATCGCGCCAACGATAATCAGGATGGTCCAGCCCATTCAGCTTCTCCCAGTCAAGGCCCGGGAAAAGTGTAGCAGAGCGGGCGCCGCGCGGCGGGTGTAAAAGGTCACCCGGGGTCAGCTCAACCGCGCTGCGCGAGCTCCTTTTCGATCCGCGCCCAGGAGTCGCGCAGGGTCACGATGCGGTTTAGCACCGGCGCGCCGGGCTTGGAATCGACCGCGTCGTGGCAGAAATAGCCGGTCCGTTCGAACTGGTAGAAGTCACCCGGCCCACCCGCCGCAACGCCGGGCTCGACGATCACGCCGCTCAGCACGTCCATCGAGTGCGGATTGATGAACTCGCGGAAGTCGCGGTCCTTTTCGCCCAGCGGATTCGGCACCGTGAACAGCCGGTCGCACAGGCGTACTTCGGCGGTCACGCCGTGGTCCGCGGACACCCAGTGGATCGTACCCTTGACCTTGCGCTCCGCGCCCGGCATGCCGGAGCGCGTGTCCGGATCGAATTCACAGCGCAGCTCGACGACCTCGCCGGCGGCGTCCTTGACGACCTCGGCACAGCGGATGATGAATGCGTTGCGCAGGCGCACTTCGCCGCCGGGCCGGAGGCGGAAGAACTTGCGCGGCGGCTCTTCCATGAAGTCGCCTCGCTCGATCCAGACTTCGCGCGTGATGGGTACCTCGCGCATGCCCATCGACTCGTCCTGGGGGTGCACCGCGGCGTCCAGCCACGCGGTCTCGCCGGCGGGGAAATTGGTCAGCACCACCTTGAGCGGGTCCAGAACGGCCATCGTGCGCGGCGCGCGCACATTGAGGTCGTTCCGCACGTAGTTTTCCAGCACGCCCATGGGGATGATGCTGTTGGATTTGGACACACCCATGTCGGTCCAGAACGCGCGGATCGCCTCGGGCGTGAAGCCGCGGCGGTGCAATCCGGCCAGGGTCGGCAGGCGCGGGTCGTCCCAGCCGTTGACGTGGCCCTCCTCGACCAGTTCACGCAGCCGCCGCTTGCTCATCACGGTGTAGTCGAGGTTGCCGCGCGCAAACTCGATCTGGCGGGGCATGCTTGGCGCCGGGATGTTCTCCAGGAACCACTCGTACAGCGGCCGGTGCTCTTCGAATTCCAGCGTGCACAGGGAATGCGTGATGCCTTCGATGGCGTCCGAGATGCCGTGCGCCCAGTCGTACATCGGGTAGATGTGCCATTTGTCGCCGGTGCGGTGATGGCTCGCGTTGCGGATCCGGTACATCACCGGATCGCGCATGAAGCGATCCGGGGAAGCCATGTCGATCTTCGCGCGCAGCACGTATTTTCCGTCTTCGAACTCCCCGTTCTTCATGCGCTCGAACAGGTCGAGGCTCTCCTCGATCGGCCGGTCGCGCCACGGGCTTTCGCGACCGGGTTCATTGTTCATCCAGTCGCCGCGGTAATCGAGGATCTCCTCCGCGCTGAGCTCCTCGACATAGGCCTTGCCGCACCTGATCAGGTGCGCGGCGAACTCGTACAACTGGTCGAAATAATCCGAAGCATGGAACAGATTGTCCCATTCGAAGCCGAGCCAGCGTACGTCCTCCATGATCGCATTCATGAAGTCTTCGTTTTCCTTGAGCGGATTGGTGTCGTCGAACCGCAGGTTGGTGCGGCCGCCGAATTCGTCGGCGATCCCGAAATTGAGGCAGATCGACTTGGCGTGGCCGATGTGCAGGTGGCCGTTGGGCTCCGGGGGAAATCGCGTGACGATCTCGTCATGCTTCCCGCTTTGGAGATCCTCGATGACGATGTTGCGGATGAAGTTCGTAGGCCTTGGGGCGTTGTCGCTGCTCATGTCGGGCGGTCCTGGTGGCTTGCGACGCCCCGACAGCCTGCGCGGGGGCGCGAGTCCGGCATTCTACCGCAATCGTCCGGTGATCAAAACGAGGTCCGGCCGCCGCCGTACTGCAGATACCGGTTCACCGTCGCCCCTTCCCCGGAGCCCCCGTGCCGGGTTCACGCCGACGGAGAACCGATCTCCGGTTGGCCAGGTAGTGCACAAGCAGCACCAATGCGATTCCTGCCAGCAGGAACCCTAAGGAAGCCGCCACGGTGCCGTCGAGTGCCTCGGGCCAGACCGGGTTGGAACCGACCAGCCGGGGTTTGCCACGAACCGTCTCATACACCCGCTCCTGGAAAGGCCAGATGACCCACAGCGACCCGATCAGAATGCCCTTGATGACCAGCAGGGTGTCCTGATGGTAGTGGTTCAGCAACCAGACGATGATGCGCGAAAAGACAACCAGCCCCGCCAGAATTCCGGCGAGGAAAATCGCAATGACCGGCAGATCGAATGCGCCCAGAGCGCCAATGATGTAGGCATACTTGCCCAGGATCAGCAGGATGAACGAACCCGAGATGCCGGGCAGCAGCATGGCGCTGATCGCGACGAACCCGCACAGAAAAATGAACCAGCCCGCGGTCGGTGTCTCTACCGGCACGAGGTTGACGACGGTGAAACCGAACAGCAGGCCGGCGAGAACCGTCAGGATCTCCCTGGCGCCGTAGCGCTCTACCTCACCCATCAGGATGAAGATCGACGCCAGGATGAGGCCGAAAAACAACCCGTAAACGGGCTCCGGATGGGTGACGATCAGCACCGGCAGCGGAACGACCCGGGTGAAAAAGACAATGGCGAGCGCAATACCCAGCGCCAGGGGCAGCAGGAAGAGCAGATCGTTCCTGGCGAGGGCCTCAGCGGGACGCAGGCGCAGCAGACTCGACAGCCAGGCAGCATCGAAGGATCGGATGGCCTGCAACAGTCGCTCGTAGATGCCCAGGATCAGCGCCATGGTCCCGCCACTGACGCCGGGGACGATATCCGCCGCGCCCATGCAAAAACCCTTCATGGCATGCTTTGGCGCCTGTATCACCTCGGCACGGGCACTGCGGGGATCGCTGC
>JBFFUJ010000131.1:0-7032 GCA_041571375.1 Lysobacterales bacterium | reverse complement strand
GGCGGCGAAGAAGGCGCTGCTGCTGAGGCAGGCCCTGCCGGGTTTCGAGCCGGAGCTTGATGCGAACGACATCGCCGGACTGGCCTGCACCTCGCAGGCCGAGGCCCGCCTGATCACGGGCCGCTTTCCCGACCCTCGATGGAGCGTTCGACACGGTCCGTTTCAGCCCGGGGATTTCAGCGCTTTACCCGAGCGGCACTGGACACTGCTGGTGCAGGACGTGGAAAAACACTACCCGCGGTTGCGCAGGCTGCTCGCCCTGTTCCAGTTCCTCCCACAATGGCGCATCGACGACATAATGGCCAGCGTCGCCGGCCCTGGGGGCTCGGTCGGACCGCACGTGGATCAGTACGACGTCTTTCTGCTCCAGGCCAGCGGAAAGCGGCGCTGGGAGATTGCCGAGCAGTTTGCCGGGCAATTGCTGCCGGACTGCGAATTGAACGTACTTGAGCAATTCGAGGCCGAGCAGACCTGGATTCTAGAGACCGGCGACATCCTGTATCTGCCCCCCGGCGTGGCGCACCACGGCGTGGCTCTGGACGAGACAGCGCCGTGCATGACCTGGTCCATCGGCATGCGGGCTCCGAGCGCCGCGGATCTCCTGCTGGCACTGGGCGAGTGGCTGGCCGAAACCCGGCAGGAAGGGCCCCGCTACCGCGACCCCGAACCGGGCCTGCCGCGATACCCCGGCGGCATCGACGCGACCGCGATACAGCGGATCGGGGACCTGGCCCGGTCGGTCCTCGCAGACGATGAGCTGTTCCCGCAGTTCCTGGGCAGCTTCCTGTCCCGGTACCGCCTGGCCCGCGACCCGGAAACGCCGCAGCAGTTGCTGACCCCGGGCGACCTGCGGGAGGCACTGGCCGCAGGCGGCAGGCTCCAGCCCAGCCCCTGGACCCGCCTGACCTGGCTGCAGAGCGCCGCAGGCACTTTCCTTTTCGCGGGCGGCGAGCCCTACCCCTGCGGCAGCGAACTTGCCGAAACGCTGTGCAATCTGTCCGCTGTGGACGGCCTGTCGCCGGTGCTCGGGGAGGCCGGGCTCAGCCTCGTTTGCCAGCTGATCAATCAGGGACATCTGACTCTGGAACCACTATAATTGCGGATTGGTTTGCGCGACCGCGCGGACCACGGGAACCCAGGTTATCGGTGCACGGCCGGACAGACTGGAGATGGCGGAAAGTCAGGTAAAACCAAGCCTTCGAGAGATGTACCAGACGTCCCACCTTTTCGGTGGCAACGCGTCGTACATCGAGGCCTGGTACGAGGACTGGCTGGCGGACGAAAGCAGCGTGCCGCCTGCCTGGGCCGCCGTGTTCAGCGATCTTCGCAACGGTGCCGGGCCGGAGCAGGGCCACCTCGAGGTACAGGAAAAATTCCGCCAGCTGGGTGAGTCCCAGGTGGTGTTCGACACGCAGCTGGCCGACCACAAGGAAGCGGCCGTCGTCAAACTGATTTCGGCTTACCGCCTTCGTGGCCACGAAAAGGCGAAGCTGAACCCACTGGGCGACCCGCACGCGCAGCCCGTGGCGGATCTGGATCCGGCCTTCCAGGGCCTGGATTCTTCCGACCTGGACCGGGAATTCGACAGCGGTTCCCTGGTCGCGCCGACCCGCATGAAGCTGCGCGACATCATCGACCTGTGCGAGCGGGTGTACTGCGGCAGCATCGGCGTCGAATACCTCCACATATCCGATACCCGCAAGAGGCAGTGGCTGCAGAAGCGCCTCGAAGGCTCACAGGGCATACCCGAGGTCGGCACCGGGGAGCGCCTGCGGATACTCGGCTTGCTCACCGCCGCCGAGGGCCTCGAAAAGTACCTGCACACCCGCTACGTCGGTCAGAAGCGTTTTTCGCTCGAGGGCGGCGACAGCCTGATCCCGCTGCTGCATGAAGCGATCCTGCACTCCGGCAGCCAGGGCATCCAGGAAGTCGTCATCGGCATGGCTCATCGCGGGCGGCTGAACGTGCTGGTCAATATACTCGGCAAGTCCCCGGCCATTCTCTTCGAAGAATTCGAAGGCAAGGGTCAGGAGGACAACCCCTTGCACTCCGGTGACGTAAAGTACCACCTCGGCTTCGCGTCCGATATCCGGACACCCGGCGGGACCGTGCACATGGCGCTCGCATTCAATCCCTCCCACCTGGAAATTGTCGACCCGGTGGTGCTGGGCTCCGCGCGCGCGCGGCAGGTCCGGCGGCAGGACGACAACCACGATCAGGTCATGCCGATCCTGATCCACGGTGACGCCGCGTTTGCCGGCCAGGGCGTGGTGATGGAGTTGTTCCAGATGTCCGAGACGCGGGGTTTCGGTGTCGGCGGCACCTTGCATTTGGTGGTCAACAATCAGGTCGGCTTCACGACCAGCGAGCCGGCAGACATGCGTTCCACGCTGTACTGTTCGACGATTGCAAAGATGGTGCATGCGCCGATTTTCCACGTCAACGGGGACGACCCGGATGCGGTGCACCACGTGATGAAAATTGCCTGCGATTTCCGCAAGCAGTTCAAGCGTGACGTCGTGATCGACCTCGTCTGTTATCGGCGCCACGGCCACAACGAGGCAGACGAACCCGCAGCCACCCAACCCGTCATGTACAAGAAGATCCGCGGCATGGAAACGACCCGTCGCAAGTACGCAGATCAGTTGATCGGCCAGGGCCTGCTCGACGAGCCAGCGGTCCAGGCCATGATGGACGAATACCGGGAGCGCCTCGACCGCGGCGAGCAGGTCGCGGACGTGGTCGCTGAAGCGAGCGGCAATGAGTATGCGGCCCGCTGGCACGACTTCGACCACGTCGACGAACCCTGCAGTATCGACACCTCCGTTCCGCTGGAAAAGATCCGGGAGCTCGCCGCACGACTCAGCAAGCTGCCTGACGGCTTTCAATTGCACAACCGCGTCAGCCGGATTATCGAGGATCGAGGGAAAATGGCCGCTGGCAAGATCCCCATGGACTGGGGTTTCGCCGAGATCATGGCTTACGCGACCCTGGTCGACGAGGGGCACAAACTCCGGCTGGTGGGCCAGGACTCCGGCCGCGGCACCTTTTTCCATCGGCACGCCGTGCTGCACAGCCAGGCGGACGGCAGCACTTACACGCCGCTGCAAAGCATCAAGCCGCAGCTATCGGTCGACGTCATCGATTCCCTGCTGTCGGAGGAGGCGGTTCTGGGCTTCGAGTACGGCTACGCGACCGCGGCACCGGACACCCTGGTTATCTGGGAAGGCCAGTTCGGCGACTTCGCCAACGGCGCGCAGGTCGTGATCGACCAGTTCATTACCTCCGGCGAGGCCAAATGGGGGCGCCTGTGCGGACTCACGATGTTCCTGCCGCACGGCTACGAGGGACAGGGACCGGAACACTCCAGTGCCCGGCTTGAGCGTTTCATGCAGCTGTGCGCCAATCACAACATCCAGGTTTGCGTTCCCTCGACGCCGGCGCAGATGTTCCACCTGCTGCGCCGTCAGATGCTGCAGCCGATCCGCAAGCCCCTGGTGGTGATGACGCCCAAGAGCCTGCTGCGTAGCAAGGCCGCCACCTCGAAGATGAAGTTCCTCACCGGCGGCCGCTTCCAACAGGTCATCGGCGACCGCGGCCCGGGCGACGCCGGGGAGATCAGGCGGGTAGTTTTCTGCGCGGGCAAGGTCTATTACGACCTCGCCGAAAAGCGGGATGCCGAAAACATTCGCGAAGTCGCCGTGATGCGTGTCGAACAGCTGTACCCTTTCCCCGAGTCGGACCTGCGGGGCTTCGTGAACGAATTTCCCAACGCTACCGAAGTCGTCTGGTGCCAGGAAGAGCCGCAGAACCAGGGCGCCTGGTATCAGATCCGACACCATTTGCACGCGTGCATCAGCGAGGGGCAGGAATTGACCTACGTGGGCCGTCCGCACTCTGCCTCGCCTGCGACGGGTTACTATTGGCTTCACGTGCAAGAGCAGCAGCAACTGGTGAACGAGGCGGTCATGCCCCGCTCGGCGGGCTAGCCTTGGAGCCCGCATGCGGGCACTGGAGCACCTGCGCCGTAAAGCACAGTCAGAGGACTACAGATGACAGTCGAAGTGAAAGTACCCGTTCTGCCCGAGTCGGTCGAGGACGCCACCATAGCAGCCTGGCACAAGAAACCGGGCGACACGGTGCGGCGGGACGAGAATCTGGTCGACCTCGAGACGGACAAGGTCGTCCTGGAGGTGCCCTCACCGGTGGACGGCACCGTGCAGGAATTGAGCGCCCAGGAGGGCGACACCGTACACAGTAACGATGTCATCGCGATTCTCGAGGAGGGCGCTGTCGCCGCTCCCGAGGAAGAGGCGTCCGGGCAACCGGAGACAGAAGAGGCAACCGGGCAGCAACGGCCGGAAGAGGCGCCCACAGCAGAGCGAGCCCCCGCAGCCGAGCGACCAGCCGGGCAGCGGCTGAGCCCGGCCGCGCGGCGTGTGGCCGAGGAAGAAAAGGTCGACACCGAGCGCCTCGAAGGCACCGGGCGCGGCGGCCGGGTCACCAAAGGTGATGTGCTGAGTTATCTCAAGGGCGGCGGGTCGCGCCAGGAAGAACGCATCAAAATGACCCGCCTGCGCAGCCGCATCGCCGAGCGCATGAAGGAGGCCCAGAACACGGCGGCTATCCTGACGACATTCAACGAAGTGGACCTGTACGCCGTCATGCAGCTGCGGCGCCGGCATCAGGAAGAGTTTACGAACAAGCACGGAATCAAGCTCGGCCTGATGTCATTCTTCGTCAAAGCCTGCTGTGACGCCCTGCGCAAATTTCCGGTGGTCAACGCGTCGATCGAAGGCGACGAAATCGTCTACCATAACTTCCAGGATATCGGCATCGCCGTCTCGACCGAGCGCGGGCTGATGGTGCCCATCATCCGTAACGCGGAGAACCTCGGCCTGGCCCAACTGGAGCAGGCCATCGCGGACTTCGCGGAAAAAGCCCGGGAGGGCTCGATATCGCTCGACGAACTGCAGGGCGGAACGTTTTCGATCACCAATGGCGGCGTGTTCGGATCGCTGCTCTCGACGCCGCTCCTCAACCCGCCGCAGAGCGCCATCCTGGGCATGCACGCCATCAAGGAACGCCCGGTGGTGGTCGACGGGGAGATCGTTGTCCGGCCAATGATGTACCTGGCCCTGAGCTACGACCACCGAATCATCGACGGTAAGGATTCCGTGCAATTTCTGGTCGCGGTCAAAAACGCGCTCGAGGACCCCGCGCGCCTGCTGCTGGGCATCTGACCGGCGGAAAAACGGCGCATATCGCAACGGAGTGTCTTGCCGCGACCTCTCCGGAAAACAGACAGGACGAACAAATGGCAGAGAAATTCGACGTTATCGTGATCGGTGGCGGCCCCGGCGGATATGTAGCCGCCATCCGCGCGGCCCAGCTGGGACTTAAAACGGCCTGTGTCGACCGCTACACCGGCAAGGACGGCAAGGCGGCGCCGGGCGGGACCTGCCTTAATGTCGGCTGTATTCCGTCCAAGGCGCTGCTGGACTCGAGCAAGCATTTTCATCAACTGCAGCATGAATTCGCAGCCCACGGCATCAGCGCCTCGGATGCCTCCGTCGACGTCGCGCAAATGATGGCGCGCAAGGACGGCGTGGTGCAGAAGCTGACGGGTGGAGTGTCCCAGTTGCTCAAGGCCAACAAGGTGGTGTTTTACCACGGCACCGGCCGTCTCCTTGCCGGCCGTGCGGTGGAGGTCAGGCCGTCGGGCGGCGGCGATACGGTCCGCCTGGACGCCGCGAACGTCATTCTCGCGAGTGGCTCGGTGCCGATCGAGTTGCCGGGCGTCGCTTACGACGGCGAGTTCATCGTCGATAACGTCGGCGCGCTGGACTTCACGGCGGTGCCCGCCAGCCTCGGAGTCATCGGGGCGGGTGTGATCGGATTGGAACTGGGCTCGGTGTGGAGCCGTCTTGGCTCCGAGGTCACCTTGCTGGAGGCCCTGCCGGATTTCCTTGCCCTCGCCGACCGGGACATTGCCAGCCAAGCGGAACGCGAATTCAGAAAGCAGGGGCTGGACATCCGGCTCGGGGCGGCGGTGAAAGGGGCCAAAGTCAGCAAGAAAAAGGTCGTGGTGACGATCGAAGGCGCCGAGGGTGAGGAGCAGATGACCTTTGACCGCCTGCTGGTTTGTGTGGGCCGCAAGGCCTGCACGGAGGATTTGCTGGCCGACGATTCCGGCGTCAAACTCAATGATCGCGGACAGATCGATGTCGACGAACAATCACGCACAGCAGTGCCTGGCGTCTGGGCGATCGGTGACTGCGTGCGCGGGCCCATGCTGGCTCACAAGGCCTCTGAAGAAGGGATTGCGGTCGCCGAACTGATCGCCGGAAAACCCGCGCACATCCACTTCGACACAATCCCCTGGGTCGTTTATACCGACCCCGAGATCGCCTGGGTCGGCAAGACGGAGCAGGAACTCAAGGAGGCCGGAGTGGAATACCGCACCGGCTCCTTCCCCTTTGCCGCGAATGGCCGCGCCCTGGCCGGCGGCCACGGCAGTGGGCTGGTGAAGGTGCTCGCAGATGCTGAAAGCGACGAACTGCTGGGCGTGCACATCATGGGGGCCAACGCATCGGAGCTGATCGCCGAATGCGTGGTCACCATGGAGTTCCAGGGGTCCAGCGAGGATCTCGCACGGATCGTCCACGCTCACCCTACGCTCTCGGAAGCCATTCACGAAGCGGCGCTGCATCTCGATCGCCGCGCGATCCACCGGGGCAACTGATGGAGGCCAACGCATCGTTTCGGGCTTTCCGCATCCACGACGATGAAGAGGGCTATCGGGCCGGCCTCGAGCAGGTCACGCTGGAGGATCTGGCGCCCGGCGATGTCACGATCCGTGTCAGTTGGTCCGGGATCAACTACAAGGATGCGCTGGCAGCCACCGGCAAAGGCAGGATTCTGAGACAGGCGCCCCTGGTCGGCGGAATCGACGTGGCCGGAACCGTCGTCGAATCGGAGAATGACGACTTTCAAACCGGCGACTCGGTGCTGGCCAACGGCAGCGGCCTG
>JBFFUJ010000130.1:0-7077 GCA_041571375.1 Lysobacterales bacterium | reverse complement strand
GCCCGTCGGGAACGGGCTTCGAGCGCCCATGGATGGCTTGAGCGCGTCCTGAACCGCAGCACCCGGCCTCCGTTTCTGACTCGTCTGACTGCGGAAGATCTAACTGTTAAGTGGTTGGGATCAGCAGCTCGGTTCCGACCCGGATCATGTCGCTGTCCAGGCCGTTGGCGCGGCGCAGGCTGTACAGGCTGACCCGGTACCGATCGGCGATCTCGCCGAGCGTGTCGCCGCGCACCACGCGATAGCGCACCGGCTGGCGATTCGCCGCGATCCAGGTGCCCGGCGGGGGGCTCAGGTAGAAATAGTCCTGCACCCCATCGGCGACGGCGCCGGCCAGCTTGCGCTGCCACCGGGGATCGCGCAGCCGCTTTTCCTCGGACGGGTTGCTGATGAACGCCGTTTCGATCAGCACCGAGGGCACGTCGGGTGATTTCAGGACCATGAAATTGGCGTGCTCCACGCGGCTCTTGTGCGTCTTGCCGACGCTGCGCAGCGAGGACAGCACGCTCTCCGCCAGGGTATGGCTGGCTTCCATGGTGGCGCTTTGCGAAAGGTCCAGCAGCACCGAGGCCAGCATGTCGTCCTTGTCGCTGAGCGTCACGCCGCCCACCAGGTCGGAATTGTTCTCGCTGGCGGCCAACCGGCGCGCGAACTCGCTGCTGGCGCCCCTGCGCGACAGCACGAACACCGAACTGCCGGACACGTCGCGCCGGGTGAAGGCATCGGCATGGACGGACAGGAACAGATCGGCCCGGTGCCTGCGGGCTTTTTCGAAGCGGTCGCGCAACGGGATGTAGTAGTCGCCATCACGGATCAGAACGGCGTGCATGCCGCGCCGCCCGTCGATGTCGCGTTTCAGTTCGCGGGCGATGGCCAGCACGACGTCCTTTTCCCGCGTCCGGTTTTTGCCCAGGGCGCCGGGGTCCTCCCCTCCGTGACCGGCATCGATGGCGACCACCACGTCGCGATCGGGCGACGACAGTTCGACCATCTGCTTGACCGTCAGCGGAGTACTCGCGCTGCCCTGCGGAAACAGGTCGACCACCAGCCGATGACCATATTCAGCGGTCGGGTCGAGCATGAAGCTTTTGATCTTGCTGCTGCTCTGCAGGTCGAGCACGATGCGCAAGGTGCCGTCATCGGGGCGGCCGTGCCGCACACGGTCGATCACGCCGGCGTGCTCCTTGACGAGTTCAGGAAGTTGCCCCAGGTCCGTATCGCGCAGGTCGATGACCACCCGGGGCGGCCCGTCCAGCGTGAAAACCTGGTAGTCGACCTTGCTGTCGAGGTCCAGCACGGCGCGGGTTTTGTCCGGGTCGGTCCAGACCCGGAAGCCGTCGATATCGGCCGCCGGCACCGGAACGGTGAACAGCGCCAGAATCCCTGCAATGACTACGCGCCACGCCATCGAGATGGTCAACCTCCAATGTCGATGGGCCAATAATGAAGTGAAAATCGCGAAATTGCAAGAGTTTGCTATATAAAACCGTTAGATAGCGCTAACACTTAGAAACGACTTATTTTATTTTTTTCTTCAGCCTGTCGGCCAGGTCCGATCCGGCGGCGCTGCAGGCCACGCAGGCGATGTAACGCTCGCCCCCGACTTCGCCGAATTCCAGGCGCAGGTCCGGAGCCGGCAGGTAGCGGCCGCCGCGATCCGGCCACTCCACCAGCAACACCGTGACGCGGTCGAACAGGTCCCGGAGCGCCAGATATTCCAGCTCCTCGGGATCCTCGATGCGGTAAAGATCCAGGTGCAGCACCTTCTGCCCACCCACGGGGTATGTCTCCAGCAGACCGTAGCTCGGGCTCTTCACGTAGCCTTCGAAACCCAGCGCGTGGATGTAGGCACGGGCAAAGGTGGTCTTGCCGGCACCGAGATCGCCCTGCAGGTAAATGACTGCAGGCGGCAGGACCGTCCCGGCGAAAACGGCGGCCAGTCGCGCCACGGCCGCCTCGTCGGGCACGTCGCGCCGCCATGCCGGCTCGCTGCTGCGCAATTCGGAATCCGACACCACCGGAGTGGCTGCCTCGGCCCTATGCCGGCCGTGGCCGCGGATTGACCACCGCGGGCAGCTGATGCGTGAGGTCGGAGGCCATCAGGCCGCGCTCGCCCCATTGGCCGGCGGCCAGGTCGCCGGCCCGCGCGTGGGCCACGACACCGGCGCAGGCTGCGTGCCAGCAGTCCAGGCCCTGCGCCAACATGGCGCCGAGCACGCCGGACAGCACATCGCCGCTCCCCGCCGTGGCCATCCCCGGATTGCCCAGCGGGCAGACGGCATAGCGCCCGGCGGCATCGGCCACCACCGTGCCGCAACCTTTCAGAACGACCACTGCATCGAACGCGCGGGCCAGCTCCTGGGCGGCGGCAATCCGATCCTGCTGCACTTCCGCCGCCGGGCAGCCGAGCAACCGCCCCGCTTCCGCGGGATGCGGCGTCAGAATCCACTGCCCGGAGGGCGGCTTCGAACCCGAACGCTGCGCCAGCAGATTCAGACCGTCGGCATCGAGCACCATCGGCACCGTGGCGTTCATGCAGGCGTCGAACATCTCCCACGACCAGGCCGACTGCCCCAGACCGGTACCCGCGACCACCGCGGTCACCTCATATATCAGGTCGGCCAGCGCTTTCCCCTGGTCGAGGCCGCGCACCATCAACTCAGGGCAGGTCAGGTTGACCAGCCCGGCGTGTTCCGGGCGGGTCACCAGCGTCACCTTGCCCGCCCCAGCCCGCAGAGCCGCCTCGCCGCACAGCCGTATCGCCCCGCTCATGCCGAGGTCGCTGCCGACACCGAGCAGCCAGCCGTAGCTCCCCTTGTGCGTGTTGCGATCGCGCGGACGCAGCAGATCACGGATGATGTCTTCGTGAATAAGTATTCCGCAATCCTGCTGTGAATCCCTGACCGAATCGGGTGTTTCAAGGGTCGTGAAAGTGACGGTACCGGCGCAATCCGGGCCGTCTGCAGTGAACAGGCCCCGCTTATTGCCGATGAAGGTCACCGTCAGATCCGCGCGGACGGCTCGAGCCTGCACGACGCCGGTATCGGCGTGCAGCCCCGAGGGGATGTCGACAGCGACCACCGGGCATGGCAGCGCGTTGATGGCGTCGATGGCCGCGGCAAAGTCACCGGCCGGCTCGCGATCCAGGCCCGTGCCCAGCAGCGCGTCGACCGCCAGGTCGCAGTCGGCCATCGAATCCTCCGCCCAGGGCATGGTCGCCCCGCCCGCCTCCTGCCAGCGCCGGGCCGCCGTGGCCGCATCCCCCCGCAGCGAGTCGGCCGGTTTGAGAGCCAGCAGGCTGACCCCGAGGCCTGCCTCGCGCGCCAGCCGGGCCACCACGTAACCGTCTCCTCCGTTGTTGCCCGCGCCGCACAACACCACCCAGCGGCGCGCCTCGGGCCAGGTGCTGCGGGCGGTCTCGAAAACCCGCCGCCCGGCGCGCTCCATCAGGTCCATGCCGGGGATTCCGTGCTCGTGGATGGCGCAGTGGTCGAGGCGCCGCACCTGTTCCGCGGTATACAATCGATCTGCCTGGTGAACCATGAATGAATTATACGATGAATGAGGGCGGCTCAGCGCCGGAAGCGCCGGTCGGGAAGGATCGGGAGACGGACGGCTGCCCCGAACGGATGGCCCGGCTCGCGGAGCGCATCAAGGCCTGGGGTACGGACCTCGGCTTCCAGCAGATCGGTATCAGCGATATCGACCTGCAAGCGCACGAGCGGCGACTCGAGCGCTGGTTGCAGGACGGGTTCCACGGTTCGATGAGCTACATGGCCCGCCACGGCCGACGCCGCAGCCGTCCTGCGGCACTGGTGCCGGGCACGGTCCGGGTGATTTCGGGCCGCATGGACTACCTGCGCGAGGACGCCAGGCCGGCCCGCGATCTGCTCGACCAGTCCGACAAGGCCCTGATCTCCCGCTATGCACTGGGGCGTGACTACCACAAGGTGCTGCGCAGGCGGCTGCAGAAACTGGCCGATCGCGTCGAGGCCGAGGCCGGCCCGTTCGGCTACCGGGTCTTCGTCGACTCGGCACCGGTGCTGGAAAAGGCACTGGCTGAAAAGGCGGGGCTGGGCTGGATCGGCAAGCACAGCAACCTGCTCAACCGCAGGGCCGGCAGCTGGTTTTTCCTCGGCGAGATCTTCACCGACCTGCCGCTGCCCGTCGACACCCCGGCGGAAAACCACTGCGGCGATTGCGTCCGTTGCCTGCAGGCCTGCCCGACCGGGGCCATCGTCGAACCCTACCGGGTGGATGCCCGGCGCTGCATTTCCTACCTGACGATCGAGCTCAAGGGCCCGATCCCCGAAGAGCTCAGGCCGCTGATGGGGAACCGCATCTTCGGCTGCGACGACTGTCAGCTGTTCTGCCCGTGGAATCGCTTTGCCCAACCATCGCAGGAACCGGACTTCGCGCCGCGGCACCGCCTGGACACCGCTTCCCTGCTGCGCCTTTTCGCCTGGAGCGAGGCAGAGTTCCTGCAAAACACCGAGGGCAGCGCGATCCGCCGCACCGGTTACGAAGGCTGGCTGCGCAATATCGCTGTCGCGCTGGGCAACAGCGAGCCGGCGGACCCCGAGGCGCACGCCGCCGTGACCACCGCCCTCGGGGCGCGTATTGACGACTCCTCGGCGTTGGTCCGGGAACACGTCGCATGGGCGCTGAAACGCCTCCGGAATCGCGGCCCGGCGCCTTCTGAATAAGTCACCTGCTGTGGTATGATTTGATGGATTCGATTGCCGGTCTGAAGGGGCCATCAAGCGTCCCGCAGTGACCTTCCAAGGAGCCATCCATGTCGATTATCGAACGCCTGCAGGAAATGCGAAATCACGGGGGAGCAGCCCTGACCAGGGGCCTGCCGGACGACGTCGTTCTGCGGTTCTCCGAACGTGATCATCGCCTGGGCGAGGCGGTCGACGTCGCGTATTCGGAGTACCTGGCGCTGTGCGACGAACGCGCCGAGCTGCTGGCCCTCGACGAGGCAGGCCAGATACGCGAGATCCAGTCGGAATTCGTCAATTTTTACGCCGATGACGCCGTCAATCCCTTCGTCGGCCTGGCCGGGCGCGGTCCCTGGCTGATCACCCTGAAGGGCGCCGTGCTGTACGATGCGGGCGGTTACGGCATGCTGGGCTTCGGCCACAATCCCGTGGCCGTGCTGGAGGCGATCAACCAGCCGCATCTGATGGCAAACATCATGACGCCGCAGGTGTCGCAGAAGAAATTCACCAACCGCATCCGGCGGGAAATCGGTCACACGCGCGGTGACTGCCCGTTCGCCCGCTTCCTGTGCATGAACAGCGGTTCGGAGGCAGTGACCGTGGGCGCGCGCATTGCCGATATCAACGCCAAGCTGATGACGGATCCCGGTGGCCGCTACGCGAACCAGCCGATCCGCAAGCTCAGCCTCAAACACGGCTTTCACGGCCGGACCCAGCGACCCGCGCAGTTCTCGGACTCGACGCGGCCCAATTACTGCAAGCATCTCGCGACCTTTCGCGATTCGGACAAGCTGATCACGGTCGAACCGAACGACATCGAGCAGCTGCAGCAGGTATTCGCCTGGGCGGAGTCCAATCGCTTCTTCATCGAGGCCTTCTTCATAGAGCCGGTCATGGGTGAGGGCAACCCGGGCATGGCCATCACGCCGGAGTTCTACAACGAGGCGCGCCGCCTGACCCGGGAGCATGGCGCGCTGTTGCTGGTCGATTCAATACAGGCCGGTTTGCGTGCCCATGGCGTGCTGTCGATCATCGACTACCCCGGTTTCCAGGAAGTCGAGGCGCCCGATATGGAAACCTACTCCAAGGCCCTGAATGCCGGCCAGTATCCCCTGTCGGTGCTGGCCATGAACGAGCACGCCGCGAGCCTGTACCGCAAGGGCGTGTACGGCAACACGATGACCGCAAACCCGCGGGCCCTCGACGTCGCCTGCGTGGTGCTCGACAACCTGACCGAGGAGCTGCGCCAGAACATCCGGGACCGCGGTCGGGAGTGCGTCGAAAAACTGCGCGAGCTGCAGGACGAGCTGGGCGATCGCATCACCGGGATCCAGGGTACCGGGCTGTTGTTCAGCGTCGGCCTCGACGGCAGCCGGTTCAAGAGCTACGGCAGCCAGTCGATCGAGGAATACATCCGTATCCGCGGGGTCAACGTGATCCACGGTGGTGAGAATTCCCTGCGCTACACCCCGCACTTCCGCATGACCAGCGAAGAAGTCGACCTGCTGGTGGATGCCACGCGCGAGGCCCTGCTGAAGGGGCCGGTCAAGGCAACCGCCAGCGCGGCCGCCGCGGCCTGAGCGACGTGGCGCACCTCAAACCGCTGCCGCCCGATTCGTCACCCGGGCTGGCGGAAGATTTCGCCATTTTCGAGCGCATCCTGGGTTTCGTACCCAACAGCCTGCTGACCATGCAGCGGGTGCCTGCCATGGTCCGGGGATTCGGTGAACTGACCCGGGCCGTGATGGACCCCGCGGGCACCGTGGATCTCGGCTTCATGCGGCTGATCGCCCACTTCGCCAGCCGGGCCGCCGGCTGCCAGTACTGCGAAGCACATTCGCTGGTGGCGGCCGAAATTCACGGCATCAGCCGGGAAAAGCTGGCCGCACTGTGGGAGTACCAGAAAAGTCCCCTGTACAGCGAGGCCGAGAAGGCCGCGCTGGATTTCGCACTGGCCGCGGGCTCGGTGCCCAATGCCGTCGACGAGGCGCTCATGGCACGAATGAAAGCGCATTGGACCGAGGATCAGATCGTGCGCATCCTCGGCGCCGTGTGCCTGTACGGATTCCTGAATCGCTGGAACGATTCCATGGCCACCGATCTCGAGGAAGCGCCCCGCAAAATGGGGGAGGAAGTGCTGGCCCGCGGCGGCTGGACCGGCGGCAAGCATCTGTAACAGGTTCGGGTCCCGAGCAAGCCCGCGCCTGCAAGGGTCGATCGCACAAAGCCAGGATTGAGGCGTCGGGCAAAAAAGCAGCGCCAAGTTCCCGTTGCACGCTTGCTCCTACAACGTGCTCAGAAGATCCTGAAGCAGCAGCAGGAATCCCCAGCTACCCAGCAGCAGGGCCGCCAG
>JBFFUJ010000129.1:0-7090 GCA_041571375.1 Lysobacterales bacterium | reverse complement strand
GGCACGCCGGACCCACCACTGGGCGTCATCGAGCGCGACGCGGATGGCTCGCCCAGCGGCACTTTGCGTGAGACGGCACAGGAAATCGTCCGCGCCGCGCGCCCGGCGCATACGCATGAGCACAACGTGGCGGCGTTGCGGGCCGCGATAGCGCAGCTGAACGCGTTTGGCATTACCTCCTATATCGACGCCTGGGTTGGATTGGAGGACTACCGGGCCTACCAGGAAATCGACCGGGCCGGCGAACTCACGGCTCGGGTAGTGACTTCTCTGGCTTACGAAAGCGGTTTCGCCAAGCATTACGGCGACGAGTGGGAACAGGTGCTGGCTGGGCGCAACGAGTTTGAATCCGAGCGGCTGAACCACGACAGTGTGAAGCTGTTCCTGGATGGCGTGCTGGAAGGCGAGACTGCCGCGCTGATCGAGCCTTATCTGGGCATGCACGGCAAGCGCGGCGACCTGATCCTCGAGCCTGATGTGCTCAATGCCGCCGTGACCCGGTTTGACGCCATGGGCTTGCAGGTGCACATGCATGCCATTGGCGACCGTGCGGTGCGTGCCGGGCTGGATGCGATCGAGGCCGCACGCAAGGCGAACGGGCCAAGCGACAACCGGCACCATATTTCGCACCTTCAGATGATCCACGTTGACGACATTGAGCGTTTCGCCGGCCTGGATACGGCGGCCAACTTTCAGGCGCTTTGGGCCTGGCCGGATAGTTGGATCATGGAGCTGAATCTGCCCGTCCTGGGCGAGGAGCGGGTCCAGGGCATGTACCCGATCGGCGGAGTCGCCAGGGCGGGGGGGCGCATCGTGGGGGGCAGCGACTGGAACGTGTCGTCGCCCAACCCGCTGGATGCGATTGAAACGGCCATTCACCGGCACGATCCCCTGCTCGAAGAGGGTCCGGTGTTGAATGCCGAAGAGCGGGTCAGTCTCGAGTTGATGATCGACGCGTACACCATCAATGCGGCCTGGCTGATGCACCACGAGGACCGGGTCGGCTCGATCGAGGTCGGCAAGCGGGCCGACGCCGTCGTGCTGGACCGCAACCTGTTCGGAATCCCGGCGACGGAAATCAGCGACGCACAGGTGGTCATGACGCTGCTGGACGGCAAAACCATCTGGTCGCAGGCGGCAGCCGCGGACACATCGGCGCAGGATTGAAAGGGACAGGAGCGACCCATGCAGGAGCGGGAAATCAAGCGGTTGATCGAAAGCCAACAGGAAAGGTACTCGCTGGCCCGGGAGTTTTACACCGATCCCGACATCTACGAGCGCGACATCGAGCGCATTTTTCTGCGTTCCTGGCTGTATGCCGGGCACCAGAGCGAGATCCCCGATCCGGGGGACTGGTTTCTGTACGATCTGGCCGGCGAGTCCGTCATCATCGCGCGCGGCCTCGACGGGCAGATCCGGGCGCTGCTGAACGTCTGCCGCCACCGGGGATCGCGCATTTGCCTCGAGCAGAAGGGCTGTGCCAAGCGCCTGATCTGCCGTTACCACGGCTGGACCTACGACCTGGACGGGCAGCTGGTTGGCGCTTCGCGCATGGGCGAAGGTTTCGACAAGTCCGGCATTTCGCTGAGGAGACTGCAGGTCGAGCTGCTGGAGGGAATGATTTTCGTCAACTTCGCGGACCATCCGGCCCCCTTCCAGCCGGTGCGGGATGGACTGAACGACTGCCTTGCGCCCTACGACCTCGCGAATGCCAGGGTGGCGCACCGTCAGAGCTACCCGATTACGGCCAATTGGAAGCTGGCGGTGGAGAATTACTGCGAGTGCTATCACTGCGCGCCGGCCCATCCCGAATACTCCAGAGGGCACAGCCTGGCCCATTTCGGTGTGCGGTCGGGCGAGCTGCATGATGCCGTGATGGCGCGGGCGGCAAGCTGCGGGCTCAGCCAGCACAACGTCAACCGCTTGTACCTGGACGCCCCGGGATTCGGGGCGGACTTCGGCTACGACCGCTACCCCCTGATCCGTGACCATCTGACCGGCAGTGATGACGGTCAGCCGGTCGCCCCCTTGCTGGGTTCGATCAAAGCTTATGACGGCGGAGCCACCGATCTGCAGGTCGGACCGGTACTGTTCGGATTGCTGTACTGCGACTACGTAGTACTTTATCGCTTCTCACCGTTGAGCATCGATTCCGCCGATTGCGACATTACCTGGCTGGTTCGGGGCGATGCGGAGGAAGGGCGCGACTACGATCGTGACCGGCTGACCTGGCTGTGGGACGTCACCACGCATGCGGACAAGGCCATCATCGAGCGGAACCAGCAGGGGGTGAACTCCAGGTTCTACGAGCCCGGCCCGCTGTCGGCAATGGAAAGCTACACCTGGAAGTTCCTCTCCTGGTATCTCCAGGCCCTGCAGGGCAATCTGCGTGTGGCTGCCTGAGGCGCTCCGCGATGCTGCAAACCCTCAACCCCCAGCTTAATCCGGACCACGCGCTGGCCGGGCGGGTCGATCAGGCGTATATGGAGGTCATTCCGACTGCAACGATCCTCGACCGCCTGCGCCACCTGCCGCAGCATGCCTACGTCTCGATCACCTGCTCCCCCGTGCACGGCATCGAGCCGACCCTGCGTCTGACCGAGCAGCTGCGCGCCCTGCCGGACGAACGGCGACTCAAGCTGGTCCCGCACATTGCGGCCCGCATGGTGCGCGATCGCGGGCACCTGCGGGAGATCCTGTCGCGGTTGGAGGAATCGGGGGTCGAAAGCGTATTCGTCCCCGGCGGGGATGCCCCGCAACCGGCCGGCACATACGGGAACTCGCTCGAAGTGCTGAGGGATATGGCCGAGATCGGTCACACGATCGAGGACGTCGGCGTCGCGGCGCATCCCGAGGGGCATCCGCTGGTGCATGACGCCGAACTGATGCGCCTGCTGGGGGAGAAGCAAGCCTTTGCGACCTACTTCGTCACGCAGATGTGTTTCGATCCCGCCGTGCTGATCGGCTGGTTGCGGCGGGTGCGCGCGGCCGGCATCGTCCTGCCCGCCTGGCTCGGACTGCCGGGCGTGGTCGAGGTGCCGAAGCTGCTGGCGCTGTCGCTGCGGATCGGGGTCGGGCAGTCGGTGAAGGTTCTGCGCCGCCAGAAGGGCATGGTGCGCCGCGTGATCCGGGCCAGGCCCTACCAGCCTGACGATTTGCTGGCTGGCATCGCGCCGTATCTGATCGACCCGACGCTCGATATTCCCGGTTTTCACCTGTTCAGCTTCAACAACGTGGAACCGACCGAAAAGTGGCGCCTGGACACGCTGAATAGACTCTGCGGAGGGCCAAACCCATGACAGAACGACGCCGCGGGCGCAAGGCCCGGCAGGCCGCGCCGCCGCCTGCCGCGGCCATCCGCGCCGGGATGACCGGCGGACGCTACCGACCGCTGACTTCGGCTGACGAAAACCGCATCCACCAGGCGGTGCTGCAGGTGCTGGAGCACATCGGCATGGGCGATCCGATCCCGATCCTGAAAGAGCGGGCCATCGAGCGGGGCTGTCACGTCAACGAGCGCGGCCGCCTCTGTTATCCCCGCGCGCTGGTCGAGGACGTGATCGCCAACACACCGAAGACCATCCACTTCCTGGGCCGGGATCCGAAGCACGATCTGGAAATCGGCGGCAACCGGGTGCATACCTACGGGGGCGGCGAGGCGGTGAACATGCTGGATATCGGCGCCACGCGATACCGCCCCTCGACCCTGCTCGACGTCTACGACGCTGCGCGCCTGGTCGACCGGATGGACAACATCCATGCCTTTTCCCGGCTTGTCGTGGCCACCGAGATCGCCGACCAGCGGATTTGCGATATCAACACCGCCTATGTCAGCGCGGCCGGCACTGCGAAGCACACGGCGCTGACCTTCAACGACGCCAGCCATGTGCAGCCGACGCTCGAAATGCTGCAGATGATCGCCGGCGGTGAACGGAAGTGGCGCGAGCGACCGTTCGCCCACGGCGGCGGCTGCTGCATCATTTCCCCATTGCGCTACGGTTGCGACAACGCCGAGGTCTGCGTGGAGGCGGTCAAGTTCGGCGCCCCGGTCTGGATCGTGACGGCACCGCAGGCCGGCGCCACCGCGCCGGCGGCGCTGGCCGGGGCCATCGTACAGTGCGTTGCGGAAGGCCTGGCGGGCCTGTTGCTGGTCGACATGGTGGAGCCGGGATTCCCGGTGATCGTCGGGCCCTGGCCGTTCGTCTCCGATCTGCGCACGGGTGCATTCACCGGCGGCAGCGGCGAGGAAGCCGTGGTCAGCGCGGGAGCCGCGCAGATGATCAATTTCTACGGCCTGCCGAGCTCGGTGGGAGCCGGCATGACGGATGCCAAGCTGCCCGACTGCCAGGCCGGCTACGAAAAGGCGCTGGCCGTGGCGCTGGCGGCGCATGCCGGCTGTAACAACGTCTCGGAATCGGCCGGCATGCTGGGCAGCCTGATGGCGCTCTCCCTGGAGTCCATGGTCATCGACAACGACATGCTGGGCGCGGTCATGCGCACGGTCCGCGGTATCGAGGTCAGCGACGAGACGCTGTCCCTGGACGTGATCGAACAGGTGGTGCAGGGCGAGGGACACTATTTGCGCAGCCCGCAGACCCTGGAGCTGATGCGCACCGAGTACGAGTACCCGTGCCTGGCGGACCGAAGGTCTCCCGGTGAATGGGAGGCAGCCGGCTGCCCTGACATCCGGGAACAGGCGGGGGACCGGGTACGGCAGATACTGTCTTCGCATTACCCCGAATACATCGACCCGGCAACGGATCGGAAGATCCGCGACAGCTTCCCGATCCTGCTGCCGGAAGAATTGATGAAAGCGGGCAATACGAGGTGGTGAAGCATGGCTGAACGGCGACGCAAAAGGACTCGCAAGACCCGGCGCGCCGGCGGCCGTGAGGCTCGCCATGCGCTGCGTGCGGCCGGCACCAGCGGCAGCGCGGTCCAGCCTGGTATGCCGGGTGGCGCTTACGCGCCTCTGAGCGGACGGGACATGCAGCGCATCTACGACACGGCGCTGGATATTCTCGAGGACATCGGTATCGCAGATCCCATACCGGAGATCCGCCATTACGCCCTGCCGGGCGGATGCCACCTGGATGACGGCGGTCGCCTGCGTTTTCCCCGCGCGCTGGTCGAGGACCTCATCGACCAGTCGGCCAAGAGCTACGTGGCCTATGCGCCGGACCCGGAATTCGACTGCGAGCTGAACGCGGAGCGCGTCTACTTCAGTACCTCGGGCGAATCGGTCAGCATCCTGGATTACCACGAACAGACTTACCGCCCCACGAAGCTGGTGGATCTTTACGATGCGGCCCGGCTGGCCGATGTGCTCGAGCACGTGCACATGTTCGGCCAGCCGTTCATCGCGGCCGAGTACAGCGAGGAACTGTACGTCCACGATGTGAACGTCGCCTATGCCGAACTGGCCGGGACGCGCAAGCACTTCGCCCTGGGCATCGCCGAGGTCGACCACATCGACCCGCTGATCGCGCTGTTCGACGCCTACCTCGGTGAGGATGGGGCATTCCTGAAACGCCCGTTCTGTACCATCGGCGGTTGTCCGATCGTGTCGCCGCTGCGCTTCGGCGCCGACAACGCCCAGGTGCTGGTCAGGCTCGCGGAACTGGGGCTGACCGGCGACATCGCGGTGGCCCCGCAGGCCGGCGCCACGTCCCCGGCCGCGCTGGCGGGCACGCTGGCCCAGACCTTTGCCGAAACGCTCGCCTGTCTGTGCGTGATGAACCTGGTGCGTCCCGGCTCTGCGATCAATTTCGGCATGTGGCCCTTCATATCCGACCTGCGGACGGGTGCGTTCAGCGGCGGGAGCGGCGAGGAGGCGCTGGTCATGGCGGCCTCGGCGCAGCTTTGCAACCACTATGGGTTCATTACCAGCATGGCCAGCGGCATGACCGACGCCAAGGTGATGGATGCCCAGGCCGGCTATGAAAAAGCCATCACCTCCACCGTGCTCGCACTGACCGGCACCAACCTGCTGGCCGCCTACCCGGGCATCGTCGGCAGCCTGCTGGGACAGTCCTTCGAAGGACTGGTCATCGACAACGACATGTTCGGTAATGTACAAAGGCTGCTGCGCGGTATCGAGGTGAACGAGGAGACACTGTCCTACGAGGTGATCCGGGATACCGTATATGGCAGCGGGCACTATCTCGGGCATCCACAGACCCTGGAGCTGATGGAAACCGAGTATCTCTATCCCGAGGTGGCCGACCGCCGCACTGCGGGGGAGTGGGAGGCGACCGGCAAGGAAGACATCCACGAACTGGCGCACCGCAAGGTCAAGGAAATCCTGTCCGGCCACTATCCCGATTACATCGGTTCCGACGCCGACCGGCGGATCCGTGAGCGTTTCCCGATTCGCCTGGCGCGGGAGGACATGCAGCCCGGCAACGGCCGCTGGTGAGGGCGGCGGATGAAACACCGCAACGAGGCTTGAGATGCAATGAGCGATCAATACGAAGACGAAGACATCATCCTGTCGGAATCGCCAGATGACGAACTGGTCGAGCAGATGCACGACGATCTGTATGACGGCCTGGCCGACGAGATCGCCGAAGGCACTCAGATCCTGCTCGATCGCGGCTGGGAGGCGACCCGTGTGCTGGAGGAAGCGCTGGTCGGCGGCATGACCGTCGTCGGCATCGACTTCCGGGACGGAATCCTGTTCGTGCCGGAGGTCCTGATGGCAGCCAACGCCATGAAAGCCGGCATGGCCATCCTCAAGCCCATCCTGTCGGAAACCGGCGCCAAGCCGATCGGAAAAATGGTGATCGGCACGGTCAAGGGCGACATCCACGACATCGGCAAGAACCTGGTCGGCATGATGATGGAAGGCGCCGGCTTCGAAGTGATCGACCTCGGCATCAACGTCGAGGCCGATGCCTACATGGCGGCACTCGAGGAACATCAGCCGGACATTCTCGGCATGTCGGCCCTGCTGACGACGACCATGCCGTACATGAAGGTGGTCATCGCCTGCCCGGACCCGAGTACACCGTGACGCTGGTCGGGAACGATCCGCCCCGGGTGCTTCCCGTGCTCCAGCGCGCGATCGAGGCGTCGACGGGGATCGGGC
>JBFFUJ010000128.1:0-7131 GCA_041571375.1 Lysobacterales bacterium | reverse complement strand
GAGTACTACACCGGCACCGAGTTCAGCCCGGTCAAGAAAGTCGCCGAGGCCTCGACCCTGGGCCACGCGACCAACATCATTGCCGGCCTCGGCGTCTCGATGAAAGCGACGGCCCTGCCCGTGATCGCGGTCTGTGCGTCCATCTGGGGCGCCTACGAACTGGCGGGTCTCTACGGCATCGCGATCGCCGCGACCACGATGCTGTCGATGACCGGCATGATCGTAGCGTTGGATGCCTTCGGACCCATCACGGACAATGCCGGTGGCATCGCCGAAATGGCCGAACTGGAACCCGAGGTGCGCAATACGACCGACGCCCTGGACGCGGTCGGCAACACGACCAAGGCCGTGACCAAGGGTTACGCGATCGGTTCGGCAGGCCTGGCCGCGCTGGTGCTGTTCGCCGACTACACGAACAGCCTGGCCAAGGTGCCGGCTTACGCCGACATGACGTTCGACCTGTCGAACCACCTGGTCATCATCGGCCTGTTCATCGGCGGACTGGTGCCGTACCTGTTCGGTGCGTTGGCCATGGAGGCCGTCGGTCGCGCCGCCGGTGCGATCATCACCGAGGTGCGCCGTCAGTTCCGCGAGATCCCGGGCATCATGGAAGGCACCGGCAAGCCGGATTATGCCAAGTCGGTCGACCTGCTGACCAAGGCCGCGATCAAGGAGATGGTGATTCCGTCCCTGTTGCCGTTGCTGATCCCGATCATCGTCGGCGTCGTGCTGGGTCCGCAAGCGCTGGGCGGCCTGCTGATCGGCACGATCGTCACCGGCCTGTTCGTGGCCATTTCGATGACCACTGGCGGCGGCGCATGGGATAACGCCAAGAAGTACATCGAGGACGGCAACTTCGGCGGCAAGGGCACCGATGCGCACGCCGCGGCGGTGACCGGTGATACCGTAGGCGATCCGTACAAGGACACCGCCGGACCGGCGATCAACCCGCTGATCAAGATCATCAACATCGTGGCGCTGCTGATCGTGCCGCTGCTGTGATCTGAACCTCTTTACCAGCAGGACGCAAAAAGGCGCCGGTTCTCCGGCGCCTTTTTTATTGCGACGGCGCTGCGGGCTCAATCCAGGGCGGTGACCGCTTGCACGCCATGGGTGGGCCGGGGGGTGTCGGCCCGGTAGTAGGGCTCCATCTGCGGGCCGAGGGCCGCCAGCGCTTTTTCCCGGTTGTCCGGACTGGGGTGGGTGCTCAGGAACTGCGGCGGCTGGCCGCCGGGCAGGCTGCCCATTTTGCGCCACAGAGTCACGGCGGCGGACGGATCGTAACCGGCCTTGGCGGCCAGTTCGATGCCGATGCGGTCTGCTTCCGTCTCGGCCGCGCGGCTGTTGGGCATCGTGATGGCCAACGCGGCCGCGGCTGCGGCGCCGGCCATGGCAGCACCCTTGTTGTCGGCCGCGATGCCGGCCGCGGCAACCCCGACGCTGGTGGCCATGGCGACAGACATTTTCTCGGCCGTGTGGTTGGCCAGGGCGTGCGCAATCTCGTGTCCCATGACCTGGGCGACTTCGTCGTCGCTGGGATCGATCTTCTCGACCAGGCCGGTATAGATGGCCATGCGGCCGCCTGCCATGCACCAGGCATTGACGGTTTCGGGATCGTCGATGACCGCCACGCTCCATTCCCACTTCGCCGAATCAGGCCGCATCTGGACCGCCTGCGCGACGAGCCTGGAGCTGATCTCATTGACCCGCCGCACCAGGGCTGCGTCATTGGACAGTTTGCCTTCCTGCTGGAGCTTGCCGACCTCCTGCACGTAGGCCTGCGCGGAGGAGGCGATGGCTGATTCTTCCGAAATCAGCATGAGTTGGCGACGCCCCGTGGGGCTGGTCGCACAGGCGGCGAGGATGGCGGCAATCACCATCAGGACGGAGATACGGCGCACGATTGCGGGCATCGGATGCGAACCTCGTACTTGGGGCTGTGCGGGGAACTTTGGCATCCACCGCGACCCATTGCAATCCTGCGGGTTCAGAGGCCCAGTCTTTCTTTGAGCATCTCGATCAGCTCGGGGTAGGATCTGCGGTCGAGCAGGTTCATTGCAGGATGCCCCGACAGCTCGCGCACCAGCCGGATGCCCGCGACGGTATTGGCCGCCGGCCCGGATACGAGGTGCGCCTGCAGGCCCCCGCCGTAGGCCGTCTGCACACCGAGGACCGCATACGGGTCCGAAGCGCAGAGCACCGTGAAGCGTGCCAGATCGTGCAGATAGTCCACCACCGTGGCGCCGTTGTAGGGCTCCAGCGGCGAAGCGCCGGCCTCGGCCACCAGCACGTCCGCGTCGCAGAACGCGATGCGCGACAGCATGTGTTCGAAAGCTTCGCGGAAGCGAGCCTCCGAACAGACCGTCGACGGCAGGCCGGCGTCCACGAAATCGACGACGCAACGGGCGCCGGCATCACGGAACTTCAGGATATCCCGATAACGGGCCGCCCCGGTCAGCTTGGCGCCTGCCACGTCCAGTTCGAGGTATTTGAGAGCGCGAATGATGATCTGGGCGGCGGTCGTCTTGCCCGATGACATCGAAGTCCCGATGACCAGCACCACGGGTATCTCCAGGTTGCGACGCGGTATCGGCTCGACGAAGTCCATCATGTTGAGCTTGCCGCCATCACGCGTCGCATGGCCGAGGTACTGGATGCGCACCAATTCCGGCAACATAGGCGAAATCGACGTGGCCCGGCCCAGCAGACCCGCACTGGTGAGCGCATCCAGTACGAGCTCGTCGGTGGTCGCGCGCCAGTCGCCGACGCCCTCGAGCGTGGCGGCTCGCCGCCCCAGGGCGCCGACCAGCAGATCGCCGCGGACCAGCTCGGCCATCCGGCCCGTTTTGGTCTCGCATTCGTACAGGCGGTTACGCTCGCCGATCACCCGCCCCACCACGAAATCTCCGGTGGCCCAGTGCTTGCGGTCCAGCAGGGTGGTCTCGAACGGCTCCGACCACAGGTCCGAGCAGCGGGTCACCGATGAGAAAAAGTAGTGACGCGCCGTCATGCCCCATGCCTCATGGGGTCCGTCTGCTGCAGCGGCGGCGCCATCAGCAGCAAGGCCAGCAGGGCCGCGCGCTCCAGTGTCCGCGACACGACGAGATGTTCATGGCGCGCGTGCGCGCCGTCGCCGACCGCGCCCATGCCGTCGAGGGTGGCGGCGAACTGGCTGGTGAAATTGCCGTCCGAGCCACCGCCGGCCAGGGCTTCTTCCAGCTTCAGGCCGAGACCTTCTCCCAGCCGGCAGGCCAACTGCCATAGTTGGCGGTTGGCCGGGGTCCGTTCCATCGCGGGGCGCCCGAACCCGCCTTCGATCGTCAGCGAGGTTCCGGGGACGGAGGGCGCGAGGGCATTGATCGCGCGCCCGATGCGCTCGGCATCCGCCTGTGCGGCAACACGCACGTCGACGACTGCCTGGCTGCGCGGGGCGACCACGTTCGGTCTCAGCCCTCCGTCAATCGTGCCCACGTTCACCGAGATGCCCGCCTCGGGGTCGTTCATCGCGAACAAGGCCTGGATCACATGGGACAGTTCGAGAATGGCGCTGGCACCTGCGCCGGGGTCGAGCCCGGCATGAGCCGCTTCGCCACGCACGGTCACGGTAAAGCGTCCGATGGCCTTGCGTGCCGTCTTCAGGAGTCCGCCGGGCCCAAGCGAGGGTTCGAGGACCAACACCCGGTCCATGTTGCGGGCGAGGAACTCGATGTAACGGCGGCTTTCCCTGCTCCCGATCTCCTCGTCCGAGTTCAGGAAAACATGGGGCACCACGCCCGGTTCGGCCCCGAAAAACCGCAGCGCCTCGAGCGCGACCAGCAATTGCGCGATGCCGCCCTTCATGTCGTAGACCCCGGGGCCGCGAATGGCATCGGCGTCCTGCTCGAAAGGCATCTCGTCCAATGTGCCGAGCGGCCAGACCGTGTCGTAGTGGCCCAGCAGCAACTGGACCGGCTGATCCCGGCGGCGCCTGCCGGCGGGCCGGGCGTAGCACATGCCGCCACTGCTCCGCCCCGGGATGCGCCGCACCAGGAAACCGAGCCGCTCGAACTCGCCAGCGATGATTTCGCGGATTTCCTGCTGCGCGGAGGGTACGTTGGAGGGCGATTCAGCCAAGGTCATGCGCCGCAGCAGGGAAATCAGCTGTTCCCGCTGGTCCTGGATATGACGCAGGAGTTCACCCCCGGCGGGGCAACGGTGACTGCTCGCACAGGTGGCGCCCGGGCCGATGGACGATCCCCGCATCACTTCTTCATTCCGGCAGGAAACGGGAAGGTCAGGCTCTGATCGATGGTCGTGAACCGCCCCGGATGCAGGTAGGCCAGGATGGGCGCGTTGTGCACCAGTGCCTGGTCGCCCGCCTCGTGGACGCGTTCCGAGTCCGCCGCCACCCGTGCGGCGACGATCCGGCCTATGATCAGGCTGTTGACTCCGAAGCCGTCGACGATGCGGTCCAGTTCGCATTCCAGGAACATGTAACCGCCCTCGAGCAGCACTCCATCGATGATGCTGGCGGGGAAGACGGGGAGAACAGACAGCGCCGGTTTTTCCTCGGCGCCGCAGCGTGGCGAAGCCGCCAGGCTGGTGAGGACCAGCTGCGAGGGCCGCGGGTAGGACACGGTGAACACGCCCTCACGCTCGATATTGCTGTAGGTGTGGTGTCTCGGAGTGCAGACGAAGCCGTAGTAGTTTTCCCAGCCCATGGGCGTCGCCATGTGCTTGGGTGCGAGATCGTGTTTGCCGTCCTGTTCGCGGGTACCGACCAGAACCAGGGGGGCTACCCAGAAGAACCGCTCCCAGATAGGTTGGCTGATGTCGAGCTCGATCAGATCCTGTTTCGCGGCCGGCCTGCCCATGGCGCGCCTCCTGTGTCCCGACCCGGGCCGATACATACCCAGTTTCGAGCATAGTCCGCGTGCGCGGCGGCTGCCATGACCTGAGGCAAGCGCTGAATCGGGCCCGGCATGGCCGGCGGACGATGCATTTCCGGTAGAATCTGCGCCATGGCGACGCCGGCCGATGACGAGGGAAAGGAACGATGACAGAAGTCCTCACCGTGCTCTGCACCTGTCCCGATCCGGGGGTCGCCGAACGTTTGGCCAACGGGCTGGTCGAGCGGCAATTGGCGGCCTGTGTGAACATCCTGCCCGAAGTTCGGTCTATCTATCGGTGGCAGGGGGCGGTGCAGAACGACACCGAGGCCCTGATGGTGATCAAGACAACGCGGCAGTCCTACCCGGAGCTGGAAGGCTGGCTGCAGGAACATCACCCCTACGATGTGCCCGAGGTGCTGGCATTACGGGTGCAGTCAGGTTCCGAGGATTACGTGGGCTGGATACTCAACGAGACCAAGGCAAGATGACCGGAGCAAAGATATCCGCCAGGCTGCACGCGCTGCGCACCGGGTTGCTGTCCCTGGCGATGACCATGGCGGCCGCATCGGTTTGGGCGATCGGTTTCGATGAGGTACGCGACTTCGGCGACGTTTTCCGCATTTCCGCCAGCGCCGACGCCCGCGACCGGATCGTGGTGCGCTGGCGCATCGAGAACGGTTATTACCTGTACAACAATCGCTTTCTGAGTTTCGCTGCAGAGACCGAAGGCGTCGAGCTGGGCGAACCCATCATTCCGCCGGGCAAAATCAGCTTTGACGAACTGCTCGGCGAAGAGGTGGAGAAATTCCACGGCGAATTGTCGGTGACCTTGCCGCTGACGACCGTGCCGGCGGCAGTCGAGACGGTGAAGCTCCGTGTGCGCTCGCAGGGCTGCCTCGAGGATGAACTGTGCTATCCGCCCACCGAGCAGCACACGGAAGTGGCTTTGCCCAGGGCCGCCCCCGGGCCTTCGATCGTCGCCGCGGATCTCTCCGACCCCGGGTTGGCGGCGGCCCCCGGCAGTTCCCTGGCTTTTGGCGCCGGGGGGTCCCCGGCCTTGCCGGCAGACGAGGCCTTCGTATTCGAGGCGATCGCCTATGATCCGGTCACGCTGTTGGTGCGCTTCACGGCGCAGCCGGGCTATTACCTGTACCGCGACAAATTCGAATTCGAGGTCGCCGGCAGCGGCAATCCGGCCATCGCCGGCGTCCAATTGCCCGACGGGGTCATCAAGGACGACCCCGAGTTCGGTCCCGTGCCGGTCTATTTCGGGCAGACGGAGATCCCGGTCCGTCTCAGCCGGGCGGCGGGTCCCGCCGCAGCGGTGGCCCTGACGGCGCTGTTTCAGGGTTGCCGCGATGGAGAGATCTGTTACCCGCCCATGTCGCGTACATTGGCCGTCGAACTGCCGGTCAATGCTGAAGACAGCCCGGGCGGTCCGCCCAGCGCGGAAGCCGTCGCGGCGCCGTCCCCGCCCGTGTCGGAACAGGATCGGCTGGCGGGCCTCCTGACCAGCAGCCCCGGCACGGCCATTGCGGCGTTTTTCCTGGCCGGGTTGTTGCTGGCCTTTACCCCCTGCGTGTTCCCGATGGTCCCGATCCTGTCGGGCATCATCATGGGCCAGGGCAAAAACCTCACCACGGCGCGCGCTTTCTGGTTGTCCTTGGTCTACGTGCTGGCCATGGCCCTGACCTACACCGCAGCCGGTGTGCTGGCCGGCCTGTTCGGACAGAATCTGCAGGCCGTGTTCCAGAATCCCTGGATCATCAGCGGGTTCGTGCTGGTCTTCATCCTGCTGGCCCTCTCCATGTTCGGCTTTTATGACCTGCAGATGCCGGCGAGCCTGCAGACCCGGCTGAGCGCGGCCAGCAATCGCCAGCAGGGCGGTGGCCTGTGGGGCGTTGCGGTAATGGGCTTCCTGTCGGCGCTGATCGTCGGACCCTGCGTTGCGCCGCCATTGATGGCCGCGCTGATTGTGATCGGTTCTTCCGGCGACGCGGTGCTGGGCGGAACGGCCCTGTTCGCGCTGTCGATCGGCATGGGCACGCCGCTGATCCTTTTCGGAGTCTCGGCCGGCAACCTGATTCCGCGCGCGGGCGCATGGATGGATGCGGTCAAGGCCGTATTCGGCGTCGGCTTGCTCGCCCTGGCCATCTGGATGCTCGAGCGCATACTGCCCGGAGCCCTGATCATGCTGCTGTGGGGCTTTCTGGCTATCGCCTGCGGGGTTTATCTCGGGGCCCTGGAGCGCCTCGGGGAG
>JBFFUJ010000127.1:0-7203 GCA_041571375.1 Lysobacterales bacterium | reverse complement strand
GACGATCAGGAGGCCGCCGGCCATCGCGCCCGGGAGGCTCCCGAAGCCGCCGACGCTGGCGGCCGCGAACGCCATGATGCCGATGAAGCCCATCATCGGCTCGACCAGGGTGATCGGTGCGACCAGCATGCCGGCCATGGCCGCGATCGCCGCCGACAGGGCCCATACGATCGAGAAGACCCGCTTGACCGGAATGCCGCAATAGTAAGCGGCGAGCTGGTTCTGCGAGGCGGCCTGCATCGCGACGCCGAGGCGGGTAAAGCGGAAAAAGCCGAAAAGAAAGAGGCACAGGACGATGGTGCCTCCGACAATGGCCAGGTTCTGGTAGCCGATGGCGAGGTCCCCGAAACGGAGGACGCCGCCGGCCAGGGGCGAGGCGATGGACTTCGGTTCGCTGCCCCAGACGATGCCGGCGACCGCGCGCAGCACGAAGCCCAGCCCGATCGTGATCATCAGGACGGCGAACAGTGGCTCGCCGATCATCGGCCTCAATATCACGCGCTCGATGATCACGCCGATTACCGCCATGACCGCCACCGTCGCAACCAGGCCGACCAGCGGAGGAAAGCCGAGTACGTTGAGGAAAGTGTAGGCAATGAACGCGCCGAGCATCATCAGGTCGCCCTGGGCAAAATTGACCATCTCGGTAGCCTTGTAAATCAGCACGAAACCCAGCGCGATCAGTCCGTAGACGCAGCCCTGCGATATGCCGCTGATCAACAGCTGTAGAACTTCCATGGCTCCCCCACGCTTCTCCTGTCAAAGCTGTTTAAAGCATCCACCCGGTCTGCATCGGTCATCGCGGGCAGTCAAGCGGTCCGTGAGGCATTGCGTCGTGGCGCGCGGATGCACCCGATGTAGGCCAGGCCACCGGCCGCGCCGGCCAGGGCCTGCAGCAACAGTCCACCGGCGCTCCGTGCGGCGGCCACGGGCGTGATGCCAAAGGCCGCTTGCAGGCCCAGGTGAGTCGTCACCACGGCAGCGGCTCCCGCCAGCGCGTACAGCAGGAAGCGTCCGCGCCCCAGCCAGTGGCGCAGCAAGGCCGCGGCCATGAATGCCACCAGCAGGGCGAAAGCGACCATGGGCAGAAACATGTTGGCCATGCCGGCCAGGTCGGCCAGCGTCATGGCGAGGCGATCGGATGGCGGCACGGCGACGCCCATGCGGCCCAGGCTCGCAACCACCGATTGCGTCGCGAATACGGAGGCCAGGCCGTATGCGACCAGAACGGCCACAGCGTAGTAGCCGAACCGCCTCGCCATGAAGATGATGGTGGAACCCCGCTCGCTCATGTTTGCTTTCCCTCGGATGCCAAGGCTAGCATACCTTCTGCCTTGTGTTTCCAAGTCGGAGTGAATCGAATGGTCGTTTGCCGGAACCTTTTCGTGGCGGCACTGGGGCTTGTCCTGGCGACGGCATCCCACGGTGCCGAGGTCCGCCTCGAAACCTGGGCCGACGGCCTGGAGTTGCCCTGGAGCCTGGCCTTCCTGCCGGACGGATCGGCCCTGGTCACGGAACTGGGCGGCCGGCTGCGTCCGATCGATGCGGCGGGGAACGTCGGCGAGCCCTTCACGAACGTTCCCGCAGTCTACTTTGCCGGCCAGGGCGGATTGTTCGACGTCGTACTGCACCCCGGATTTGAAAGCAATCGCCTCGTGTATCTCAGCTACGCGGAGGGCAGCCCGCGCGATAACGGCACGGCGGTGGCCCGGGGACGCCTGGTCGGTGGCGATCTGAAAGACGTCGAAGTCATCTTTCGCAACTTCACCCGTAAGGACACGGCCGTGCACTACGGGTGGCGCCTGGTCTTTCTGCCCGACGGCACCCTGTTGCTGACGACCGGCGACGGTTTCGACTACCGGGAGGCCGCCCAGGACATCGACAGCGGGCTGGGCAAGGTGCTGCGGATGAATGACGATGGCAGCCCCGCGTCCGGCAACCCCTTTCCGGCTTCCCCCTACGTGCTCAGTTACGGACACCGTAACCCGCAGGGCCTGGCGCTGGCGGCGAATGGCACGATCTGGCTGCACGAGCATGGTGCTCGTGGCGGCGACGAGCTGAACCGGATCGAAGCGGGAGTGAACTACGGCTGGCCGGCGATCACGCATGGCGTCGATTACAGCGGTGCCACCATATCGCCCTACGCCGAGTGGCCGGGCATGGCACAGCCGGTCCGTCAGTGGACACCCTCGATCGCACCCTCTGGCCTGAGCGTCTACGACGGGGAGATGTTTCCCCAATGGCGCGGCGACTTGCTGCTCGGGGCGCTGGTCGACCGCGAGGTGCGCCGAATCGATCTGGAGGACGGGCACGTGGTCGGAGAAGAAGCCCTGTTCGACGCGCTGGATGCGCGTATCCGCGACGTGCGGGTGGGTTCCGGGGGAGCCATCTATTTGCTCACGCCGGACAGCGTGGTGCGGGTCTCGGCGGCGACTGCGGACTGAAGCGGTCAGTTCGCCCGGGTCTGCGATTCCTCGAGGGCGCGTCTCGTGATGACTGGCGCCAGCAGTTCATAGAGCACGGTGGAGGCCAGGATCACGGGCAGCAGGAACTGCTCGAGGTCAGGAAACCGCTGCGAGGCCATCAGAGCCATCCCGATCGATACGCCGGCTTGCGGAAACAGGCACAGCCCCATCCACTTGCGCACCATCGGGCTGGCCTTCGTCAGCCGGGCACCGGCCCAGGCCCCCGCGTAAGTGCCGAAGCAGCGGGCGGCGATGTACACGACCGTGATGCCGCTGACCAGCTTGAGTGCCGCGATGTGGGTCGACGCGCCGGCCAGGATGAAGAACAGGATCAGGAACGGCCACTCGATACCCTCGATGGCATGGAATGGACGATCATGGTGCTTCGCCAGACTCGCCACCACCGCACCCATGACCATGGCGCTCAAAACGGGCGACAGGTCCAGCCAGCTGGCCAGACCGCCGCACAACAGCACGAAACCCATGGCCTCGGCCAGTGTCGGCTCACCAGGCCGGATGCGCCCACTCACGTAGGCCATCGGGATGCCCAGAGCCGCCCCCAGCAACAGGCTGCCGCCGATATCCTTTAACCCGGCCAGAAGGCTGAAGGCCACGGGGTGGCTGCCGTCGATTACGGAGGCCAGCGCCATCGCCAGGGAAAAAAGCAGCAGAGCGATCGCGTCGTCCAGCGCCACCACGGCCAGCAGGGTGTCGGAGAAGTCGTTGCGGATTTGGCTCTCGTGCACCACATCGAAGGTCGCGGCCGGCGCACTCGCCGCTGCCACCCCGGCGAGCAGCACGGCCGCGGTAGCGGGCATGCCGAACGCCAACAGGGCGAGAGTCACGGCGATCAGTGCAGCAGTCGTTTCCCCCAGGGTGATGCCGATCACCAATCCGCCGTGCGCGCGCAGGCTGGCAACCGAAAGCTGCGGACCGAGCAGAAAGCCGATCAGCGACAAAGCGATCGTGGTCATGGGCGGGAACCAGTCGGCCACCAGCTGCTGTGGCAGCAGGTCAAAGCCGACCGGCCCCACGGCCAGCCCCGCCAGTATGAGCAGCGTGACCCGTGGTATGAAGCTGTGCCGTCCGATGAGATCGGCTGCCAGGCCGAGCAGGAACAGAAGTCCGAGGTTCAGCAGGATCGGGAGTTCGGAGTGTTCCATAACAGGGGGAATTCTATACGCAATTGACGCCGGATCGGTGCTGCCGGTGTTATAGTTACGGGCCGGTCCGGTATGACGGGCCCTCTAACGAAGCGCAGGATCGAGAGGAGTGAATCATGAAATCAGGGTTTTTCAGCCGCGGCAATCTGATCGCCAGCCTGTTGGCGGTGTTCTTCGCGTCGACTGCGGCGGCCCAGGCCGAGCCTACCTGGGTCAAGGAAGGCGTGGACTGGAAGCAATACAGCAAGTTCCTGGTTCGCCCACTGGTGGTGGACAACGTGAAAGTGATCAAGCCACCGTATGCCCAGGACGATCCCAGCGAGTGGACCCTGAGCGTCCGGGACCTCGAAGGCGTCCAGGCCATTTTCCGGGACGTGATGAGCGATGTGCTGTCCGGCAATGGCGGGTATCCGCTGGTTTACGGGGACGGCGAGGATGTGCTCGAAGTCGAGGTGGAGCTGCTGAACATCATGCCGTGGGTCAAACCCGGCGGTGACGAGGACTACGAGGGTTTCGTGGTCAAGACACTGGGCTCGGGCGAGGTCACGGGGCGCGTCGAACTGCGCGATTCGACGACCCGCGAATTGCTGTTGTTGCTCGAGGGCAACAAGGCCGCGGGGGAAAAATACAAGGAGTTTACCCGGGCCAACAACATCTCCAACATCGAGGCCATGTTCCGGAGTTTTGCCACGCGTCTGCGCAACGCGATGGACCGGGTGCACGGCGACTGATCCGAATCCTTCCATCGGAGAGCCGTCATGCTTCATGACGGCTTTTTTTTGGACACAGGGTTATTCCGAGCCGGGGTTGTGCACGGCGCCGTCCTTTGACGGATAATATCCGGCCCAGGCAACAGCCAATCGCTTCGATGACTTCGCGACACTCCTGCGACATTTCCCTGGCCATCACGGGCTCCGGCGGAGCCGGCGCCATCACTGCCGGGGAGCTGCTGCTCAGCCTGGCTGGCAACAATGGCTGTTTCGGGATGATGCGTCGCTCTTTCGGGCCTCAGATCCGCGGCGGCGAGGCGGCGGCCCTGGTGCGGATCAGCCACCGGGCGGTGGAATGCATGGACGACGCATTCGATCTGCTGCTGGCGCTGGACTGGCAGAATGCCGATCGCTTTGCCGAGGAAATCGCCCTGCGGGCGGACAGCCTGATCATCGCCGACCCCGATGCGGGCGAGATACCGGGAGCCATCCGGGACCTGGGTGTCGACGTCATTCCGTTGCGTATGCGGGCACTCGCCAAAGACATCCCTGCGGGGCGGCCCAACATGATTGCGCTGGGCGTGCTGTCGCACTGGCTGGGTATCTGTCCCGACCAAGCCGGGCGGCTGATCGACCACGTGTTCCATGACAAGGGCGACGACATCGTGCAGGGTTCGCGCAGGGCCTTCGAAGTGGGCTTTACCGAGCCCCTGATCGTCGAGGCGCGCGAAGCCCGCCCGCGCCCCGAACCCAGCGCTCCGCCGTTCTCCGGTTCGCGCTGGGACATGAGCGGTAACGAGGGTTGCGGTCTGGGCGCGCTGCGCGGCGGGGTGAGGTTCGCCGCGGCCTACCCCATCACCCCGGCCAGCGACCTGCTGGAATGGCTGGCGCCCCGCCTGGAGCAGTTGGGGGGCAGCCTGATGCAGGCCGAGGACGAACTGGCGTCGATCAACATGGTCATCGGCGCCTCCTTCGGCGGCATACCGGCGCTCACGGCGACCTCGGGTCCCGGGCTGGCGCTGATGCTCGAGGGGATGGGGCTGGCGGTGGCTTCGGAGACGCCGGCCGTGGTGGTCAACGTAATGCGGGGTGGGCCGTCCACCGGTGTCCCCACGAAGTCGGAGCAGGCAGACCTGAACGTGGCCCTGCACGGCATGCACGGGGATGCGCCGCACCTGGTGCTTGGGGCGCTCGACCACGCCGACTGCATTCTGACCACCGAGTGGGCCGTGCGCCTGGCCGAGGCCCTGCAGACGGTTGCGGTGATGCTGACGGATCAGAACCTCGCTCAATCTCGCGTACTGATACCCGAGCCAGACTATCGCCTGCCCGCGATTCCGCCGCGGCGGACCGCGGAGCCGACCGAAGGCTACCGACGCTACGCGCTGACCGAGGATGGAATCTCGCCGATGGCCATTCCCGGCACGCCGGGCTGCAGTTATGTCGCCGACGGCCTGGAGCACAACGAGCGCGGCAAGCCCTCGACCGCAGCCGCCGACCACCTGGCACAGTTGACCAAGCGTGCAAGCAAAATTGCCGATTTCGATTATGGCGAGCTGTGGGCGGACGTGCGGGGCGATGGGGGCATCGCGATCCTGACCTGGGGATCGACCGCCGCAGCGGCGCGTGAAGCGGCCGAGCGGCTGCAGGCAGGCGGTCGCGAGATCCGCGTCGTGGCGCTCAGGCTGTTGCTGCCGGCCAGTCCGGAGAAGCTCGCCCATGCGCTGGCGGGCGTGTCCCGCGTGCTGGTGGTCGAACAGAGTCACGGCCGCCAGTTCCACCATTACCTGAGGGCCTTTTACGACATTGATGCGGAAACCGAAGTGCTGGCCCGTCCGGGCCCGCTGCCGATCACGCCCGGGGAAATCGTCGACCGCGTCGAAAGCTGGAGCTGACCATGGAGCGAGCCGACAAGCCGTCGCCACCCATTCCGAAGGACTACAAATCGGACCTCAAGCCCGTCTGGTGCCCCGGTTGCGGCGATTTTGCGGTCCTCAACGCGATCGGCAAGGCCCTGGCTTTCCTGGAGTCGCCGCAAGAGCAGGTTGCGCTGATCACCGGGATCGGCTGCTCGTCGCGGATTGCGGCCTACACCAGCGTGTATGGTTTCCACGGCGTGCACGGCCGGGCACTGGCCCTGTCAGCCGGCCTGAAGGCGGCGCGCCCGGACCTGACGGTGCTGGTGGCAGGCGGCGACGGCGACGGCCTGTCGATCGGCGGCAATCATTTCATTCACGCCTGCCGCCGCAACATGGACATGACCTACATCATCATGGACAACGAGGTCTACGGGATGACCAAAGGCCAGGCCTCGCCGACCACTGCCGCGGACTGGGGGCATGGCAAGCTGACGCCCGGCGGCAGCGGCCTCCGGCCGTTCCGGCCGGCCTCGCTCGCCCTGACCGCGGGGGCCACGTTCATTGCCCGCGGCTTCACGGGCGACCCGAACGGCCTGGCCAGGATACTGGTCGAGGCGATTCGGCACCCCGGTTTCGCCTTCGTGCAGGCACTCAGCCCCTGTCCGACCTTCCGCCCGGAACAGATGGAGTGGAAGCGGCAGGTGCGCGCCTTCGAGGCGGAGCCGGCCGCAGATCCGGCCATCGCGGCCGAACGACTGCAGGAGGATGACGGCATGAGTACCGGGATCATTTATCGCACGGTGTACCCGACGTTCCAGCCCACGGCAGGAGACCGCGCCGCGGCGGGGCTGGAGGCCATCGAGGCCGAGCTCAGGATATGAGACTTTCCGCGCGGATCACGGATCTCGACACCTTTCTGGCCTATTCCGTGGCCCTGGAAGAGGAGGCCGCCGAGCGGCACGACGAACTGGCCGACATGATGGCCGTGCACAACAATCCAGAGGTC
>JBFFUJ010000126.1:0-7326 GCA_041571375.1 Lysobacterales bacterium | reverse complement strand
CTACCAGGCGCTGGCTGCCGAGGATCCGGGGCGGGCCGCCGCATTGGCAAGGGACCCCGAATTGTCCGGGGAGGCCTGGTACCGTGGTGGTGAATACTCCAACGCCCATACCGCCTGGTCCGCCAGCCCCAGCGCCGACACCCATTACAATCGGGGCAATGCGCTGGCCTTGCTCGGCGAATACGAGGCGGCGCTCGAAGCCTATGATGCGGCCCTCGAAAAACAGCCAGGCATGCCCGATGCGCTGTACAACCGTTCTATCGTTGAGCAACTGAGGCAGGAATCAGAGCAGCAGCAACAGCAACAACAGGGTGACGGGCAGGAACAATCGGGCGACGGTGCGTCGCAGCAGGATGCGTCCGGCGAGGAATCCTCCTCGGCAGAGGAGTCACAGCAAGGCGAGCAGCGCGAGAACGGCGAGCCGTCCGCATCACAGGACGGTGAGTCGGACTCGCAGGAGGGCGAAAGCCAGAGCGGGGAGCGGAGCGAGGAGTTCGCCGAAGCCTGGTCGGAGGAAGACGCCCAGGCCATGGAGCAGTGGTTGCGAAGAATACCTGACGACCCGGGCGGGTTGTTGCGTCGCAAGTTCCGCGGCCAGCACCTGCGGCGTGGCGCTCCGGAGGACGAAACCGAGGCATGGTAACGGCATGACTTTATCCCCCGTTCAGTACCGAAAAGCCTTTTTGAGCCTTGTGCTTCTGTTCGTATCGCTGCCGTTGTCCGCGGAAGTCACCCTGCAGCTGGATCGCCAGCGGGTCACCGTGGGCGAGACCGTCACGCTGACGTTTGTAACGAACGATGCAAAGCAGAGTCTGGACGCCGACTTCAGTGTGCTGGAGCAGGATTTCGAAATCATCGACCGCCGCTCGGAAACGCAGCTGTCGATCGTGAACGGCCGTCAGACTGCACAGGTGAAGTTACTGTTGACCGTCGAGCCCAGGCGTTCCGGCCGAGTCACCATTCCAGCCTTTGGTTTCGGTGGCGCGAGCACCGCGCCTGTCGTATTGCAGGTGGACGAAGCGCCGCAACTGCAAGCGGGCGAGTTGCCGCCAGTGTTTCTGGAGGTCGAGCTGGCTCCGGAACGAGGACCCTATTACGTTCACGCACAGCTCGGATTGATCGTGCGGGTTTTTTACCAGCAAAACCTGACCGAAGCGGCGATCGGGCAGCCCGATCCCGCACCGGCGGCAGTTCGTCTGTTGCAGGAGACACCCTACCAGGCAGAACGCGGGGGCAAGCGCTTTCGCGTTCTGGAGCGGCGCTATGCCATCTTCCCGGAACGTTCCGGAGAGCTGGTCGTGCCGCCGATGGAACTCAGCGGGCGACTGGTGGAGCGGCGCGACGGGAGCATCTGGCAGCCAGCGGTTCGAGGTCGGCGGATCACGGTTGCGAGCGAACCCATCCGTGTACCCATCGAAGCGCGGCCGCTGACATTCAGCGGTCGGGACTGGCAGCCTGCGCACAAGCTGAACCTCAGCCAGCAAGTCTCCAGCACGGAAGCGCTGAGAGTGGGTGAGCCGGTAACCCGCACGATCATCATCGACGCGGTCGGTCTGGAGGAGAACATGATCGCCGAACCGGCCTGGCCCGAAGTGCCGGGAGCCCGTATCTATCCGGACCAACCCCAGGGGATCACGCGCGACGACGGCCAGTGGGTGCTGGGCCACAAAGAGTTCCGTTACGCCATCGTGCCGGAACAGGAGGGCGAGTTGGTGCTGCCCGAGCTTGCGGTGCACTGGTGGGACACCAAAGCGGATCAGCAGCGAGTGGCCGTCCTCCCGGCGCAGTCGATCAAGGTGCTGCCCTCGGCCCTGCTGCCGTCAGCCGAACCTGCTCCGGAACGACTCGCCGAGGAACTGTCGGCAGCGCAGGGCCCTGGGGCTGGTGCTACAGCGCGCCCGAATTTTTGGCGAAGCCTCGCCCTGCTGTTCGCCGGCGGCTGGCTGCTGACCCTCGGCGGGACCTGGTACTACGTGCGCCAGCGCAGCAGGCGTTCGGCCGCGGTGAGCGGTCAATCGGAACCGGAAGGCGACGAATCGCGGGCTCTCGGTCGGTTGCAGGCTGCCTGTCGCCGTAACGATACCGCGGCTGCGCGCCGCTATCTGCTCGACTGGCTGAAAGCATTCGGTCCGGGTGAGGCGCTCAGTCTGCGGGAATTTGCCGCTCTGAGCGCTGATGCTGCATTGCGGGATGAAATCGACGGGCTGGATTCCGCCGGATTCAGGAAATCCGCCGCCGCGGGCAACGGGCAGTCCCGCGGAGGGGACTGGAAGGGTCAGGCGTTCTGGGGCGCGTTCGAACAATGGAGGCGTGCCAGTGAAGCCCGGGCGCGCCGGAACAGCCCGTCGGCGACTGACCTCTATGCCCCGGCCAACCGTCGGGGCTGAGTGCTTATTGGTACTGCATTACCAGGCTGTCGATACCGTTGTCTGCCAGTAAATTACGCAGATCATCCGCCTCCCGGGCGCTGTCCACCGGCCCGACGCGCACCCGATACCAGGTGGTCTCGTTGACCGTTACGGCCTGCACCCGGGCAACGACGCCCAACAGGGCCAGGCGGGCCTTGCGTTGCTCGGCCTCGCCCATCTCCCGGAACGAGCCGACCTGAAGCAGATAGCGATGGCCCTCGTCAGCACCCGGGGATTGCGCGGAGCCCGGTTGTGCCCGTTCGCTGAGTTCCTGCTGGGGTACGACAACCTCCATTTCCGGAAGCACGGTGAAGAAGTCATACCGGGAGCGTTCGCGGCTGTCGGGTTTCGGGGCCACCTCCTCGGCGCTTTCGGCCGGGGCCGACTGCTGCGCCCCAGCCGCTTGGTTCGCGTCAGGGCGGGGTTGCGGTATGAAACCCTTGCTGAACAGGTACCAGGCCAGACCGAGTCCGATCAGAATCCCGGTGAAAAGCCATAACCACCCCGATGCACCTTTACGACCTCGGCGAGCCCCCCGACCGCGGGCAGCCGACCTGCGCGCGCCGGCCACCTACATCTCCTCCGGCGCCGAAACGCCGAGCAGACCGAGGCCTTTCTGCACCACGGTTTTCGTGGCCAGGATGAGATTGAGCCGGGCATTGCGCAGGTTCTCGTCGTCCACGAGGAACTGGTGCGCGTTGTAGTAGGCGTGCAGGTCCGTCGCGAGCAGATGCAGGTAGTGCGCGAGCAGGTGCGGTGAGCAGGTTCGTGCCGCGGCGTCGATGGTTTCGGGAAAACGGCTGATGGTTCGCATCAACTGTATCTCGTGGTCTTCCGTCAGCAGATCTAACGCCGCGAGCCCGATGGCCTGGTTATAGCGTTCGTCCATCTGCTCCAGGTTGCGGAATACGCTGCAGATGCGCGCGTGGGCGTACTGGATGTAGTAAACCGGGTTGTCACTCGAACGGGACTTGGCCAGGTCGAGATCAAAATCGAGGTGCTGGTCATGCGACCGCATGACGTAAAAGAAACGGGCGGCATCGGTGCTGACCTCCTCCCGCAGTTCGCGCAGCGTGATGAATTGCCCGGAGCGCGTCGACATCTGCACCTTTTCCCCGAAGCGGAACAGGACCGCGAATTGGACCAACGTGATCTCGAGCCTGTCCGGATCCTCACCGAGGCCTTTCGCCGCGGCGCGCAGCCGCGCGACGTAACCGTGGTGGTCTGCGCCCAGCACGTAGATCGCGCGGTCGAATCCCCGCTCCAGCTTGCTCAGAATGTAGGCGATGTCCGAGGCAAAATAGGTCGTGCGCCCGTTCTCCCGGATCACCACGCGGTCTTTCTCGTCGCCAAGCGCCGATGCGCGGAACCAGGTGGCCCCGTCCTTGACATACAGGTGGCCGTTCTCTCGCAGGCGGTCTATGGCGTGCTGCACCGCACCGCTTTCCTCCAGTTCGCGTTCCGAGAACCAGAGGTCGAAGTACACCCGGAATTCCGCCAGGTCTTGCTTGATGTCCGCTAGAATCGTGTTCAGCGCGGCATCGAAGAATATCCGGTAGCCGTCCTCTCCAAGCAGCTCATAGGCGCGTTGGATCAGGGCGTCGAGGAAGCGCTCGCCGTCCCCGCCCGCAGACAGGGAGGGGGGCAGCCCATCCTCGACCTCGGTGCGGGTGTGACGCCACCGGTCGCCATGTTCGACCCGCACGATGCGCGCGATGTCGTAAATGTAGTCGCCGCGGTAACCGTTCTCGGGAAATCCAATGCTCTCGCCACACAATTCGAGGTAACGCAGCCAGACCGAGACGGCCAGAATATCCATCTGGCGCCCATTGTCGTTGACGTAGTACTCGCGCTGAACATCGAAGCCGGCCGTGGCGAGGATGCTGGCGACGCTGGCGCCGAACGCCGCCCCCCTGCCGTGCCCGACGTGCAGTGGGCCGGTGGGATTGGCGGAAACGAACTCAACCGTCACGCGGTTGCGTGCCCCCTGCAGGAGGTTGCCGTACTCGTCACCCTGTCTCAGCGCGTCGCGGATCACCCCGGTGAGCGCGAAGCGGTGCAGGAAGAAGTTGATGAATCCGGGTCCGGCGATCTCCAGGCGCTCCACCTGGCGTGACCTGGGCATGCGATCGATGATCGCCTGGGCGAGCTCGCGCGGTGGGCGTCCGGCTGGTTTGGCCAGGACCATCGCCACATTGGAAGCAAATTCCCCGTGTTCCGGCGACCGGGAGCGCTCCAGTTGCACGCTGGATTCGCAACCGGGCGGCAGCAAGCCGTCACGCTGCAGATGCAGCAGCGACTGGGCGAGCAATTCTTCCAGATGTTCTTTCACGCGGTGATTTTCCCTTGCGCGGCCGGCGAAGCCGGGGATTCGGATGAATACGGAAAGGCTTATTGTAAACCGTTGAGATCAGCAGAATAAACAATCGACCCGGGTGGCCCCGGGGGGGATTGCGCGGCCTGTGGATAACTTTGTGTGTAACCGGCGCGAGAAAAAGGAATCGGGCATGAGGGTCGGCGCAGCAAAATCCTCAGCCCGAGTGTCAGTTTGAGCACATTATTTTTAAAACAATAACTTACGGAGATTTTATGCCAATGCAGTGCATGAGATATCGGATAAGTGGATGATTTGACTCCAGACAAAGCCGCTGTGCATAAAAAAAGCGATCGGTGATACCATCCCAGCGACATGAATCCACCTGATCGCATCGACACCTACCGCTTCATGCTCGAGCGCCCGCGGCTCGGCGAGCGGGTCTACATCGACCGTTATGCATCGGTTACCGGCGCGGTCACATTGGGGGATGACGTCTCCGTCTGGCCGATGGTCGCGATCCGCGGCGATGTGAATCGTGTCTGCATCGGGGCGCGCAGCAACATCCAGGATGGCAGCGTGCTGCATGTCACGCACGAGAGTGCGGCATTGCCGTCCGGCCTGCCCCTGATCATCGGCGAAGACGTCACTGTGGGGCATGCGGCCATTCTGCATGCCTGCACGATCGGTGACCGGTGCCTGATCGGGATGGGCGCCATCGTCATGGATGGCGCAGTGCTCGAGGCGGATTGCCTGATCGCCGGCGGGTCCGTGGTGACTCCGCAGACCATGGTTCCTGCCGGGACGCTGTGGCGCGGCAATCCGGCCCGTCTGGCGCGCGAACTCAGCGCCGATGAAATCGCCTACCAGGCCTACAGCGCGGCGCATTACGTGCGGCTCAAGGATCGCTACCTCGATCAGCGAAGTCGCGCGGACCAAGGGCCGTGAGCAAGCCGCGCAGTAGCCAAACCCGGATCTGGCTCACCATCGTGCTCGCCGGGCTAGTCTAGATGGCAGCCTGGATGGCGCTCGGTCTGTTCCTGGGCATTGGGCTGGCCCTGATGGCCGGGTTCCCGGTCGCTTTCACGCTGGCGGGTGTCGCCCTGCTGTTCGCCGGCGCGGGCATCCTGACGGGCACCTTCGATCCGGTATTTCTCGAGGCTTTTCCCAACCGGATTTACGGCATCATGACCAACGAGACACTGATCGCCGTGCCGGTCTTCGTCTTCATGGGCGTGATGCTCGAGCGATAGAAACTGGCCGACCAGCTGCTGCAGTCGCTGGCCCAGTTGATGCGCGGCACGGCCGGGGGGCTCGGTCTGGCGGTTGTGATTGTCGGAGCCATGATGGCGGCAAGCACCGGAATCGTGGGCGCGACGGTGGTGACCATGGGCCTGATCTCGCTGCCGACCATGCTCCGTCGTGGCTATGACCCATCCGTTTCAACCGGAACCATCTGCGCGGCCGGCACGTTGGGACAGATCATTCCGCCGTCGATCGTGCTGGTCATGCTCGCCGATGTGCTGTCCAACGCGTATCAGCAGGCCCAACTGAGTCTCGGCAGTTACAGCCCGGAGACGATCTCCGTGGGCGAGCTGTTCGCTGGTGCACTGATCCCCGGCCTTTTGCTGGTCGCGGTCTACCTCGCCTACCTGTTCGTGCTGGCTCGCCTGCGTCCGGCTTCGATGCCGGCCGGTTCCGGGGCGGAAGACGGGCCCGTTGACGTCAAACGCCTCATGCTGCTGGCAGCCGGCCCGCTGTTGCTGATCATCGCCGTGCTCGGCTCGATCCTCAAGGGCATCGCCACTCCCACCGAGGCGGCCGCGGTAGGGGCCGTGGGCTCCATGTTGCTGGCGTTGGCCGGTCGCCAGCTGTCTGTGGAGACGCTGCGCGACGTCGTCTACCGGACGACCCGCATCACGGCGATGGTTTTCATGATCCTGATCGGCGCATCCCTTTTCAGCCTGGTGTTCCGCGGATTCGGCGGGGACGAGATGATCGCCGAGTTTCTCACCGGGCTGCCGGGCGGAGCAGTCACCGCCATGGTCCTGGTCATGGCGGTGATGTTCCTGCTGGGGTTCGTCCTGGACTTCATCGAGATCATCTTCGTCGTGGTGCCCATCGTCGGTCCGGTGTTGATGGCGATGGGCCTGGATCCGTTGTGGCTCGGTGTGATGATTGCCCTCAACCTGCAGACTTCCTTTCTGACGCCCCCCTTTGGCTTTTCATTGTTTTACCTGCGCGGCGTGTGTCCGGAGTCTGTTCCGACCACGGCCATTTACCGCGGAGTGATTCCGTTCATCGGCATCCAGATCCTGGTACTCGGCTTGCTGGCCCTGTGGCCGCAGCTGGTGACCTGGCTGCCGGATGTCATTTATCCCGGTTGATCACACCCGGCCCGGGTGGCCGAAAGTCCGCCGTGGCCGCGAGTCATACCGATACCGGCAGCGGCCGCAAATGCCCGGGTTGCGGCCGGGCCTCGGCAGCTCCTGCGTGATCCATAACGTTGGGCTTTGCGCGAGGCCCTACGCGCCATCCAGATTGCATGGAGGCGCCGGAATTGTGCTATAAGTCCGATCTCAAACGCGGCACAGTGCACGCGTG
>JBFFUJ010000125.1:0-7396 GCA_041571375.1 Lysobacterales bacterium | reverse complement strand
GTAGTGGTCCGACGGCACGGGGTCCTGGTCGTCGTACCCGAACACGACTGGCGCTTCACGGCTAGGCGTGGCCACCTTGTCCTTGCCCCAGAAGTGGTTCGGCTCCTTCAGCGCTTTGATGGGCCAGGGCTCGAGCACGTCGCCCATCTCGATTTCCAGGTGTTCGCCGGGCCCGCTGCCGACAGCGGCAGCCGGGTTGCGGCGCTGAGGGTGCCCGGCGGCGCCCAGCTGTCCCGCAAGCAGATCGACGAATACAGCCATTATGTCAGCCGTTACGGCGCCCGCGGGCTGGCCTGGATCAAGGTCAACGATGCGGCGGCCGGGCTGGACGGCCTGCAATCGTCCATCACCAAGTTTCTCGACCAAAAGGCCTGGCAGGGTATTGCCGGGGCGACGTCGGCGGCCAGCGGTGACCTGCTGTTTTTCGGCGCCGGGGAATGGCTCACGGTCAGCACTTTCATGGGTGCCCTGCTGGTCCGGGTAGGGCACGATCTCGGGCTGGTCGAGGCCGGATGGAAGCCACTCTGGGTCACCCAGTTCCCGATGTTCGAGTGGGACGACGAAGCGGGGCGCTACCTCGCCATGCACCACCCCTTCACCGCGCCCGCCCTGGACCGGGCGTCCGATCTCGCGGCCGACCCGGCAGGTGCGCTCTCCAAGGGATACGACATGGTGCTGAACGGTGCCGAAATCGGCGGCGGGTCCGTCCGTATCCACAAGCCGGAGATGCAGCAGGCCGTTTTCCAACTGCTCGGAATCGGCGAGCAGGAAGCTGTGCTCAAGTTCGGGTTCCTGCTGGATGCGCTCAGATACGGTTGCCCGCCGCACGGCGGCATTGCCTTCGGGCTGGACCGCATCGTGGCGCTGATGGCGGGCGAGCAGTCGATCCGGGACGTGATCGCCTTCCCCAAGACCACCACGGCCCAGTGCCTGCTGACCGGGGCACCGTCCCGGGTCTCGGGAGAGCAGATCGCCGAACTGCACATTCGTACGGTCGACGACGAAGATTAGCGGCCAAACCTGACAGGCCTTGAACCCTCCCGCCCCAAAACCGGCCCCCGACCCGCAGCGGCGTGGGGTCGCGGCGGCACTGGCGGCCTACGTGTTCTGGGGCCTGGTGCCGATCTACTTCAAGCTCATCCAGGCGGCGCCGGCTCTGGAAATCATCATCCACCGCATCCTGTGGTCGATTCCGCTGCTGGCGGGGTTCCTGCTGTTGCGGGACGGGCGCGCCTTCTGGCAGCGGTTCCGGCTGCCGCGCAAGACCGTGCTGGCCCTGGGCTTCACGGGCTTACTGGTCGTGCTGAACTGGCTGATCTTCGTCTGGGCGGTCGTCCACGACCAGGTGCTGGCTACGAGCCTGGGCTATTTCATCACCCCGCTGGTCCAGTTTCTGCTGGGGTTTCTGGTGCTGCACGAACGAATGACGGGGATCCAGCGGCTCGGCGTGCTGATCGCCGCAGCGGGGACCGTTTACCTCGGCTGGTTCCTCGGAACGCCGCCCTGGATTGCGTTGAGCCTCGCGATCAGTTTCGGACTCTACGGCCTGGTGCGCAAAATGCTGGACGTGGGGCCGATGATCGGCCTGCTGTGGGAAACGCTGCTGATGTCATTGCCGGCGCTGGCCGCGCTCGCCTGGCTGATCGCCACGGGCCGGCTGTATTTCGGCACGGCCGGGCCACAGCAGGACCTGCTGCTTGCGCTGGCCGGACTGGTTACGGTATTGCCGCTGATCTGGTTCAACATCGCGGCGAAGTCCTTGCGGCTGACGACTGTGGGGTTCTTCCAGTACATCGCGCCCTCCATGACCTTCCTGCTTTCCGTTTTCGTCTACGGAGAGCCGTTCACCCGCGGTCACGCGGTGGCGTTTGGCTGCATCTGGCTGGCCCTGGCCATGGTGTCGCTGGAAACCTGGCGGCGCGCGCGTCGCAGGTTCGATCGACCGGCATGAGTTCGGACGGTAGCCGGCGGGTGGTGCTGGTGCATGGCCTCTGGTTCGGCGCCTGGTCCCTGAGGCTGCTGGCTCGCCGCCTGCGCCGGGCCGGGTTCGAGCCGCGCCGGTTTCGCTACCGCAGCACGCGAGGCGACTTTGATGAACATGCGCGGAACCTCCGGCGATTTGCGTTTGAAGGGGAGGGGGCGGTTCACTTCGTCGCCCACAGCCTGGGCGGATTGCTGACCCTGCGCATGGCGGCCGGCGTGCCGGCAGCGGAGGTGGGCCGCATCGTCCTGCTGGGCAGCCCGGTGCAGGGCAGCGGCACGGCGCGCAAGGCCCTCAGCTTACCGGGCGGCAAGCGGCTGCTGGGCAGGGCGGCCGGACCGCTGCAGTCGGGGTGCGCTGACCTGCCGCCTGGCGTGGAGGTCGGTACGATCTGCGGCACCCGGAACGTTGGTCTGGGCTGGTTGGTGGGCGGCATTCCCGGGCCCGCGGACGGCACGGTGACCGTCCGCGAAACCCGCTGCGACGGTCTGAAGGAACACCTGGAGATGCCGGCGAGCCACACCGGCATGCTGTTTTCCAAAGCGGTCGCCCTTCGGGTGGCGCGGTTTCTCGGGGCGGGTAGTCTCACTCTGGACGCGTGATAAAATAGCGCGTTTAAATCGCCATCGGGAAAGAGCGCCATGGCCGGACACAGCAAATGGGCCAATATCCAGCACCGCAAAAGCCGGGTGGATGCCAAGCGCGGCAAGATTTTCACGCGCATCAACCGCGAACTCACCGTCGCGGCGCGCGAGGGCGGCGGCGACGCGGATGCCAACCCGCGCTTGCGCCTGGCCATGCAGAAAGCCAACGCCGCGAACATGCCCAAAGACACCATTGAGCGCACCATCAAGAAGGCGACTGGTGAACTCGAGGGCGTGAGCTACGAGGAAGTCCGGTACGAGGGATACGCCCCGGGCGGCGTCGCGGTGATGATCGACTGTCTGACGGACAACCGTAACCGCACGGTCGCCGAGGTGCGCCACGCCTTCTCGAAGCACGGCGGCAATCTCGGTACCGACGGCTCGGTCGCCTACCTGTTCAGCAAGCTGGGTGTGCTGAATTTTCCGCCTGGGGCTCCCGAGGAGGCCATCCTGGACGTGGCGTTGGAAGCCGGGGCCGATGACGTGATCACGGAGGAGGACGGCTCGATCGAAGTGCATACCTCGCCCGAGGCCTACGATGGGGTCGTGCAGGCGATGGAGTCGCGTGGCCTGGAGCCGGCCAATGCCGAGATCACGATGCGGGCGAGCACCGAGGTGGAACTCGATGTCGAAACCGGACGCAAGCTGCTGCGCCTGCTGGACCTGCTGGAAGACCTGGACGACACCCAGGACGTCTATTCGAATGCGGACCTGCCCGACGAGGCCTATGAGGACTGAGGCCTGATGCGCATCCTGGGCATCGATCCGGGCTCGCGCTTCACCGGCTTCGGCATCATCGACGTCGAAGGCGACCGCACCACCCTGGTGCAGCATGGGGTCATTCGCAGCGGAAGCGGCGAATTCACCGAGCGGCTCGGGGTGATCTTCGCCGAGCTGAGGGATCTGATTCGGGACCACGAACCGAACGAGGTGGCTGTGGAAACCGTGTTCGTCAGCCGCAATGCCGCGTCGGCGCTCAAGCTGGGCCAGGCCCGCGGCGCCGCCGTCTGCGCCGCCATTTCGATGGGCCTGCCCGTGGCCGAGTATTCCCCCCGGCTGGTCAAGCAGGCCGTGGTCGGGCGCGGCGGGGCGGACAAGGTCCAGGTGCAGCACATGGTCTGCGTTCTGCTGAACCTGGCGGAGCCGCCGCCCGAGGACGCCGCGGATGCGCTCGCTGTGGCATTATGTCACCAGCACACGCAACAGACCGTCCACCGGATGCAGGCACTGCAGAAACCATGATCGCTCGGCTGGCAGGAACCCTGGTCTCCAAGCACCCTCCATTGATGGTCATCGACGTGGCCGGTGTCGGTTACGAAGTCGAGGCCCCGCTGCCGGTCTTCTACGACCTTCCGGAGACCGGCGAGGCCGTGGTGATCCTGACCCACCTGTCCGTGAAGGAGGACAGCCATACGCTGTACGGCTTCGCCAGCGAAGCCGAGCGCACGCTGTTTCGTCAGTTGCTCAAGATCAGCGGGATCGGCGCCAAGCTCGCCCTCACCATCCTGTCGGGGGCCAGCGGGGACGAACTGGCCCGCTACGTGATGGAGCGGGACGCCGCCGCGCTGACCCGCCTGCCCGGTATCGGAAAGAAGACGGCGGAGCGCATCATCATTGAGTTGCGGGACAAGCTCGACCACCTGCCGGTTGCGGGCGATGGCTTGCAGCCGGGCGATGTGCCGCTGGCAGCCGACGCCCTGGGCGAAGCGACCAATGCGCTGATCGCACTCGGGTACAAGCCGCAGGAAGCCCGCCGCATGGCGCGCAACGTGGCCGAGCAGGGGATGAGCGTGGAAGAGATCATCCGCCAGGCCTTGCAGGCGACGGTGCAAACCGCATGAACCAGCCGGAAGAGCGCATCGTGTCGCCCGCCGACTCCGCCGAGGACCTCGCCCTCGAGGCCAGCCTGCGGCCGAGGACGCTGGACGAGTACATCGGCCAGCCGGCGATGCGCGAAAAACTCACGATATTCCTGGAAGCAGCCAAACGGCGCGGCGAAGCCCTGGACCACTCCCTGATATTCGGCCCGCCGGGCCTGGGCAAGACCACCCTGGCACACGTGATCGCCAATGAACTGGGTGTGCGGCTGCGGCAGACCTCGGGACCGGTGCTGGAGCGCGCAGGTGATCTGGCGGCGCTGCTGACCAACCTGCAGCCCGGCGACGTGCTGTTCGTCGACGAAATCCACCGCCTCTCCCCGGTGGTGGAGGAAGTGCTGTATCCCGCGCTGGAAGATTTCCAGCTCGACATCATGATCGGCGAGGGGCCGGCGGCGCGTTCGATCAAGCTGGATCTGCCGCGGTTTACGCTGATCGGGGCGACGACCCGGGCCGGCCTTCTCACCTCGCCGCTGCGTGACCGCTTCGGCATCGTCGAGCGTCTGGAGTTCTACAGCGCGGAGGAGCTGAGTTGCATCGTGCAGCGCTCGGCGCGGATCCTGCAGATCGGCATCGACGACGCCGGGGCGATAGAGATTGCGCGGCGCTCGCGTGGCACGCCCCGCGTCGCCAACCGCCTGTTGCGGCGGGTGCGTGATTACGCCGAGGTGAAGGGCAGCGGCTTCATCGACCAGCCCATCGCGGTCGCGGCCATGGAAATGCTGCAGGTCGACGAATGCGGTTTCGACACCCTGGACCGGCGGTTGCTGCGGCTGATCATCGAGCATTTCGATGGCGGTCCAGTAGGCGTCGAGAGCATCGCCGCATCGCTGTCGGAGGAGCGGGGAACGATCGAGGATGTCCTCGAACCCTATCTGATCCAGCAGGGCTACATTTCGCGCACCGCGCGCGGCCGGATGGCTACGGCCAAAGCCTACCGGCACTTCGGCCTGGAGCGCCCCGGCAGCAGTGGCGATGATCTGTTTGCCGGCAAGTAGCGTGGCCGGCGCGCTGTCCGGAGCGCCCGCGTTTGCCGCAGCGCGATGGAACTAAGCCGCGAGCCATTTGTCTGGGCAGTCAGGGTGTACTTCGAGGACACCGACGCCGGCGGTGTGGTTTATCATTCGCGCTACCTCAACTTTTTCGAGCGGGCCCGGACCGAGATGCTGCGCGCCCTGGGCATTTCGCAGATCGAGTTGAAGGAAAAGCATGGACTGATATGGGTGGTGCTCGATATCCATGTGGCGTTCAAGCAGGCGGCCCGGCTCGATGAAGAGTTGCTGGTGACCTGCGAGTTGGAATGGATTCGGGGAGTGCGGCAGGGTTTTCAGCAGCGCATGACCCGGCGGTCAGACAATGAGCTGGTGGCTGCCGCCGAGGTCACCGCCGCATTGCTGCACGCCGACAGCCTGAAGCCGGCGCGCATCCCCGGCTGGATCAAGAAGGAACTGGAGAATGGATAACGAATTACAGGTCTGGCAGCTGATCATGCAGGCCAGTTGGCTGGTGAAGCTGGTGATGTTGCTGCTGCTGGTCGCCTCGGTCACTTCCTGGGTCATGATCTTCCGCAAACGGCAGGTGCTGGCCGCGGCCGAGAAGGAGGCCGAGGCGTTCGAGGAGAAGTTCTGGTCGGGCGCGGACCTGACCGCCATGCACGATGCCATCACGACCACCCATCGCAGCACCAAAGGGATGGAGAAAGTCTTCGAGTCGGGTTTTTCCGAGTTTCTGCGGATGCGTGATCAGGGCCGCATCAGCGCCAGTGCGATGGTCGAGGGCTCGCAGCGCGCCATGAGGATCGCCCTGACGCGCGAAACCGAGGACCTCGAGCATCATCTGAATTTCCTCGCCACCGTCGGTTCCACCAGCCCATACGTCGGGCTGTTCGGCACCGTCTGGGGCATCATGACCTCGTTCCACCAGCTGGCCAACGTCAACCAGGCCACCATCGCCATGGTGGCGCCGGGCATCTCGGAGGCCCTGATCGCGACGGCGATGGGGCTGTTCGCGGCGATCCCGGCCGTGATTGCCTACAATCGCTTCTCGAACCAGGTCGAGCGTCTGGAAGTGCGCTACGACAATTTCAAGGAAGAGTTCTCCAGCATTCTTCAGCGTCAGGCGCATCTTCTGACGCAGGAGTAGCGCGGCATGGAGACCCTCAAGACCCGCCGTCGGCCCATGGCCGAGATCAACGTCGTCCCGTATATCGACGTCATGCTCGTATTGCTGGTCATCTTCATGGTCACCGCGCCGTTGCTGACACAGGGTATCGAAGTCGAGCTGCCGAAAGCCGGCGCCGAGCCCATCTCGGATGCGGACAACCAGGAACCCTTCGTGCTCAGCGTCGACGCCGAGGGCACTCTCTACATCAGCGTCGGCGACGACGAAGACGAACCCAAGACCGCGAAGGAGATCGTCGCCAACGTCGGCAAGGTGATGCGCGCTAACCCCGACACGCCGGTCCTGGTCAAGGCGGACCGGTCCGTGCCCTACGGCAACGTGGTCGGAGCCATGGTGTTGTTGCAACAAGGCGGCGCGGAAACGGTCGGCTTCGTAACAGACCCACTGGATACGTATCCCGTTCCCGAATAGGCAGGCGCACTTGGTTCAGGACGATCGCAATGTGATTCCCGTGACGATGGCCGTGCTGTTGCACGTCCTCGTGTTCGGCTCCCTGCTGGTCGCTCTCGACTTCAGCGAACGCGTGACGCCCGCGATGCCGCTGGCCATCAAGGGAACCCTGGTCACCGATAACGCGATCGTGATACCGCCACAGGAGGAGGCGCCGCCACCCGCACCGGTCATGACGGACCAGGAGCGCATCCAGGCCGAGGAGCGTAAACGGCTCGAGGACCAGCGCATCGAGCAGGAGCGCCTGAACCGGCTGGCAGAGC
>JBFFUJ010000124.1:0-7400 GCA_041571375.1 Lysobacterales bacterium | reverse complement strand
CCGCCGGCACGGCTGTTTCAGGCAGCAAAAAACCGACGCCCTTCCCGGATTGCGGTGCGGCAAACGAGGATCATCACAGAGCATGGGTGCACCTTCGGCCAAAAATGGATCACGCGTCAGTTCGGTCACCCTGAGGCTGGCCCTGCTGATGACCGTGTCGCTGTGCCTGCTGGCAATCGGACGGGCACAGGCTGCCGAAGATACGCGCGACCCGCGCCAGTTCTTCTTCGCACAGAGTTTCGGCGACCTGCCGGATGAGATCGACGAGGCCCGCCAGGCCGGAAAGCTCGGCCTGCTGCTGTTTTTCGAGCAGGAGGGCTGTCCGTTCTGTGAATACATGATGAAGAACGTGCTGAATCAGCCGGCCGTGCAGGACTGGTACCGCGAACGGTTCACGAGCATCACGGTGGATCTGTACGGCGATATCGAGCTGCGCGACGTGGACGGCATCACCCTGCCGTCCAAGGTCTTTGCCGCCCATCGCCGGGTCAGGACGACGCCAACGCTGTCCTTCATCGACCTCAACGGTACCGAGGTGTATCGACATTCGAGGATGGTGCGAACCCCGGAAGACTTCCTGTTGATGGGGCAATACGTCGCCGACGGCCATTACACGGACACCATCTGGAAGGATTATGCCGCCCGGCAGGCGGCGTCCAGTAATGTCCCGCACGTGCTCAGCTTCCGTGACGAGGGCCTGGCCGCGGCGGCGAACGGGGTGATCCTGCTCCTGGCCGTGACCCGGGACGGCTGCCCCTATTGCGCGAGGCTGCGCCGCGATGTTCTGCTGCCCATGATCCGCAGTGGTGACTATTCTGACCGCGTCGTGATCCGCGAGATGATGATGGAGCCGGACGCCCCGGTCGTGGATTTCACGGGCCGAACCTCATCAACCGCCCAGATGGCGACCGAATACGAGGTCACGATCACGCCGACCGTGCTGCTGCTCGACGGCAGCGGGCGTTCCCTGCACCCGCCGATCACCGGCATCAACAACGCCGAAATGTACGGCTACTACCTGGACCAGGCCATCGAGAGCGCAGCTGCCGCACTCGCGGCGGGCCAGGCAGCAGCACAGGAGTAACATAGATGGAAGACTGGAGCCCTGTATACACCGTATCCGCCCTCGCATTTGCCATCGGCATCCTTTTCGGCGGCATCGGCAACAAGACGAATTTCTGCACCATGGGCGCCATCAGCGACTGGGTGAACATGGGGGACAAGAACCGCCTGCGCGCCTGGTTTCTGGCCATCGGGCTGGCCATGATCATCAGCCAGATCATGGGCAGGACGGGCTTGGTCGACCTCGGCGAGGCCATCTATCTGACGCCCAATTTCGGCTGGCTCGGCTATCTGCTCGGCGGCTTTCTCTTCGGCATCGGCATGACGCTGGCCTCGGGCTGCGGGCAGCGCACGCTGGTGCGGGTCGGCGGCGGCAACCTCAAATCGCTGGTCGCCATGCTGTTCCTGGGGCTGACAGCCTACATGACCATGCGCGGATTGCTGGCGCTGGTCCGCGTGAACCTCATCGAAGTGACCAATGTCAGCCTCGATGCCGGCAGCCAGGGTATCGACAGCCTGCTCGGCGCGACGCTCGGCATCCAGAGTGCCGCGGCGCTCACCTGGACGGTGGCGGGCATACTCGGCGGCGGGCTGATCATCTACGCGTTGTGGAGCGCGGACTTTCGCCGGAGTTTCGACAACCTTCTGGCCGGCATCGTCATCGGCCTGATCATTCCCGCCGGCTGGTATGTCACCGGAGTCGTCGGATTCGACGACTTCGAGCCGGTTCGACTCGAGTCGTATACCTTCATCGCGCCTACGGCCGAGAGCCTGCAATACCTGATGACCTTCACCGGCTCCACGATCGGTTTCGGCGTCGCATCGGTATTCGGAGTGATTCTGGGCTCATTCCTTTACGCCATTCTGTCCGGGAACTTCCGGGTCGAATATTTCGTCGGCCGCGACGACATGCTGCGCCACATCTACGGCGGCATCCTCATGGGGTTCGGCGGCGTTCTGGCGTTGGGCTGCACCGTCGGCCAGGGCATCACCGGCATGTCGACCCTGGCGCTGGGCTCGTTGATGGCGCTGGTCAGCATCATCTTCGGCAGCGCGCTCACGATGAAGGTCGAATACTATCGCCTGGACGACCTGGGCTTCTGGGCCGCGCTGCAGCAAGCGCTGTCCGATATGCGGCTGCTGCCCCGCCCGCAAGGCAACACCGGGGAGGCCTGAGGAGCCCCCCATCGCGGTCACCCAGCCCGGTTTAGCGGTCGCCCTTCCTCACTGTCCTTCGGGCCGCTGGCGGCCATCGCCGCGGTATATGTTGCTTTCCGGCATCACGTAGGTGCCCCCCACGACGTTGCGGGGGCCGTATCGATAGACCCGTCGCTTGGATCCGTCCAGGCTCCATTCCCAGTCCGTGTCGCGCGATTTCAGTGAATAGGTCTCCGAGTGGCTGTAACCGTAAGGCCAGCCGTAGGCGCCATAAGGCCCCCAGTAACCGTAGGCATGCGGATACCGCCAGTATGCCCAGCGGTCGTAGTAGCCCGGATGGTACCAGCCGGTGCCGTAGACCACGGTGGCACCGGTCCAGTAGTGGCCGTAGTAACCGCCGGTGCTGCTGTAGGCAACGCGCCCGCTCGTGTCGTCGAATGAATCGACCTTCACAAAGGTGACGTTGTAGGCCGGATCACTGGGCGGAATGGAGTAGATCGCCTCGGGAACCTCGCGGGCCGCTCTCCAGGGACCCTGTGCATTGCTCGAGGCATACCAGGCCCCTTCGTGGCAAAGGTAGTAGAAATTGTTGTGGCGAATGACCTGGAACGGCGTGTTCTCCCCGCGACCCAGCGCGGTCCCTTGGATTGGCACGAAGCGCGGTTCACCGAACCATGGGACTTCCGGGAGGCCGTCGTTTCCAGGTTCGACCACGCGCATACGGGCCTGGGTCGCTTCCCTGCCGGCCGCCTCTGCCCGCTCGGTGCCCGGCACGGCGGCGAGCACATGGGCTCTGGGATGGTTCGCCGGGATGGCCGCGAACTCGTCCGGCAAAATTCTCACCGCATACCATTTCCTGTTCATGTTCCTGGTCGTGAACCAACGGCCGCCAAGCGTCAGATAGAATCGTCCGTCCAGGGCAAACAGGTCGCTTTCAGTATTGGTCACATAGCTGAGGCGGCTGCCCGCAATGCCCTCCAGCACCGCGGGACCGTCGATCAGAACCAGCACCGTCGGTTCGTAGCTGATCGTGATAGGCAGTGGCGTTGCAGCGGAGGGCTCAGGCGGCATCGCGGCCGCAACCTCCGGCCAGTCGGAACTGACCTGAAGGGTCAGGAAGTCGGCAGGGAGGTCGTCGGCCACCAGCCAGCTGCCGCTGGCCAGCAGGCTGTTGTGCAGCCAGCCGCCCTGGTCCAGCAGGTAGAATTTCCTGCTGTCACGGTAGTGGAATACCGTCCAGTCCGTGTTGACGACGAAGTCGAGCCCGGTACCGTCGATGGGAATGAGGACGGGCGGGCCGTCGATCAGCATCAGCCGAACGGGCGTCTCGGATACGATGATCCGGGGGGGGTCAAAATTCAGGTGGGGAGCAGCGGGTACCCCGCTGGCGTGGCCCGCCGACAGCACGGCCAGGCACAGCAAGCCGACGACGATCCGGGCGATTGGTATCAGGGCAGGAGGGTGCATGGCCGGGGCTCCGCAGCAGCGATCAGTTGCGAGCGGGCACCTTATCAAGGTTCGTGTCGGGCAGCCAGCGAGCGGGTGCCCCCACCCGGATGAACCGGGTCGATCGGCGGAAACAGGGCCCCTCGGCGTGCCGGAAAGGGTCCGGTTTCAGGCGACGGCTTTGAATCTCTCGGGCGAACTCGTATTGAGCGCCCGCAAGGCGTCACGCAACAGCTGGCGCATTTCGTGCTGCCGCCGGTCACCGAGCCGGTGGCGGTTGATGCGCAGCATTTCGTGCCAGTAGTCGATCTCAGCCTGGAGGAGATACCGCCGGGAAGATTCCATCGTTCTTGCCCCCTTGTGGGCCCCCGCCATCGGGCGGGGCATACCTCAGAATCGTCCTGATGATCCGACCGCGGGCGGTCCCTATCCACGGATCTCGCTGCTGACCAGCAGCTGCACGGGTCAGAGCCCATGACTTGCACCTCTTTATACTTCAGATCCACTGTATATTCAAGTGTAAGCGCATGATTTTTCGTTAAAAAATCATAAAATGTACTGATTGGAATGGTTTTTTGGCCGCATCGGCGCCGCCCGACGGCCGCGTCCGCTGCTCAGCCTCTCCGCTTCAGCAACATCTCCAGACGTCCATCCGGCAGCAGCAGGCCCCGCTCGAAGTCAAAGCAATTCAGCATGTCATGCATCTCCATCTGGGAATGCGGGTGGCAGTTCATCTGGGACACCAGCCGATCGCGGATACTGAGTGTGTCACGCTCCTGCACGCCGTATTGCACATTGGCCAGGCGCACGGCGAGATGATGCGCGCCGAATCCATGTGCCCGGCTGCTGGCATGCAGCCAGGGCCGCAGCGCCGAATTGAATGCACGCAGCGCCGGATCATCCAGATAGGACAGGAAATCCCAGAACAGGACCAGATCGATCCGGGTTCCAGAAGGAAAGCGCAGCTCGGTCTCGAAGGCCTGCCGCAGACCGGTCTCGGACAGATCCTGCTGGCTGTGCACGAATGCCATACTGTACAGATCGATGAAATGCAGCCGGCAGATATACTGCGAAAAGAAATTCACGGTTTCCGGCAGCGCCGTCCCGATGTCCAGGACGGTCAGCCGGCGATTGACGTCGAGCCATTGAAACAGCGAGCCGAAGAGCCTGCTCTGATAGGTCGACGTGACGGGCCCGACCCGCCCCTGGCGGGGGCCGTCCTCAAGCTGCAAAGCCGCTTCGCTCAACCGCTTTTCAGAGTCAGACTCGCCTCTTTCCTCGCTTCTGCCTCAGCTCCGGCTACCTTGCCGGCGGGCGTCTTGACTTCTGCCGGCGACGGCTTGGCCGCGGCTACGGGCTTGGGCTCGGCAGAGGCCTGGGTGGGGTTCATGTCGATGCTGCCGCGGAACAGGGCCCCGTCCTCGAGCTGAACCCGCGGTGCGGCCACATTGCCGTGAACCCGGCCGGATTTCGAGATCAGGACCTTCTCACTGCCCGCGACGTCCCCGGTGACCTCCCCGGCGATGCGGACCACCTTGGCTGTGATGCTGGCCGTGACCTTGCCGGACTCGCCAATCTCCACATCGTGGGAACTCTCGATGCTGCGACCCTCGATCACTCCCTCCACCTTCAGGTCGGAATCGGCGGTGACGTCACCTGCGATGCTGATTCCGCTTCCGATCATGGTCTGCTTCCCCGAACCGGGCGGCGACGCCGGGGCTGCGCTCGGAGCCGGTTTGCTGACCGGGTTCTCAGGGGTTTCAGGGCCAACCTGTTTGCTGCCTTTGTGCTTGTCGAACATCGCCAAATTCCTAAGTCATTCCGCAAGAGGGGGCAATCATCCTACCAAGTTGTCTCCCCGTCCTCCAGCATTGTGATCCGGGAGAGCCGGGGCTTTGTCCCCCATCACTGCCGTCGGCAGGCGTCGAAATCCTCCAAGGCCTCCCGGGCGTGCTCGAAAGTGTGGCTGCCACCCTCGAACGCCACGAAGCGGGCAATCGGGCCGTGACGGGCCGCGCTGTAATGCCAGCCGATGACTTCGTCACCCTTGTCGACGTAGACAAAGAACGGCAATGGCGCATCGTAATCGACCGCCCGTTCGAGGCCGGCCAGGCGTTCGCCGTCCGCCTCGGTCCATTCGTATCCCTCGAGCGTCACGTGATTGACCTGGGGGCCCAGCAGGACGTCACCGTGCAGGCACAGATCGAAGGCCGGGTTGAACGCCAGCGCCTCGATGGTCGCTTCCGGGCGGGCCCGCGCCAGCATCAGCTGCATGATCCGTGCGAACCAGCCCCCCATCGACGAACCCGCGAAGATGATATGACCTGTGTCGGCACCTGCCCTGCCAGCAGGCTCCGGTGCGGGCGGCCCGGCGGGCAAAGGAAAGTCGAGCTCGCTCAGGATCGCGGCCGACTCCTCGGTCGCGCGGCGGTAGTTGACGCTGCGAGGCACGAAGCGGAATCCGCTTCGCCGAGCATAGTCCGCGACGGCGACGATCTTCTCGTTGTCCGACCAGTCGGCCGGTATCGCCGAGTTGAACCCGTTGAAGTAGAACAGCTGCCGGGTGCCGGCCTCCGAATGAATCTCCCCGCCCCGGCGGCTGACCCGCGGCTCAGGCTGCATGCAGGGCCTGGTCGAGGTCGGCGATGATGTCATCGAGGTCCTCGATGCCGATACAGAGCCGGATCATGTCGGGCGTCACGCCGGCCGAGGCGAGCTCGGCTTCGGACAGCTGCCGGTGCGTGGTGGAGGCCGGATGGGCTGCGAGCGACTTCACGTCCCCGATATTGACCAGGCGCAGGAACAGTTGCAGCGCATCGTAGAATCGGACCCCGGCATCGAATCCGCCCCTGATGCCGAAGGTCAGCAGGGCCGAGGGCCGGCCGTCAGTGTATTTCACTGCCAGATCGTAATACGGCGAATCCGGGAGCCCCGCAAAGTTCACCCAGGACACCTTGGGGTGGTCCTGCAGGTATCGGGCCACTGCCAGTGCATTGTCGCAGTGCCGCTCCATCCGCAGCGGCAGCGTCTGCAATCCCTGCAGGATCAGGAAGGCGTTCATGGGGCTGAGGGCCGAACCGGTATTGCGCAGCGCAACCGTTCTTACCCGCCCGGCGTAGGCGGCCGCACCGAAAGCCTCCGTATACACGACGCCGTGATACGACTCTTCCGGCTCGTTGAGCATGTGGAACTTGTCCGGGTAGTCGGCCCAGGGAAACTCGCCGCCGTCGACGATCATGCCGCCCAGCGAATGGCCGTGGCCGCTCATGTACTTGGTCAGCGAGTTCACCACGATATCGGCGCCCCACTCGATGGGCTTGATCAGTGCCGGCGTGGCCACCGTGTTGTCGACGATCAGCGGCACCCCGTGTTCGTGGGCCATGTCGGCCAGCGCCTCGATGTCGACGATGTTGCCGGCGGGATTGCCGATGGATTCGCAGAACACGGCCGTGGTCCTGTCGTCGATCAACTGCGCCATCGCCCCGGCGCTGTCGTCCGCGGCGAAGCGCACCTCGATGCCCTGCCGCGGCAGCATGTGCTTGAACAGCGTATAGGTGCCGCCGTACAGCAGCGGCACGCTGACGATGTTGTTGCCCTGCTCCGCGATATTCAGCACCGAGTAGTTGATGGCCGCGCTGCCGGCGCTCAGCCCCAGCCCGGCCACGCCGCCTTCGAGCGCGGCGCAGCGCTGCTCCAGCACATCGGTGGTCGGATTCATGATCCGCGTGTAGATG
>JBFFUJ010000123.1:0-7428 GCA_041571375.1 Lysobacterales bacterium | reverse complement strand
TGACTATGGAATTGGCGATCTCGTCCTGTATTGCGAAGATATCGTTCAGTTCGCGATCGAAAGTGTCCGACCACAGGTGACGGTCGGTGACCACGTCGATCAGCTGCGCGGTGATGCGCACCCGCTCGCCGGCCTTGCGCACCGAACCTTCCAGCACGTGCGCGACGTTCAGCTGCCTCGCCACCTCCGGAATGGCGATGTCCCTGCCCTTGAAGGAAAACGCCGAGGAGCGCGAAATCACCCGCAGTTCGGGGATCTGCGCCAGCAGGTTGAGGATCTCTTCGGAGATGCCGTCGGCGAAATACTCCTGCTCGGGATCGGCACTCAGGTTGACGAACGGCAACACCGCGATGGACTGCTCGCCATAGGACTCGACCAGCGCCGCCGAACGGGCCTGCTGCGCCGTCTCCTCGACGATCTCCGCCACCCGCCGCGGCTCGATGACGAACTTGTCCACCGAGAAATAGCCCACCGCCAGAACCAGCAGCACCATGATAACGCGGTCCAGGCGCGTGGTGCCGGCACGCGACGCCGGCCCGGTACGGTCGACGTCCTTCTCCAGCTTCAGCCCCTCGGGCGTGAGCTCGTACAGCCAGGAAAAGACCAGGAACAACGGAAAACCGATGACCAGCAGGATGACGACGAGGCGCGCCGGCGTGTCGCCGAATCCGAACAGGGGAAAAATCGTCTCGGCGACCTCGATCAGCAGCCAGGACGCCGCCAGGTAGGCGATCGCCACGCGGAACACATTGCGCCGTTTGAGTTCGCCAAACAACGACATCGGGGTGCGGACCTCCTATGTCGTGTCACACCCGCCTAGTCTATCGCGACGTGCCCGCCACAAAAAAGGCCCGCAACGATCCGGTTGCAGGCCTTTGGACTCTCGACCCTGGCTGGCGCGGTTGTCAGCAGTTCGTATCACGATCAGCCAGATCGTCGTAAGCGATTGATTTGTCTGGAGCGGGAAACGAGACTCGAACTCGCGACCCCAACCTTGGCAAGGTTGTGCTCTACCAACTGAGCTATTCCCGCGGAGGATGGGTATTGTAAGGCAAACCCCATTTGTGTCAACACCAGCGCCGGTCATTTGTGGCACAATAGCGCCTCTTCGAAAACCGTTGAGGGCCCATGGCAAAAGAAGACGTAATCGAAATGGATGGCGTGGTCACGGAGACCCTGCCGAACACGATGTTTCGGGTTGAGCTCGAAAACGGGCACGTGGTCACCGCCCACATTTCGGGGCGCATGCGCAAGCACTACATACGGATACTGACCGGCGACAAGGTCAAGGTCGAACTCACACCCTACGACCTCTCCAAAGGACGGATCACCTACCGTTCGAAATAACGACTGCCGCTCGCTCAGTCGGTGGAAGCAGGCAATGCTTTTGGTTCCGGCTTACGCGGCTTGACCTTCAGGCGCAGCTTTTTCTCCCCGCCCTTGGCCGGACTGCGTTTCGGCGGGACTTCCACCTTGACCTCACCACCCTCGGCCAGGTCCCCGAACAGCAGCGCATCCGCCAGTGGGCGCTTGATCTGCTCCTGAATCACCCGCTTCATCGGCCGCGCCCCCATCTTCGGGTCGAAGCCCTCTTCGGCCAGCCACTCACGCGCGGCCCGGCTGACCGTGATCGAGACCTCCTTCAGGGCGAGCTGCTCCTCCAGTTCCAGCAGAAACTTGTCGACCACCATCAGGATGACCGGCAGATCCAGGGACCGGAAATTGATGATCGCGTCCAGGCGGTTGCGGAATTCCGGCGCGAACGACTTGCGGATCACTTCGAGGGCGTCGCTGGAGTGATCCTGCTCTGAAAAGCCGATCGAGCGACGTGCGCTCTGCGCGGCACCGGCATTGGTGGTCATGACCAGTATCACGTTGCGGAAATCCGCCTCGCGACCGTTGGCATCCGTCAGTTTGCCGTGGTCCATGACCTGCAGCAGGATATTGAAGATGTCCGGATGGGCCTTTTCGATTTCGTCCAGCAGCAGCACCGCATGGGGGTTTCGCGTGACCGCCTCGGTGAGCAGCCCCCCCTGGTCGAAGCCCACGTAGCCGGGCGGTGCGCCGACCAGGCGCGACACCGAGTGCGCTTCCATGTATTCCGACATGTCGAAGCGGATGAGCTCGATGCCCATGGTCAATGCCAGTTGGCGGGTGACCTCGGTTTTGCCGACACCCGTCGGTCCGGAGAACAGGAAGCAGCCAATCGGCTTTTCGGCGTCGCCCAGGCCCGCACGGGTCATCTTGATCGCGGACGCCAGTGCGCCGATCGCCTCATCCTGCCCGAAGACGACCAGCTTCAGGTCACGCTCCAGGTGACGCAGGGCGTCGCGGTCCGATACCGAAACCTGCTTGGCCGGTATCCGCGCCATGTGGGCGACGATTTCCTCGATGTCACGCTCGTCCAGCACGCGCTTGCGTTCGTCTTCCACCTTCAGGCGCTGGCGGGCGCCCGCCTCGTCGATCACGTCGATCGCCTTGTCCGGCAGGTGCCGGTCGTTGATGTGCCGCGCCGAGAGCTCGGCCGCTGCGCACAGCGCCTCGTCGGTGTACTGCACGTGGTGGTGCTGTTCGAACCGGCTCTTCAGTCCACGGAGAATTTCAACCGTCTCGCTGACGCTGGGCTCGGTGATGTCGATCTTCTGGAACCGGCGGGCCAGGGCGCGGTCCTTTTCGAAGACGCCACGGAATTCGTGGAATGTCGTCGACCCGATGCAGCGCAGTTCGCCGGAAGCCAGGACCGGCTTGATCAGATTGGAGGCGTCCATGACGCCGCCCGAGGCCGCACCTGCTCCGATGATGGTGTGGATCTCGTCGATGAACAGAATGGCATCCGGAATGCCCTGCAGTTCCTTGACCACGGCCTTCAGCCGTTTCTCGAAATCGCCCCGGTATTTCGTACCCGCCAGCAGTGCACCCAGGTCCAGTGCATAAATGTTCGCATTGGCCAGGATTTCCGGCACCTCGCCCTGGACGATGCGCAAAGCCAGCCCTTCAGCCATTGCGGTCTTGCCCACTCCGGCCTCGCCGACGAACAACGGGTTGTTCTTGCGCCTCCGGCACAGTACCTGAACGGTGCGCTCGATCTCGCGCTCGCGTCCGATCAGCGGGTCGATGAGATCATCGCGGGCACGCTGGTTGAGGTTCGACGTATAGCGCTCCAGCGCCGTGTCCTTCTTATCCGCCCCTTCCTCACCGGCTTCCAGGGTCGGCTCTTCGCTCTCAGCGGATGGTCCACCCTCGATGCGGCTGATGCCGTGCGAAATAAAGTTGACGACGTCCAGACGGGTGATGTTGTGCCGATTGAGGAGGTAATTGGCGTAGGAATCCTTCTCGCTGAAGATCGCGACCAGCACGTTGGCGCCGAGCACTTCCTCCTTGCCGGCCGACTGCACGTGGTACAGGGCGCGCTGCAGCACGCGTTGGAAACCGATTGTCGGCTGGGTGTCGCGGCTCTCCGTCTCGTCGAGCGAAGGCACGGTATCTTCCAGGACTTTGCGGATATCCTTTTCCAGCTCCGAAATGTCGGCGCCGCAGGCTCCGAGTATGCTGAGCGCCGAGGCGTTGTCGAGCAGCGCCAGCAGCATGTGCTCGACCGTCAGGTATTCGTGGCGGTTTTCCCGGGCTTCCTGATAGGCCTGGCTGATCGAAAGTTCGAGCTCCTTGCTAAACATGCGATGTGCTCCTTAACGCCGGGCGGGGCGCCGCTCTGGCGCGCCGCCGCGATCCCTGTGAGTCATACTTTCGACCGTTCACCCCCGCGCCTGGTTCAGGCTTTCTCCATGGTGCACTTCAACGGGTGCTCGTTCTGCCGTGAGAACTCGTTCACCTGGGCCACCTTGGTCTCGGCGATTTCGTAGGTGAAGACGCCGCAGACCCCCTTGCCCCGGGTGTGCACGTGCAGCATGACCTGGGTGGCCTGGTCGTGGCCCATGCCGAAGAACAGCTTGAGGATTTCGATGACGAAATCCATCGGCGTGTAGTCATCGTTCAGCAGAATCACGCGATACATCGGAGGCAGCGTGACTTCCGGACGCGACTCCTCGACCGCCAGTCCGTGATTCTTGTGAGACTCGAGTTCTCTTCCCATGCGCGCGATTTTAGCCCAGTTGCCGGCAATCTAGAAGCGCAGGCGGAAAGCGGCCTTTAGCTTCCGCCCACTGCCCCCATCTATAGCAGCATGAACGCGCAGCACTGCTTGCAGACCGGGATCATGGTCGCCATGTCGGGCGGCGTGGATTCCTCTGTCTCCGCGCTTCTGCTGCGGGAAGCCGGCAGGGATCTCGCCGGCATGTTCATGAAGAACTGGGAGGAAGATGACCGCGACGGCGCCTGTGCAGCGAAGGAAGACGCTGCCGATGCTCAGGCCGTGGCGGACCTCCTGGCCATTCCGCTCCACCGCCGTAATTTCGCCGCCGAATACTGGGATCGCGTCTTCGAGGACTTCCTCGCGGAATACCGTGCCGGCCGGACACCAAATCCCGACATCCTGTGTAACCGGGAGATCAAGTTCAAGACCTTTCTGGAGCACGCCTCCGACCTCGGGGCGGATTCGATCGCGACCGGCCACTATGTTCGCAGCGACTGTCTTGACGGCCGGTTTCGGCTGCTGCGCGGACGCGACCGGAGCAAGGATCAGAGTTATTTCCTGTACACGCTGGGTCAGCAGCAGCTCGCCCGTACCGTGTTTCCGGTCGGAGTGCTGCTCAAGGCGGAGGTGCGCACCCGCGCCGCCGAAGCCGGCCTGCCCGTGCACGACAAGAAGGACAGCACCGGGATCTGTTTCATCGGCGAGCGGGACTTCAGGTCTTTCCTGAGTCGCTACATCCCGCCCTGCCCCGGTGAGATCAGGACGCCTGAAGGTCGCACAATCGGCGAGCACAGCGGCCTGATGTACTACACGCTCGGTCAGCGCCAGGGGCTGGGAATTGGTGGCCGCCAGGGTTTCGGCGAAGAGCCGTGGTATGTTCTGCACAAAGACATGGATGCAAACGTGCTGTATGTGGGCCAGGGGCACGACCACCCCTGGCTGTTCTCGAATCGGCTGCGGGCCCGGGACCTCAGTTGGGTAGCGGGCACAGCCCCCGCGACGGGCTGCCGGCTCACGGCCAAAGTCAGGTATCGGCAAGTGGATCAGCCCTGTGCAGTGCTGGAAATGGGTGATGATCACCTCGTGCTCGGCTTCGACAACCCGCAGCGCGCCGTGACCCCCGGCCAGTCGGTCGTCCTCTACGACGACGAGGTTTGCCTTGGCGGCGGCGTGATCGATTGGGCCGATACGCCAACCGCGGAGCGGTCCTCCCGAAACCGGGTTGCGGCAGGCGCATGAAGGACCGCTACTTCGCATTGGCCGGAGTGTTCCAGGCGACCGAACTGGTCCGCCAGGCCGCGTGCCACGGAACCTGGTCAGGCTATGCCGCCAGCGCCAGCCTGGACAGCCTGTTTCGACTCGAAGCCGCCACGGTGGAGGACGTCTACGGCTCCACCGAGCGGCTGAAACTCGGTGTCGAGACCATGCTCGCGGTACTGCAGGGCGAGAACCGATACGTCGAGTCCCTCCGTTACGGCGTCGGCCTGCTGCAGATCGAGCGCAAGTTTCATCGCGCGAACGGGATCCAGGAGGAGGTCGGCCGGCGCCTGGAGCAAATCGCGCAGCATGGCACGGACCTCGAACAGTATGAACGCGAAGACCAGCAGGCCGAGGAAGTGTCAGCACTTTACTCCGCGACCATCAGCCGACTGTCGCCCCGGATCGTCGTCAATGGAAAACCCCAGTATCTGAAAAACCAGCGCACGGTAGCCTGGGTTCGCACCTTGCTGTTTGCAGGGCTGCGCTCGGCCACCCTGTGGCGCCAGCTGGGCGGCGGCCGCCTGGAGCTCATGTTCGGCCGCAAATCCATCATCCGCGAAGCCCGGGCCTTCCTGATGGGTTGAGATTCCCAACAGGTGGCGGCGCCACGGTACGGCCCGGCCCCGCGAACTGTTCAGTGCGGGCGAATTGGGCGATAATTTGCAGTTCACCCAGGCAGCAATCAGCACAAGGGAGATCAACATGGGCGACTCTTTTTCCACCGCCGCCAGTTTCACTGTCAACGGCCGCGAGTATCGCTACTGGAGCCTGCCGAAACTCGGCCGCGAATACGACATCGGCCATCTCCCGTTCAGCCTGAAGATCCTGCTCGAGAATCTGTTGCGCAACGAAAACGGTATCGATGTCACGCACGGCGACATCGAAGCCCTGTGCCGCTGGGACCCTCAGGCCGAGCCGAGCACCGAGATCGCCTTCACCCCCTCGCGCGTGGTCCTGCAGGACTTCACCGGCGTGCCCGCGGTGGTGGACCTCGCGGCGATGCGCGACGCCGTGACCGCGCTGGGTGGTGATCCGAAACAGATCAACCCTCTTTCGCCCGCCGAACTGGTCATCGACCACTCGGTGCAGGTCGACAGTTTCGGACGGCCGGATTCTCTCGATCTCAACAACCGCATCGAGTTCCAGCGCAACCGGGAGCGCTACAGCTTCCTGCGCTGGGGCCAGTCCGCATTAAGCAATTTCCGCGTGGTCCCGCCGAATACGGGCATCGTCCACCAGGTCAATCTGGAATACCTCGCGCGAGTGGTCTTCGGCGTCAACGGGACGGCGTACCCCGACACGGTGGTCGGCACGGATTCGCACACGACGATGATCAATGGCATCGGCGTCCTCGGCTGGGGCGTCGGCGGCATTGAAGCCGAAGCCGCCATGCTCGGCCAGGCCATCACGATGCTGATCCCCCAGGTCGTCGGATTCCGCCTGACCGGACGTCTGCCGGAGGGAGCCACCGCGACCGACCTGGTGCTGACCGTGACACAGATGCTGCGTCAGCACGGCGTGGTTGGCAAGTTCGTCGAGTTCTTCGGCGGCGGGCTGGACAACCTGCCGTTGGCCGACCGGGCGACCATCGCCAACATGGCCCCCGAGTACGGCGCCACCTGCGGCATTTTCCCCGTGGACAACGAAAGCCTCCGTTATCTCTCGCTCTCGGGGCGGTCGGACGAGCAGGTGGCACTGGTCGAGGCCTACATGAAGGCCCAGGGCATGTTCCGGGAACCGGGCCAAACCGATGCGGCTTACAGCGCCGTGCTGGAACTCGACATGGCCGACGTTCAGCCCAGTCTCGCCGGGCCCAAACGCCCGCAGGACCGGGTGTTGCTGAGCGAAGCCGACCGAGATTTCCAGCGGCACATGGGGGACCACGATGCGGCGCGCAAGACGGCCGCCGAAGCCCGTTTTGAAAACGAGGGCGGCGACACGGCGGTCGGCCACGATCAGAGCCAGCAGTACATCGCACCGATCGCCCAGGTCCAGTATGCCGATCAGGACTTCGACCTCAAGGACGGCGCCGTGGTGATCGCCGCGATCACCTCCTGCACCAATACCTCGAACCCGGC
>JBFFUJ010000122.1:0-7507 GCA_041571375.1 Lysobacterales bacterium | reverse complement strand
CTCGGCGGCACCCGCATGTGGCCCTATGAGACGGAGGAAGAAGCCCTGCGCGACGTGCTGCGGCTGTCCCGTGGCATGACCTACAAGGCGGCCGTCTCCGGGCTGAACCTCGGTGGCGGGAAGGCGGTCATCATGGGCGACCCGCACCGGGACAAATCGGAGGCCCTGTTCCGCGCCTTCGGCCGCTTCATCGATACGCTGCACGGCCGTTACATCACCGCCGAGGACGTCGGCATCGACGTCAACGACATGGAATTCATTTTCCAGGAAACCGAAAACGTGGTCGGCGTGCACCAGGTGCATGGCGGGTCGGGCGACCCCTCCCCGTACACCGCGCACGGCACCATCCAGGGCATGAAAGCCGCGCTGCACAAACTGTTCGACGACGAGGACATGTCGCATCGGAGCATCGCGATACAGGGTGCCGGCCATGTCGGCATTCACCTGGTCAAACAACTGCGCGAGGAGGGCGCCAAGGTATTCATCTGCGACATCATGCAGGACTCGGTGGACCAGGCCGTCGAGCTGGGCGCCGAAGCCGTCGGCACGGACGAGATCTACGATCTCGACGTCGACGTTTTCGCCCCCTGCGCGCTGGGCGCGGTGATCAACGAAGAGACCATTCCGCGGCTGAAATGCAGGATCGTGGCCGGTCCGGCCAACAACCAGCTGGCCGACAACCAGGCCGGCAGCGAACTGGAAGCACGCGGCATCCTGTACGCTCCGGACTACGCGGTCAATGCCGGCGGCCTGATGAACGTTTCGATCGAATTCGAAGGCTGGAACCACGAACGGGCACTGCGGATGACCCGCACGATCTACTACAATGTCGGGCGGATTTTCAAGATTGCGGAACGCGACTCCATCCCGACCTGGCAGGCCGCCGATCGCATGGCGGAGGAGCGCATCGCCACGCTCGGCAAGCTCAAGCTGCCGTTCATGGGTAAACCGCACCGCTTCCCGGGGCGGCACAAACACTGAACAGAGGTTCAGGCGGCATCTTTATCGGAGACACAGCATGTCAGAACAGACCGTCGTAATCGTCGGCGCCAAGCGGACGCCGATCGGGTCATTCCAGGGCCAGTTCAACGATCTCAGCGCCATCGACCTCGGCGCAGCGGCCATCGCCGGCGCCGTGGAGCACGCGGGGATCGACGCGGCCGATCTTAGCGAAGTGATCATGGGCTGCGTGTTGCCGGGCGGCCTCGGCCAGGCACCGGCCCGCCAGGCTGCGTTAAAGGCCAACATACCCGTCTCGGTCGGCTGCATGACCATCAACAAGGTCTGCGGCTCCGGGCTCAAGGCGGTCATGCTGGGCCACGACGCCATCCGTGCCGGCAGTTCGGAAATCGTCGTGGCCGGCGGCATGGAGAGCATGACCAATTCGCCTTACCTGCTGCAGAAAGCCCGCCACGGCCTGCGCATGGGTCATGGCGAAGTGCTGGATCACATGTTCTGGGACGGCCTGCAGAGCCCCTACGACGGACAACTCATGGGTATTTTCGGCGAAATGTGCGCGGACAAGTACGGCTTCACCCGGGTTGACCAGGATGCGTTTGCACACGCGTCGGTGGAGCGTGCCCAGCGCGCCGTGCACGAGGGCGAATTCGTCGACGAAATCGTGCCGGTCACGGTCAGGACCCGCAAGGGCGAACACGTGTGCGACGAGGACGAAGAGCCGCATCGCTGCAACCTGGGCAAGATTCCCACCTTGCGGCCGGCCTTCAAAAAGGACGGCACGGTAACGGCAGCCAACGCCTCGAAGATTTCGGACGGTGCCGCGGCGACGGTGCTGATGGACGGGGCCGAGGCCGAACGCCGTGGCCTGAGCCCGCTGGCCCGGATCGTCGCGCACGCCACCTTCGCCCACGAACCGGAATGGTTCACCACCGCGCCGTCGACCGCGATCGCCAAAGTGGTCGATCAAGCCGGTTGGTCGATGGACGATGTCGACCTGTTCGAAATCAACGAGGCCTTCGCGACTGTCACCATGGCGGCCATGGCGGACAACGGACTCGACCACGCCAGGGTCAACGTCAACGGCGGCGCCTGTGCCCTGGGCCACCCGATCGGCGCCTCCGGGGCCCGCATCCTGGTGACGCTGCTGCATGCTCTGCGCCGCTGCAATCTGAAGCGGGGCGTCGCTTCCCTGTGTCTGGGCGGCGGCGAGGCCGTGGCGGTCGCGGTGGAAATTTAGCATCGGACGCGGCACACCGTTAAACTGACAGGCTGTTGCCCGGTCATTCACTACGTAATCCTTTCAAGGAGCAACTGCGATGCAACTGAATCAGGTCAAAGCGGCCGTAACCGGCGGCGTCTCCGGACTCGGGCTGGCGGTCGTCCGCCATATCCTGGACCACGGCGGCAAAGCGGTCATGCTGGACATCAATGACGAACGGGGCGCCGCAATGGAAGCGGAGCTCGGCGCACCGTATATCCGCACCGATGTGACTTCGGAAGACGGTGTCATCGCCTCGCTGGAGCAGGCATCGGCCGAGAACGGGGGACTCAACGTCGCGGTGAACTGCGCCGGGATCATCGGTGCCGCGCGCGTACTGGGCCGCGAAGCACCCATGGAGCTCGGCTTTTTCACGAATACGATCATGGTCAACCTGGTCGGCAGCTTCAACGTGGCCAAGGCCGCCGCCAACCTGATGCAGAACAATGAGCCGTTCGACGACAACGAGCGCGGCGTAATCATCAACACGGCCTCGGTGGCCGCCTACGAGGGCCAGATCGGCCAGGCCGCCTATTCGGCCTCGAAGGGCGGCATCGTCGGAATGACCCTGCCGATGGCACGCGAGCTGTCCCGCTTTGGGATCCGCGTCATGACCATCGCTCCGGGCATTTTCTGGACACCGATGGTGGACGGCATGCCGGAACAAATCCAGGAAGCCCTGGCGGCATCGATTCCGTTTCCCTCCCGTCTGGGCAAGGCCGCGGAATTTGCCGTGCTGGCCGGCAATATCATCGAGAGCCCGTATCTGAACGGCACAACCATCCGCCTGGATGGCGCCGTCCGGCTCGCGCCCAAGTAAGCCGCCTCGGCCCGGGAGAAACGCATGGAAACCTTTTCGGAAATCCGCAGCCATATGCTCGACCTGTACGAACTGGAGATCGACGAGCCGTTCATACTCAGCTTCGAATACCCGATCGACGGCAGCAATCGGCGCCAGAGCATGTTTCTCGCCGAACTAAAAACAAATGACGGCCGCAGGGTGCTGCGCGTCGAGACACCGGTGGCCCCGCTGGCCGACCTCGCCGCGGAAAAGTGCCTGCGCATCAACCTGACCCAGAGGGTGGGCTATCTTGCCGTGGGCGATCTCGATGGCGTGCCATACATCAAGATGTGCGAGAACCTTCCCTACGCCTTTGTCGGCGAACAGGAGCTCGACTACGTGATCGGCCGCGTGGCCTCGGCCGCCGACCAGATGGAGCAATTTCTGGAGCCGGGTGGCGACGTCGCCTGACCGGACCGCTGGACACAGAAAGAGACAGGAGAGGAGTTGATGGAATCCTTCGAGACATTCATTACGGACGCCAACCTGCTGCCGACGATCGTCGACTGGTCGATCAATATCGTGCTGGCCCTGGTGATCTACGTCGCCGGTAAATGGGTCGCACGCCGCATCACGAATGTCTGCAGAAAGCTGCTCGAGCGGGCCGAGCTCGATGTGACGCTGGTCAACTTTCTCAGCAACGTCGTCTTTGCCGTGCTGCTGGTCGCGGTCATACTGGCCGCGCTGGACACGCTCGGCATACCGGTCACTTCGCTGATGGCGATCGTCGGCGCCGCCGGCCTGGCCGTCGGCCTGGCATTGAAGGATTCACTGGGCAACTTCGCGGCCGGCGTCATGCTGGTGCTGTTCCGCCCGTTCAAAGCGGGTGACTTCGTCGAGGTGGCCGGGGTATCGGGGTCGATCAAGGACATAAAGATTTTCAGTACCGTGCTCACCACGCCCGACAACAAGGAAATCATCATCCCCAACAGCCAGATTTCGGCCGACACCATCACCAACTACTCGGCGAACGACACGCGGCGCGTCGACCTCGTGTTCGGGGTCAGCTATGACGACGACCTCAAGGTCGCGCGCGAGGTGCTGACCCGGCTGTGCGCCGAGCACCCCCTGATCCTCGAAGATCCGGAAACCAAGATTTTCGTGCTCAATCTGGGCGACAGCAGCGTGGACTTCGCGGTACGGCCCTGGGCCAACAGCGGCGACTACTGGTCCGTCTACGGGGACCTGCTCGAGCAGGGCAAAGCCCGTCTCGAAGAGGCCGGCTGCAGCATTCCGTATCCGCAAAGGGATCTTCACCTGCACGCCACCAATCCCGTGGCCGACCTGCTGAAACGCTGAAGGAGACCCGCCATGGCCAACGAAGGCTACCACGAACCCGTCGGGGAGCTGACCGACGAGACCCGCGACATGCATCGCGCCATCATCTCGCTGATGGAGGAACTGGAGGCTGTCGACTGGTACAACCAGCGCGTCGACGCCTGCAAGGACGACGAGCTGAGGGCCATCCTCGCGCACAACCGCGACGAGGAGAAGGAACATGCGGCCATGGTGCTCGAGTGGATCCGTCGGCGCGATCCGTCGTTCGACAAGGAACTGAAGGACTACCTGTTCACCGACAGGGAAATCGCCCACCACTGATGCTGACGGCCCGGCCCGCATGCCGGCGGGGCCGTCGATAGCGCCGGCGGCGCGCTGGGGGTATCATTCATCGCTCGAGGAACGCGCGAGGAGCCCATGAAATCGAGAGCCGCCGTCGCCTGGGAAGCAGGCCAACCACTACAGATCGAGGAAATCGACGTCGCCGGCCCGCGGGAAGGCGAGGTCATGGTTCGCAACGTGGCCACCGGGGTCTGCCATACCGATGCCTACACCCTGAGCGGTGACGATCCCGAGGGCATCTTTCCCTCGATACTCGGACACGAAGGCGGTGCGGTGGTCGAAGAGGTCGGAGCCGGCGTGACCAGTGTCAGCCCCGGCGATCACGTCATACCGCTCTACACGCCGGAATGCCGCGAATGTGAATTCTGCAAGTCCGGCAAAACCAATCTGTGCCAGGCGATACGAGCCACCCAGGGCCAGGGGCTGATGCCCGACGGCAGCAGCCGCTTTTCCTGTAACGGCAAGACGCTCTATCACTACATGGGCACGTCCACCTTTTCCGAATACTCGGTCATGCCCGAAATCGCCGTCGCGAAGATCAGCAAGGAAGCGCCGCTCGACAAGGTCTGCCTGCTCGGCTGCGGGATCACCACCGGCATCGGCGCGGTACTCAACACGGCCAGGGTGGAGCCGGGCGCAACGGTGGTGGTCTTCGGCCTCGGCGGCATCGGCCTCAGCGTGATCCAGGGGGCTGTCATGGCGCAGGCCGGCCGCATCGTCGCGGTGGACATCAACGAAGACAAGTTCGAAATGGCCCGCATGCTCGGGGCGACGGACTGCGTCAACCCGAAGGACCACGACCAGCCGATCCAGGACGTCATCGTCGACCTGACCGACGGCGGGGCAGACTATTCATTCGAATGCGTCGGCAACGTCGACCTGATGCGGTCGGCGCTCGAGTGCTGCCACAAGGGCTGGGGCGAGTCGGTGATCATCGGCGTCGCCGGCGCCGGACAGGAGATCCGCACCCGCCCGTTCCAGTTGGTCACAGGGCGGGTCTGGCGCGGAACGGCTTTCGGCGGAGTTCGCGGACGCACCGAGTTGCCCGGCTACGTCGAGCAGTACATGCGCGGCGAGATCAACATCGACGACATGGTGACGCACACCATGCGCCTGGATGAGATCAATACGGCGTTCGACCTGATGCACGAGGGCAAAAGCATCCGCTCGGTCGTGCTCTACTGAGCGGCTGCCCCATGGAACTGGTTGCCCGAACCCAGGCCTTCGGCGGTGAAATCCGGCGACTGAGGCACCGCTCCGAGGCCTGCGCCTGCGACATGACTTTCAGTGTGTTCCTGCCGCCTCAGGCGCAGCAGGGTCCGGTGCCCGCGTTGCTGTGGCTGTCCGGGCTGACCTGCACCGACGAGAACTTCATGATCAAGGCCGGCGCGCAGCGCAGCGCCGCCGAGCTCGGCCTGGCACTGGTCTGCCCCGACACCAGCCCGCGCGGCACCGACTTCCCGGGGGAGCACGACGAATACGATTTCGGATCCGGGGCCGGTTTTTACGTCAACGCGACGCAGGCGCCGTGGTCTGCACATTACCGGATGTACGACTACGTGACCGAGGAGTTGCCCGCGCTGGTCGAGGCCGAGCTTCCGGTGAACGGTAAATGGGGCATCAGCGGCCACTCGATGGGCGGTCACGGCGCGCTGGTCTGTTACCTGAAAAACCCGGGCAAGTATCTGTCCGTATCCGCTTTCGCTCCGATCTGCAATCCATCCAATTGCGGTTGGGGCCAGAAGGCGTTCTCGCAATACCTCGGCGAAAACCGTAATGACTGGGCCGAATATGACGCGGCCATGCTGATCGGCGATGCGCAGCAGAAGCTGCCGCTGCTGATTGACCAGGGCACCGAAGACGAATGGCTCAGCGACCAGCTTAAACCCGGCTCGCTCGAGCAGGGCTCCATCGCGAGCCACTACCCCCTGCTCTTTCGACTGCAGGAGGGGTACGACCACAGCTATTTCTTCGTGGCGACCTTCATCGAGGAACACCTGCGCCACCACGCGCAAGCGCTGCGCTAGGGCCTCACTGGTCCCCCGCGACGGCGCACGCGCAGCCAGCTCCCGAGGTCGGCTTCAGGGCCCCGCCAGCCAGCTGCGCCAGCGCATCCCGAGCCAGGTCGAATAGCCGACGGACCGGCTGTCGATCCTGCCGTTGGAATCGATTACGTAGTAGGTCGGGAAAGCCCGCACAGACCAGTCGGCGGCGGTCTGAGACCGGCCCAGCAGCACCGGCAGGTCGATGTCCGTCTGCTCGATGAATGCCTGCACCTCGCCAGGCTCCACGAAGTCGAGCGCGACGACGGTGGCCCAGGGTACGGCCCCGGCGGCCACCAGGCTGTCCAGATTGCCGATGCTGGCCTTGCAGACGCGGCACCAGGGCGCCATGAAGTAGACGATTCCCGCCCTCCCGGGCGCGATGGCGGATTGCGCTTGACCGCTCCCGAGCAGCGGCAGCACGGTGGGCGGCGCCGGCCGGTCGACCGGCAGATCGCGCGTCTGCCAGGTGTGTACCGCAAGGAACAGGGCCACGATGACGGCGACGTCGAATGCCAGTGACAGCCACCTGCGCGCGCGCAGAGCGGTCCACGCCGAGCGGACGGATCGCATCATGCAACGTCTCCGGGGCCCTTCAGGCAGAGCCGGATCGCAAAGTCTTCGGAAAATTCCTCGAAGCGGTACCTGTTGGTCCATTCTGCCGTCACAGCGGTTCGCTCCACAACAGCGTGTCCAGCGCTCCGCGGTAGCCGTAGCGTTCGAGATCGATCCGGCCGTCGATGAACACCACGCCCTCATCCTGAAGCCGCTGCTTCTGGCGTCTGT